>NZ_JBIUZW010000005.1:24729-301193 GCF_044745245.1 Herbaspirillum sp. NPDC087042 | reverse complement strand
GGATATGAGGGGTCGTATGACCGGGTGGCTGCCTTCAGCAGGCAATGGAAGGTGGGTCAAATGGAGAGGGTCAAATCTGCGAGCAAATCAACAGCCATTTCACTGCTGACACAGCAATAGCAGTTCCCAAGATAAGTCAGCCACTTCATCTCGCATCGATTTGCCCGAATGAAAAATTGAATTAAGACTCACTTTTTATTCCGAATCTCACCCGAGATCGTTAGCCGACTGGAATTTCATAACCGAAATGGAGCCGCTTCAAAATACTGCTTGATGAAGTTTTATAAGTTATTTTCTGTACAGACTTTGGCCTATTTTTTCTAATTTCTTAAATTAGCTCTAGCAAGGGTTGCTGTGCCAAAATCTGTACAGACTTTATTGTTAAATATCAACATCGAACATACCGACGGTATGCAATCGAAAAAGCAAAGGCCACCCGGAGAGGTGGCCTTTGTCTTGCGAAACCGGGCCTTGCTGCCGCTAACGGCGGTGCACGAAATCTCCGGCCCGTTATTCCTAGTTGCCGCTACTGACGCGCGCTACCAGCAGCTGCTGGAATTGCTGCAGCTCCGCGCCATTCAGGTCCGAGATGACGGCGTAAGCCATTTCACCATCTGACCAGCGCAACAGTTGAAAGCCGTGGATCGACCTGAGCTTGCCACCACGGACTACCTGGTCCGGCCAGACAAACAGATTGATCAGATGTTTGTCATGCCGGTACACCATCGCGGCCGCCGCATGCTGATCGAAATAATCGAGCCGGCCACCGATCAACGCAAAGCCCTGGCTTGCCAGGTCAACTACCGGCGGCGAAAAATCCAGCTTGCCGCTGAACCAGGGCTTGACCGTATGCTTGTCGGTGGAGATCACATCGGCCAGATGATCGACCTGTAACGAACGGAAATGCGTGGCGACAATTTCCTGATCGCTCCTGTCCTGTTCGGATGGCATCTGGAGGTACAACGAGAAGACCACCGCGAACGCCACCGAGGCTGTCGTCGCAAAGCCCAAATTGATACCCGCCCACGGCCAGCGCCGCAGATATCCGAATAGCCGTTCCAGCGCTGACCGGGGTGAGGTGGCGGGTGAAACCGGCGCCGCCGGCGCGGCCTGCTCGATGTCGCTCACCACGCGAAAACGCAACGCCGCCGAAGCGGTGTGGCGACTGGCATGGGCGCGCACCAGGCGCCGTACCCCTAGCAATTCGGCCTGCGCAGTCTGGCACACGGCGCAGGAGGCAAGATGCTGCTCGTGAATGCGGCTGGCCGCCGCGTCGAGTTCTCCATCCAGGGCGGCCTGCAGGTGTTGTTGACATTCTTCACAGTTCATCGCCAGCTCCAATACCATTTTTTTGCAGAAACTCGCCCAATAATTTTCGGCCACGGGCCAGACGCGACATGACCGTCCCGACAGGTACCTCGACCACTTCCGCGATTTCCTTGTAGGACAGGTCTTCGAGGTCCTTGAGTACCACCACCTCCCGGAAAATACAGGGCAGCGTGTCCAGGCCGGCATTGATGATGCGCTGCATGTCGCGGCCGGTGACGATGTTTTCCGGATGATTGCCGGCGGCAAAAGCGGAAACCCCGCTCTGTTGCTCCCCGCCACTGTGTATCGCCTCATCAAAATCGATGTGCTCATGTTCCTGACGTTGCTCGCGCAGCGAGGTGTAGAACGTGCGCCGCACGATCGTCAGGATCCAGGCACGGGGATTGTCTCCCCTGAATTGATCGAAAAACCGGAAAGCCCTGATGTAGGCGGTCTGCACCAGGTCTTCCGCAGCAAAGTCATCGCGCGTCAGCCAGCGCGCCAGGCTATACGCCGCATCCAGATGAGGCAGGGCCAATTGCTCAAAGCGGTCGTTTTTCTTGTCAGGAGTCAAATGCTCACCTCTAGCTGATTCAGCACTGTTCTAACAGACGCGATTGCTGCGATGTTTATTCCCGCCGGCGGAAAAAAAAATCTAAATAAAAAAGGCTGCTGCGGGAATATTCCGGACCTTTGACCAGTTATGCAAGGTGTAGCGCTGCATTCAATCTGGAAGCAAAGGTGATTTTCATGAACGGCATTCTATTCCCGCGTGGTGTTTTCTCCCTATCCCTACGCCTGGTTTCATTCTTGTGCCCGTCCCTGCTGGTGCTGGTGCCGGTGTCTGCATTGGCTGCGCCGCCTGAGGTACATGGCCAGGTTCTTTACCAACAACTCTGCGCCAGCTGCCACTCGATTGCCTACAACGGAGTCGGCCCGGCCCATCAGGGCGTATTCAACCGCAAGGCAGGGAGCGCTCCCGATTATGAGTATTCGGACGCACTCAAGGCATCCAGGGTGATCTGGAATGAGAAGACCCTGGATCAATGGCTGCGCAATCCCGAGCAATTCATCCCGGGTAACAAGATGGGCTTTCTGGTGGCGTCCCCCCAGGATCGCGCCGATCTGATCGCCTACCTGAAACACGCCGGCAGCGCCACGAACGCCGCGAACAAGTAAGCCCCGCAACGATTCCCTTATCAAGGAGCATGACATGATCAATCGTCGACATTTCCTGAAACTGACGGCTGCCGGTGGCGGCGCTGTCTTCATGTCCGGCCTCTACGGATCGGCACTGGCAGCCGATAGTGCAGGTGCCGAGGACTTCTATTTCGTGCAGTTGTCGGACTCACACTGGGGCTATAGTGGCCCGGCCAATCCGGATGCTGCCAACACGCTGAAGAAGGCCGTGGCCGCGGTCAACGCCTTGCCGATTGCGCCCGAGTTTATTGTCTTCACGGGTGATCTCACACAAACCACGGATGACCCCAAGGAGCGACGCGAGCGCATGGCGCAGTTTCGTGACATCGTCGCAGACTTGAAAGCCGGCCCCGTCTACTTCATGCCCGGTGAACACGATGCGGCGCTGGATCGTGGTGCCGCATTCAAGGAATTCTTCGGCAAGACCCACTATAGTTTTACGCACAAGGGCGTGCATTTCCTGGTGCTCGACAACGTCTCCGATCCCGGTGCCAGGATTGGCACCGAGCAGCTGGCCTGGTTCAAGAGCGAGCTGGACAAGCTGGATCGGGATGCACGCATTGTCGTATTGACGCACCGCCCCCTGTTTGACCTCGAACCGAAATGGGATTGGGCAACCCGTGACGGCGATCAGGCGATTTCCCTGTTGATGCCCTATGCCAATGTCACGGTATTTTATGGACATATCCACCAGGAGCATCATCACAGCACTGCGCATATTTCACACCATGCTGCACGCTCTTTGATCTTCCCGCTGCCGGTGCCCGGATCACAAGAGCGGCGCACGCCATTGCCCTGGGATCCGGCGGCACCCGGCAAGGGCCTGGGGTTTCGTGAGGTGCAGGCGGATGCGCGCCAGCACCAATATCTGCAGCAAGAATTTCCGCTGCCCCAGGGGCAATCATGAGCAGCAGAAGACAGTTCCTGCGCACTGCCTGCGGCGGCGGTGCCGCCGTTCTATGTGGCATCAGCCTGCTGGCGGATGCCGCCGACGATGGCAAGGAACAGGCCGCGCCCCGCATCATCCGTATCGAGGCCAGAAAATTCCAGTACACCCCGGATGAAATTTCCATCCAGCCGGGCGAGTCGGTCATTCTGGAGCTGACGGCGCTGGACTTCGTCCATGGATTCAATGTCCCTGACTTGCATGTCCGCACCGATATCGTGCCGGGGAAAATCACCCGGCTACCACTGACATTTCCCCGTGCGGGCAATCTCGGTTTTCTCTGCGACAATTTCTGCGGCAGCGGGCACGAAGAGATGGGAGGGAGTTTCAACGTCATCGGCTGAGGGCTGTGCGGATCAGCCAGTGACTACGGGCCTGATCTGTACAACACTGAGGCGCTGGCCAACTCATGAATCGGCATCATCCTGCAACGCGACAACGATGTCAGCAGCGGCACGTTGCAGTTCAGGAAAGAATTTTCGCCTGGCCTCGGCGGGGCTGACAGCGCGGGTGAGATACACCACATTCAGGCAGCCGCGCAGATTTCCCGCGGCAAATACGGGAACGGCAATCGATCCGATCTTTGCCTGTGCCGCCCAGTCTCCATTGTTGGAACCGAATCCCTCGTCACGCACACGCCTGATCAGCGCCCGCACCAGGGAATCATTCCTCGCGAACGCCTGCTGTTCCTCTCCACCAGAACCAGAGCGTAGCAACTCGAGGATTTCATGCTGCTCCATCTCCGGACAATTGGCGAAATAGGCCCGGCCGGCGGCGGTCAGCAGCATCGGGAGGCGGCGTCCTACCATGGCGCGGTGAAAGGACAGCGGGCTAAACCGGTGGGTCGTTTCGCGAATGATCATTGCGTCGCCATCCGGCGTGGTGAGATCAGATGGCCAGGTCACCGCCTGCAGCAAGCGCCCCATGATGGGCGGCGCCACCGTCGCAATGCGCTCTGCATCCGTGAATCCTTCACTGAGTGAGCGTACCGCCAGCGTGAGACGAAAACTGTCATCGGAATTGCTTCTCCGTACGAATCCCTCTTCCATCAGCGTTTCCAGCAATCGCCGCACAGTGGTCCTGTGAAGCCCGGTGAGATCCGAGATTTCCTGGCTCGTGGCTCGCCCGCCTTCCATGGAATTGAGCGCCTTCAAGACCTGAAGCCCTCGGGCCAGACCGCGCACATTCGTATAAATGGCCAAGAAAATCTCCTTATAAATCAATCACGTGCATCAAGTGCACAGTCTTCGTGTTTTGTTGAGCGAGAAATATACCGCACCTAAACTTGTCTGCAGAACGCAATCACAAAGAACGCGCAAATCATTCCGGAGACAGTCCATGGGCCCTAGCAGCCAACCCGCAATCGACAACGATTGCGCCTCACACCGCACACAATCACTTCATACGGACATCGCCATTGTCGGTGCTGGTCCGGTCGGCTTGATGCTTGCCAACATCCTCGGTTTGCAGGGCGTGCGTGTCACGCTGATCGAGAAACTGCCCGAGATCATCGATTATCCGCGCGCCATCGGACTCGACGACGAGGCCTTCCGCGTCTTCCAGTCGGTGGGCCTGGCCGAGAAGCTTCTTCCCCATACAACGCTGAATCACTGGATGCGCTTTACCTTGCGCGGCGAGTGTTTCGCCTCCATCGAACCGAGGACGGACGAGTTCGGCTGGCCGCGCCGCAACGCATTTATCCAGCCACTGGCCGACAAGATCCTGTACCAGGGCCTGGAGCGCTTTTCGCATGTGACCAGCTTGCTGGGGCATGAGGTCTCGACATTCACGCAGGACGATGCGGGTGTACGTCTTGAAGTGAGCGGACCGGATGGCATCAGGAAAACCGTCCACGCCAGCTACATGGTCGGTGCCGACGGTGGCAACAGTGCGGTTCGCCGTGCACTGAACGTGCCCTTCGAAGGAAGAACCAAGCCCAACCAGTGGATCGTCGTGGATGTACGCAATGATCCGATCGGCTCGCCGCATCTTTACTTGCATTGCGATGCCAAACGTCCGTATGTATCGGCCGCACTCCCGCACGGCATCAGGCGTTTCGAATTCATGGTCATGCCCGGCGAAACGGAGGAAGAGTTGTCCAGGCCGGACAATATGGCTGCCCTGATGCGCCACGTCGTGGCCGATCCGGAAAAAGTCGATTACATCCGCAAGCGCGTCTATACGCACAATGCACGCCTGGCCCAGACCTTTCGGGTCAAGCGTGTCTTCCTGGCCGGTGATGCTGCCCACATCATGCCCGTCTGGCAGGGCCAGGGATACAACAGCGGCATCCGCGACGCCAGCAATCTTGGCTGGAAGCTGGTTGCAGTCATGAAAGGCCAGGCAGCAGACGGCTTGCTGGATACCTACACGATGGAGCGGCGTGCGCATGCGCGTTCGATGATCCACTTGTCGGAAGTGGCGGGCGACATCTTTGCGCCGACCAGCCGCCTCGGGTCGTGGGCCCGTGATCGCCTGGTGAGTGCATTCAAGGTAATACCTTCCCTCAAACGCTACGTGGTCGAAATGCGTTTCAAGCCCATGCCCCGATATGAGCAAGGCGGCGTTCTCTCCTCTGCCACCCCCAGGAAAAACGGCATGATCGCACGCTTGCTGGCACGATCCGGGCACAGCGCACCAGGTCGACTGCTCGGCCTGATGAGCGAGAACCGTGCATCGTGGATCGGACGCCTGGCATACGGTCGTGACCCATCGGCATCGACGCCAGTGGGGCGCATGTTCATTCAACCCAAGGTCAGGCTGCAAGACGGCAAGGTCGTTCGTCTGGACGATGCGATTGGCAACCGGTTTGCCATCGTCGCCTGGGGCGCGAACCCGACCTTCGGCATGTCCGACAGCGCGCGTGCCCTCTGGAAGAAACTCGGCGGCTGCTTTGTCATCGTCAAACCCGATTGCCAGTTGCAGTTCCATGACGATGTCCCCGATGAGGCCATGGCCCTTGGGGATGTCGACGGCCGGCTCAAGGACTGGTTTGCCGCGGTACCCGAATCAGTCATCGTTCTGCGCCCCGACCGATTCGTCGCAGCCTTGTGCAGTCCACAACGCATTTCGGAAACGATCCAGCGTCTGAGCCAGAAGCTGTCGATGCCGGATCCCGAGCTGGTTGCGCAACGGGATCGCAGCAAAGATCCAGTCGACATGACGATCGCGGCGGAGGTGTGAATGGCGACCGTACATCTTGAATGCATCTCGCACACGCCACTGCACGGCTACGTTGATCCCGCTCCCAGCGTGTTACGCGAGATTGAAGCGATACAGCATGCCGCACGCTCTCGCATACAGGCATTTGATCCGGAGCTGGTGATCATCTTTGCGCCCGACCACTACAACGGGTTCTTCTATGACCTCATGCCGCAATTCTGCATCGGCGTGCACGCGACGTCAGTGGGCGACTTCAATAGCCCCGCCGGCCCATTGCCGGTCGATAGTGATGCCGCACTGGCCCTGGCCGATGCCTCGCTGGCGGCAGATATCGATGTGGCGGTTTCCTATCGCATGCTGGTCGACCATGGATGTGCACAGGCTCTCGACGTCCTGACGGGGGCAATCTCCCGCTATCCCGTAGTACCGGTATTCATCAATTCGGTCGCACCGCCCATGGCCACATGCCGCCGCTCCCGCTTGCTGGGGGATGCTATCGGGCGCTATCTCGCACGTATCGACAAGCGTGTCCTATTGATTGGCTCCGGTGGAATCTCGCACGAGCCCCCCGTACCGCAGATTGCTGGTGCTGACGAGATCGTGGCGGAGCGCCTGATTGCCGGGCGCAATCCGACACCGGCATCACGCGACGCCCGCCAGTCACGCACGATCGCTGCGGCAAAAGCCTTTGCGGCAGGAGATAGCCAGCTGCACCCACTCAATCCCGCCTGGGACCAGCATTTCCTCGCCTTGCTTCAGAGCGGAGAAATAAGCGCGCTGGATGGCTTCACAAACGCCGCGATCGAGCGCGATGGCGGCAAGTCCGCGCATGAGATCCGTACCTGGATCGCGGCCTTTGGAGCGCTTGCCGCCAGCGGTCCCTACCAATCGGAAATCACCTATTACCGCCCCATTCCCGAGTGGATTGCCGGATTCGGCCAGATGTATGGCCATACACAGCGATAAGGAAGCACACATGTCCAATCAAGACCTGATCAAAAAGCTCGCGGTCCTCCTGCGTGAGGCCGAGCGCGAGCGCGTTCCCGTGGCACCCTTGCGTAATGACATCGGACAGACCGATGCAGCCATTGCTTATGCAGTACAGCAGGCGAATGTGGATCTGCGCCGCGCGGCAGGAGAACGTATCGTCGGCCGCAAGATCGGTCTGACCTCGATGGCGGTGCAGAGGCAACTGGGCGTGGATCAACCCGATTTCGGCACATTGTTTGCGACGATGGCCTATGGCGACAATCAGCCGTTGCGCCTGTCCTCGCTGATCCAGCCGAAGGTGGAAGCCGAAATTGCGCTCGTGCTCAAGCAAGACTTGAGTGCCAGCAGACATACCTTTGCCGACATCATGGAGGCCACCGCCTATGCCGTGGCAGCCATAGAGGTAGTGGACAGTCGCGTGCGCGACTGGGATATCAGATTTACCGATACGGTCGCGGACAACGCATCCAGCGCCATGTTCGTACTGGGAAGTCGCCCCGTTCCGCTCAGCGAACTCGATCTTTCCGCATGCACCATGCAAATGAAGAAAGAAGACGAAGTAGTCTCGCGCGGTACCGGCTCGGCTTGCCTTGGAAATCCCCTGAATGCTGCAGTCTGGCTGGCCGATCGCATGGTACAGCTCGGCACGCCTCTGCGTGCTGGCGACATCGTCCTGACCGGAGCGCTCGGCCCCATGGTGGCGGTCACTGAACCAGGAACCTATGTGGCACACATCGATGGCCTGGGTAGCGTACGTGCCGTCTTCAGTGACTAGCTCGCGCGCCTGCAATCCATCTCGATTCCATCGAACAGAAACGGAGGCCCCACCAGTGCGACGCACGACGCATGGGTGACATTGCCTGCGGCAGCCGCTCCCAAGGACGCTTGCCGTCAAGCACACCCGGCACAGGCAACACGAACAAGTAGCAATCAAAAGGACACGCCGACAAGAGCGTATCCATCAATTTGTTGGAAGACACATTGAATAACGACAACGGAGACGGAAAATGAATACAGACACTGGTCACGAACCACAGAAGGTCGGGCCTATCACCATCGGCCTATGTTTTTTGGTAGCACTACTGGAAGGCCTCGATCTGCAATCTACCGGTGTTGCGGCCCCTCGCATGAGCAAGGAGCTGCAATTGGCGGTCGCCCAGTTGGGATGGGCCTTCAGCATCGGCGCATTCGGTCTGCTACCCGGTGCAGCCATCGGCGGAAGGCTGGCGGACCGCATCGGCCGGAAGCGCGTGCTGGTCCTGTCCGTCGCGGTCTTCGGCATTTTCTCCATGGTGACCACCCTGGCCTGGGATTTACACAGCCTGTTGGCCGCGCGCTTCCTGACCGGCCTTGGCCTGGGCGCCGCCATGCCCAACCTGATTGCCCTTTGCGCGGAAGCAGCGACACCTAAACGCAGAAGCGCTGCCGTTGGCGCCATGTACTGCGGCGTTCCGCTCGGCGCGGCTTTTGCTGCCGCCATCGGCATCCTCAGCCCCGGGGCAAGCGAGTGGCGCCATATCTTCTATGTCGGCGGTCTGGGCCCCCTACTGATACTGCCTTTGCTGGCCGTGTTCCTGCAGGAGACCGTCGACTTTCGCGCCCAGGCCAGGATGAAGGACGATGTTTCCGCGACCAGCGTAAGCACCGCGCTCTGGCGGGGCGGACGTGCAGCCACGACAATCGCGCTTTGGATCAGCTATCTGGGAACGCTGATCGTTCTCTATTTCCTGATGAACTGGCTGCCCTCGATGGTGATGAATCGCGGCTTGTCGCCGATGCAGGCTGGGCAGGTGCAGATGTTGTTCAACATCGGCGGCTCGCTCGGCGCCGTGGGAATCGCCAGTCTCCTGGACCGCATTGGGCGCAAGCCTACGGTCATCGGCATGTACGTCGGCCTGGCGGCTTCCCTTTGCGTCCTTGCAGCGGCCACTGGCAGCAGCTCGACCGCGGTGGGAGGACTACTGGCCGGAATGTTCCTGGTCGGGACACAGTCCGCCCTGTACGCGCTGGCTGGCGCAGCCTATCCCACTCACATCCGTGGCACCGGTGTGGGCGCAGCAATCGCAGTCGGCCGCGTCGGTTCCATCGTGGGCCCCTTGATCGCAGGTCAGCTTCTCGCTCTGGGACAGAGCCCGACGATGCTGGTCATGGCCAGCATCCCTGTCATTGCCATTGCAGCGATCAGCGCACTGATGTTGCTGAGCAATTTTTCGCGCGGGTCCATGCAGCCTTCCCGCGCTTTCAACAGCAAATCCATTTGAATGAAGGATTCCTATGAGCACGATTCAGAATAGCCCTGCTATGAGCAGCCATTTTTTCACATATATCGAGGGCGGCAAGGAGCTCCGTCTCCACTACCACCAAGCCGGTCAAGGCAATGGCGCCGTCGTGATGCTGCACGGTTCTGGCGCAGGGGCCAGCGGATGGTCCAACTTCAACGCCAACGTACAGGCGTTTGTCGAAGCAGGCTACCGCGTGCTGCTCCCCGACCTTCCCGGCTGGGGAGCAAGTGATTCCGTGGTCTGTACCGGTTCGCGTTCCGACCTCAATGCGCGTGCTCTCAAGGGGCTGCTGGATACACTGGATATCCAGAAGGCCGATCTGATCGGCAATTCCATGGGAGGACACACGGCAGTCGCCTTTACCCTCGCCAATCCTGATCGCACCGGGAAACTGGTGTTGATGGGAGGAGGAACGGGCGGACATAGCCCCTTCGTTCCGATGCCAACCGAGGGGATCAAGCTGTTGCAGGCCGTCTATCGTGAGCCTACGATGGAGAACCTGAAGAAGATGCTCAACGTCTTCGTCTATGACGCCAGCAGCCTCACCGATGATCTCATCCAGACTCGCCTGAACAATCTCCTCTCGCGCCCGGACCATCTGGAGAACTTCGTCAAGAGCCTCTCGGCCAATCCCCGGCAGTTCCCCGACTATGGACATCGCCTGAGTGAGATTGCCTCACCCACCCTGGTCATCTGGGGCAGGGATGATCGCTTCGTCCCCCTGGATTCGGGGCTTCGACTGGTGGCAGGCCTGCAACATGCCGAGATGCACATCTTCGGCCGTTGTGGTCACTGGGCGCAGTGGGAACATGCGGATAAGTTCAATCGCATGGTCCTGGACTTCCTTGCACACTGACGAGCAGGTGAGGGATACCCGATCCGGCATCCCAGAAAGCGGAGAGGTGCCTAGCCTCTCCGTTTTTTCAGCTCACGGAGAAAGCCTGTTTGAGCAGGAGGGCTGGTCCGTCCACCGCCAATTTCAGCGCTGATCTTCTGCGCTGCCTTGACCACGATGGGAATCAGTGTCTGCATGCGTGCCGGATCCATGTACTCGACGGCACTGGAGACGCTGATGGCGGCAATGATGTCGCCACTGACATCACGAATTGGGGCTGCGACACACCGCACTACCGGTTCATCTTCTCCGAGATCGAATGCATATCCCGATTTGGCGTAGGCACGCATCAACTTCAGCCAGGCGGTCCAGGACAGTTTGCCCAGATACTCCCGATCGAGCTGGAACTGCTCTTTCCATTGCTCTTCCGATCTATCCAGCAGCAATGCCTTTCCCACGCCAGTCGTTGCTACCGGTTTGCGCCCACCAACGCGAGAGCTGACACGCACGGTACGTTGACCAGGCAGCTTGTCGAGGTAGATCACGGCGCCATCTTCCAGTGCGGCGAGATGAACCGTATCCAGGGTCTGCGCCGACAGCGTCTCGAGAATCGGACGTGCCACGCCCAGAAGATCACTCTCCTCATGTGCCTGGAAGCCCAGTTCGATCAGCTTGCTGCCCAGGCTGTAGCCCTTGCGGGGCTCGAACTTGAGGTAGCGGATCTGTACCAGCGCAGAGGCCAGACGATGTGTCGTGCTGGGGCTGATACCAGTGCGCGCACTGATGGTGGCGACGGTGACGACCCCCTCTGCAACGGCGTCAATGATATCCAGCCCCCTGAAGAGAGTCTGGCTGGCAAGGGTACGGGATGGTTTTTCAGGGGCTGCCATGAGGAAGTCGTCGGGTGAATTTCCGACATTTTGCCAGAGTCATGCCAGCGCCCCAACCTTAACGCCGATCGCTCGACGACAGAAGGGGCGCCAGAAGCCCGGGATGCAGGGCGTCAGACTATTCCGGTCATGAAGAACAGGGCAATGACGAAGGCACAAGCGATGGTCTTGATGATGGTGATCGCAAAGATATCCTTGTAGGATTGCCGATGACTCAGACCGGTTACCGTGAGCAAGGTAATCACGGCGCCATTGTGCGGCAAGGTATCCATGCCACCGCTGGCCATGGAAGCGATACGGTGGAAAACTTCCAGCGGAATATTCGCCGCATGAGCGGCCGCAATGAAGTTGTCCGCCATGGCGCCCAGGGCAATGCTGAGGCCACCGATTGCCGATCCCGTCAATGCTGCGAGTGTCGTGATCGACACCGCTTCATTGATCAATGGATTGGGAATCGCCTGCAATGCCTTGGCCGCGATGACAAAACCCGGCAATGCCGCCACTACTGCACCGAATCCGAACTCGGATGCGCTATTCACGGCAGCCAGCATCGCCCCGCTGACTGCCTGCTTGCTGCCTTCGGCAAACTTGCCGATGACCGTGCGCCAGCTGCTGATCATGACCGTAGCGATCCCCACCAGCAATGCGGCTTCGACACCCCAAACCGGTGCGGCCTGCGCCACGTCGACCACCATCGGCGCTTTCAGGCCGGCCAGTCCGATCTGATATTGGCCAGCGCCGTACCAGATGGGGATCCATTTACCGAACACGTAGTTCAGAACGCACACCAGCACCAGCGGCAGCAAGGCCACCAGCGGATGCGGCAGCGCACCGGCCAGACCGAACTCTGCCGGCTCATTGATATGGCCGCTACCATACCCTTCCTGCCTTGCTATCGCGGCGCGCCGACGGCTCTCCAGGTACAGCATGCCGGCGATGAAGATGGCGATGCCACCGATGAAGCCCAGCCACGGTGCCGCCCAGGTATCGGTCTTGAAGAACGTGGTAGGGATGATGTTCTGTACCTGCGGGCTACCCGGGAAGGAATCCATCGTGAAGGTGAATGCACCCAGTGCAATGGTGCCCGGGATCAGGCGCTTGGGAATATGGCCCTGGCGAAACATCTCCGCCGCAAACGGATAGACCGCGAAGACCACCACGTTAAGCGACACGCCACCATAGGTGAGCAATGCACACACGATGACGATCACAAGCATTGCGCGTTTTTCTCCGACCAGGCGAATCACCGAGGCACTGATCGCCCTGGCGTTGCCGGACATTTCAATGACCTTGCCGAACAAGGCCCCCAACAGGAAGACCGGGAAGAACGATTTGATGAACACCACCATCTTTTCCATGAAGATGGCCGAGTACACCGGGGCGATCGCCGCCGGCTCCGTCAGCAGGACTGCGGCCAGTGCCGCCAGCGGTGCGAAGATGATGACGCTGAAGCCGCGATAGGCCATCAGCACGAGAAAGGCCAGCGCGGCCAATACGATGAGAGTCTCCATATGTCCCTAGTCTTGTATTTTTCATTTGAGGCGCAGGTGCATGCGCGGGACGCGGTTCGGCCAGGGCCGCCCGCGTTTTTTTATTGTCCTGACCGATCAGCGGGCCAGGTCGAGCGCCACGTCAACGATCATGTCTTCCTGCCCGCCCACCATTCTCCGGCGGCCAAGCTCAACCAGGATGTCGACGGCATTGACGCCATATTTCCGGCTGGCCGCCTCGGCATGACGCAGGAAGCTCGAATAGACACCGGCATAACCAAGCGCCAGTGTTTCGCGGTCCACACGTACTGGCCGGTCCTGCAGAGGGCGCACAATGTCATCGGCCGCATTCATCAGAGCGAACAGGTCGCAGCCATGGTTCCAGCCCATCCGCTCGGCAACCGCGATGAACACTTCCAGGGGGGCGTTGCCTGCACCTGCCCCCATCCCCGCAAGACTGGCATCGACGCGATAGCAGCCTTCTTCCACTGCCACGACGGAATTGGCCACCCCCAGGCTGAGATTGTGGTGTGCATGCATCCCCAGCTCCGTCTCGGGCTTGAGCACGTCCCGCAGTGCCCGGAAGCGGTCGCGCACACCGTCCATGGTCAGGGCGCCGCCGGAGTCGACCACATACACGCAGCTTGCACCGTATTGCTCCATCAGCTTGGCTTGCTTGCCCAGCTCCTGCGGCGTGGTCAGGTGGCTCATCATCAGGAAGCCGACGCTGTCCATCCCCAGTTCACGGGCAGCGGCGATGTGCTGGCGCGACACATCCGCTTCGGTGCAATGTGTCGCCACGCGTACCACGCGCGCTCCCGCGTCATAGGCGTTGCGCAGATCATGTACTGTCCCGATGCCGGGAATCAACAAGGTCGCAATCTTTGCCGTCTGCACCGACTCGGCCGCGGCTGCGATCCATGACACGTCGCCATGTGCGCCAAATCCGTAGTTGAAGCTGCTGCCGGACAAGCCGTCGCCGTGCGCCACCTCGATGGAATCGACACCGGCCTGATCAAGCGCCGCCGCGATCTTCCGAACATTCTCGATACTGTATTGGTGGCGCACAGCGTGGCTGCCGTCTCGCAGCGTCACGTCCGAAATGTAAAGTTTCCTGGATTCGTTCATTTCTCTCTCCCTTATGCGGCCACTGCTGCCAGCGCGCCTGCCACTCGTTCTGCACAGGCCATCGCTGCCGACGTCATGATGTCCAGATTGCCGGCATAGGCCGGCAAGTAATGGGCTGCACCTTCCACCTCCAGATACACCGAGGTCTTCAGCCCGGAACGCAATCCCAGTCCTGGTACGTTCATCGGCGTCGACGCATCGATTTCATCGAACTGGACCCGCTGTTTGAGCCGATAGCCGGGTACATAGCTTCGAACCTTCTCGATCATCAGCATGATGCTGTCCTCGATCGACTCCTTGTGCGACAGATCGGTGAGCGTGAATACGGTGTCGCGCATGATCAGTGGCGGTTCGGCCGGATTCAGGATGATGATGGCTTTCCCTTTTTCAGCTCCGCCAAGGACTTCAATGGCGCGCGAGGTGGTCTCGGTGAATTCATCGATATTGGCCCTCGTCCCGGGGCCGGCCGATTTGCTGGAGATGGAAGCGATGATTTCGGCGTAATGCACTTTGGTGATGCGATTGACGGCGGCCACGATGGGAATCGTGGCCTGACCACCGCAAGTCACCATGTTGATATTGGGTGCTGCCAACTCGGCATCCAGGTTGATGGAGGGGATGACGTACGGGCCAATGGCGGCGGGCGTGAGATCGATGACGCGCACGCCATGCGCCTGAAGAACTTCATTGTGATGCTGATGCGCCCCTGCTGAAGTGGCATCGAAGACGATACGGATATCGTTGAATGCAGGCAGCCGCAACAGACCTTCAAGGCCGTCCGACGTCGTCTCCACGCCCATGCGCCTTGCGCGCTCAAGTCCCTCGGACTTTGGATCGATGCCGACCATGGCGACCATTTTCAGGGCCTTTCCATGCCGGAGGATCTTGATCATCAGGTCGGTTCCGATATTGCCGGATCCGATGATGGCTACGCCAATTTTCTCGCTGTCTTGCACGATGCTTATCTCCTGGGTGGTAGTGAATCGCGAGGCATTCTTGCGCGGTGAAAGCGGGGATGCAGGCCGGCAATGCCTTTTTTCATATGCAGATAAAACGTGTGTCTCGGGACATCCGATTGCATGGCCACATGCTAGCAAAGCACCACTACAACCTCAAAATATGAATATAAATCTCACATATTGAGATATATATTTTTTGCGAAAATACTCCATCACGGATCAGCGTCGGTACTGCGATCAGGTCAATGCCACATCCCGCGCACTCGACTGGACTTGGCAGGGGATCGTCAGTGACTCAAGTGAACCGGCATGAGACATCCCCCAAGCGGCTTAGCTTGAGATGCAATGCGTCTCCGGACGCAACAGGCGTCATCGGTCCGAGGGCCCCTGACAACAGCACCTCACCAGCAAGCAAGGGCTTGCCCACTGCAACCATTGTTCTTGCCAGCCAAAGGCAGGCATTTAGGGGATTACCAAGACAGGCTGCGCCCGTTCCCGTGGAAACGATTTGCTGATTCTTCCTGAGCATCATCCCTTCCGTCTGGAGATCGATATCCCGAAGAGTCATCGGGCGCTTGCCCAGGACATAGAGGGCCGAGGAGGCGTTGTCTGCCACCGTATCGATGAGGGAAATATTCCAACCCTCGATGGCAGAGTCGACAATCTCCATTGCCGGCAGCAGGTAGTCGATGGAATGCACCAACTCGGTCATCGAGACGTCCTCGGACAAGATATCCCGACCAAGGACGAATGCGATTTCACCCTCCACCTTTGGTTGAATCAGCCGGGACATGGAAATCCCTCCCCCCTCCTTGATTTCCATGTCCACGAACAACATGCCAAAGTCCGGCTGGTCCACGCCCAGCTGTTGCTGCACCGCCAGTGATGTCAGACCGATTTTCCGCCCGGACAATCGCCTCCCCTGCTGCAGGGCGCGTTGGGTATTCAATTCCTGAACCAGATAGGCTTCTTGCGCGGATCGGATGCCGAATGCATCAGAGATGCGTGGACATGGGCGTCGGGACTCCCTGGCATTGCGCAGGGCGAGGGCGGCGCCGCGAATACGATCATCAATGGTCGCTTGCAGCGTCATGGCTGCCTCCTTCCATGATATTGGCTATCGTGGGCACCTTGCGTGCCACGAAGTCTCCCACCCTCACCAAGCATCTGTTTGCGCAGGGCATTGACGGCCATCTCGATCTCGTCCGGCCTCACGACGGCGAAGGCAAACCGATCTGGACGTACTATTGCAACGGCCTTGCCAACAAAGCCGGATCGTCTAAACCATTGAATCATCAGGCCATTGATGTCTTCCAATTCCAGTACGTCACCGACATGTTCATTGACCAACTGGCCTTGCGGGCGTCCACCCAGCGGATACAGCGAAACGTATGTCGTCGTATTCCTGTCGAGAAATTCGATCGATTCGGATGAGATCTGTGCATAGGGATTTCCATTCAGTGCGATGATCGAAAAGCCATTTCCGATGACGTCATCCAGCCGGAATTCCTTCCCGTCAAAATTGCGGACCAGCGGCTGTGGAACAAGGGTTCCCGCGCCCGCTCTGCGCCAGCCCCGGTCCAGGCCAAGATAGCTACCGCGCTTGTAGCGCGGCTTTGGCTTGGGGCCACCTTGACGCATATAGCGTGAGAACCCCGGCATGCGTGTTCCGACATACAGGGATAGATTGCGAAGAAAACCCAAGACGGGATTCGAGATGGAAACGGCGTCCTTGATCATGACCGCAAGCCGTATCATCGATCTGACATGGGGACTGCGTTCGCTGCGATAGCTCTCCAGCAACTGCTCCCCGGCGTTACCTTGCAACACCGCAGCCAGTTTCCAGGCCAGATTGGCTGCATCGCGGATACCGGCACTCATCCCTTGCCCAATGAATTGCGGCGTCATATGGGCGGCGTCGCCAGCCAGCAGGACTCGTCCTTTCCTCCATTCGTGTGCAACCAATGCATTGAAGGTGTAGACCAGTTTTCGCCTGATGTCGAAAGAATCCGGATCGACATAGCGGGAGATCAATCGACGGATTGTTTCGTCATCTTCCATTTCCGTCTTGGTCTGCCCTCGCATCATCATGAATTCAAAGCGATGATAGGGATAAGGTTGCGTGCAGTTCACCGTGGGGCAATGGGGATCGCACACGAACTGAAAATAAGGCTGATGACGCAGGGCGTTCGTTCCCTCCTTGACCTCCAGATCGACCACCAGCCATGGCTGGGGAAATTTCTTTCCCGCCATGCCAATACCGAGTTTTTCGCGTACGGTACTGCGCCCGCCATCGGCACCGACCAGATAGCTCACGCGTATCGTCTGCAGGTCTTCCTGCCCCTCGTTCCCGGTGCGCAGATGATCACTGCCATCCATCGCGACGCCGGAACTTTCCTTGTGCGTCACGCTCACGCCGAGTTCATCTTGATCAAAGTCAGTCACTTCTCTTGCGCGCATGACCTTGACGTGCGGGTAACGAGAGAGAAGCTCGGCGAGCTTTGTTTCCAATGCAGGCTGGTAAAGGAAATTGGACACCGGCCAGCCATTGGACCGATCTGGCGACCAGTATTGCATCAGCTTGCGGCCGTTGGCCAATACCAGTTGCACCATCGTATCTCGCTGCATGTCTTCTCCGAGCTGGTCGGCAACATGCATGGACTGGAAGATGCGCATGCACTCATCATCGGTATAGACTGCACGGGCATTCCCATAGAACGTGGGCTCTTTCTCCAGGACCAGTACAGAGATTCCCCGCATTCCCAGCAGGTGCGCCAAAACAGATCCGGTCGGCCCAAGGCCGACGATGGCGACATCGAAATCAGTTTTTTTCATTTTCTGCCTTTCCGGCTTCTTCGATTGGACAGTATTCACGCTTGCGAAGTGACTGCAGCCCTCGCAGGAAGTTAAGAGCATTTCCCCACAAGATGGCCTTCCATCCGGATTTCTCGGGGCGATGTCCCCACAGACTTATGCCCTGATGCTGCGCGGGTTTCCATGTGGCTTCATCGACAGTCAGGGCGTTGTAGCCCAGCTCTATTTCGAAACCCGATGGCGTCATGACGTAGAACGAGATTTCCCTGTCATTCGGATGTTGGCCAATCTCATGAGCGATGTCGAAGCCCAGTGACCGGCACCTCTGCAAGGCCTCCGTCAGACCGTCCAACGTGGTCGTCAGGAAGCTCACGTGCTGTATGCAAGTCCGGATCGGATCAATCGGCAAGGTCCTCACATTGGCGATGGCAATGGAATGGTGCCGTTCGTTCACTCTCAGGAATTCGACACGCAGGTCCACGCCGGCAATTCGCTCATCGATCGTGTCGCTATAGCGCGCATCGAAGAATTCCTCCCAGAACGAGCGCATTTGCACCGGGCGACGGCTGGTGATGGCAACGTGGCCGAGTCCCGATGCCCCGGTGACAAAGCCCGGATTGAGCATCGCCAATGGCTGCGTGGAGAGATCGGCTTCGATGAACAATTCAATGGCCATTTCCTTGGGACCCACCAGGCGCCAGAATGCACCGACGGAACGTTGCATCGCCTCCTGATGACTGCCACGCTCCAATGCGATGGCGCATCGACAGAGCCGTGCCCGTACTTCTTCGAGCGCCTTCGTGTCGCGCAATTGCCAACCGATGGCAACGACATCCTCGGCCGGACCACGTCGTATCACGATGCGCCGGCGATGAGCATCAACGCGCAATGCCAGCATGTCCGACCCGTCATCGGACAGATGCATGCCCAATCCCTTCTGCATCAGCTCACGCCACCGCTCAAGGTGTTCAGACTCGATCATCACGTAACCCATGCTGCTGGCACCGAACAGATCCATGCGATCAACAGCAGCCGCGTCAATTCTCATGGCCGGCCTTGGACGGGCTATGTTGCAGCAGGTAACTGCTCACGACGGCATTGAACATTTCGGCGCGTTCCCATTGAACCCAGTGCCCGGTACGGGAAAACAGGTATAGGTCGCAGTTGGGCATTGCGCATTTCAGTGTCATGCCGCCGCTGGGACGATTGACCTTGTCATCTGCCCCCCAAAGTACCAGCGTGGGAGTATCCAGGTGCCGTAGACGCCGGTCGCGCGTCAAATCCATGCGCAGCGCCGACCGCAGGCCATTGGGCCGGCGCAAGGGAGGCGCTGCCATGACCTGGGCATCGATACTTGCCTGGTAGCGTTCCTCGATGGCTGCGTCACTGACTGTGCTGCCATCGTAGACCAGGTATTCACGTAGAAATCGCGTGATCTTTTCACGGCTGGGGCCTTTTCCGGCGTAGTAGTTCAACAGGAGATTCAAGCCTTTTGTGGGCAGGCTGCGGGTGGTATTGATTCCCCCCGGCCCCATCAGCACCAGGGCACTTATTCTCTCCGGTGCCTCCAGCGCCATGCGCAGACCACACGCCCCACCCAGTGAGTTGCCTACCACGTGCGCCTGCGGACAATCCAGTGCCTCAAGCAACGCCAGCATGCTGGTGGCGAGATCGCCGAACGGATCGCTGCGACTGATTCCCTTGCTTGATTTTCCGTAACCCGGCATATCTGCCACGATGACCCGAAAGTTCCTGGCCAGTGCCTGGTAATTGCGCCCGTAGTTGGACAAGCCGGATGCTCCGGGGCCACCTCCGTGCAACAGCAGCAGGGGATGCCCCTGGCCGCATTCGCTCACATGGATGGAGCGGTGCGCTACCTGCACGTAGCGTGATCGCGCAACACAATCGCCTGAGGCGCTGTTCATGAGGCCTGCTTGCTCTGATTTCATATGGAGTCAAAATTTATGGTTGTATTGAATTCCGAACACCTGCGCCCTGCTCGAATACTGGCCAACAAGAACACCTGGCGTGCCATTTGAGGCAATGTAGTCATCGTCAGTACGATTGATCGAAGCGGGTTTCAATTTGATATAGCTGTAGGCGACATCCACGCTATTGTTTTCACTCAGCTTGTAGGTGGCACCGATCGAAAACCACTGACGATCAGCGTCCGGCATGGTCGTCAGGGCGTAGTCAGCACCTGGGACGGGAGATTTGTCATACATGTAGCCGCCGCGGACGGTGAACCGGTCACTGACGTCGTAGCTCGCGCCTACGGAGAACTTGTAGGCATTGCCCCATTTGGTGGAGTAGGTGATGTTGCGATTTGGATCGGTCGAGGTGGGGCTCTTGATGCTGAGCGTCTGCAGGTCGCTGTGACTCGTCCAGGTAATATCGCCCATGATGGCCCAGGGGCCCTTGAAGTGCTTATATCCATGCAGCGACAGGGTCGCCGGGGTAGTCACGGCCACGGTCGCCCCCGCGGATACCAGTGCGGCTTGCATGCCGGCGCTCAAGCTCGCCAGAGCGCCTGCCGTTGGCAAATTCGGTACGCTGAATGCGGCAGTCCCGGTGAGTTTTTGCGTGATCCTGGAACGGTAGGCCAGACCAATGCGCGTATCCCGGTCAGGCTGGTACATGTAGCCGAGGTTATAGCCCATCCCCCAGTCGCTGCCTGTCACATGCACCGTGGCATCGCTGATTGGGCCATAGGCACTGGAGACCGCTGCAAGTGTCGCCCCCGAGCACGCTGCTCCCAACGAGGAGAGGCAGGCCCCAACCGCCATGCTCTGCATGTTGAAGTTCTTGTCGAAGGAGGCATCCATGTACTGCGCGGAAATCCCGAACCCGATGCTATTGCTGTCATTGAGCTTGATGGCGATGCTCGGGTTGATGTTGACGGATTTCATATCGGTCGCGCGGGTGTAGTATCTCCCCGCAAAATCATTGTCGAACGCGGCCTTGGCGCCATACGGTACGAACACCCCAAGACCGATCGTGTATCGTTCATCGAGCCTCCTGGAGATGTAACCCGTGGGGATGAGAACGCTCTTGGCGAAATCGCCACCATTGCTCGCGGAGGGAACGTTCGTGGGTGTGGCGGGATTGCCTGTACGTGCCGTGTCGAAACTGAAGCCGGACTGCGGTGCGACACGGGTGAAATTGATGGTTGCACTCGTGCCGTCAACATTGCTCAGACCTGCCGGATTGGAATAGAGAGTCGAGGCGGTCGCCGCTTCAGCGGCGCCAGCACCGGATGTGCCCTGGTCCAGGGCACTCTGGGTGGCGAACTGATAGCCTGATGCAAAGGCAAGGTGGGACTCCAGGACCGCTGCAGCAACCAGTCCGATTCGCACTACACAAGAATTTCTCAACATGCTTGTCTCCTCTTTATTTATGTTTGTCGCCGTGTCTCCGGCAGACATTTATTCAGGCAAGCCGCATCCCTACGGATGCCTGAGGCCCGTACCTCTCTTTTCGTACAAAAAGCTTTAATTCAAGGATCCTGGATGAATCCAGATCAGCCCGGTCACGTTGCTCCTGGGCGCGACCGTCGATGCCTCAGCGGTTGCGTAGATGGTTCGCCAGCATTCCAAGCGGAAGTGCCGCCGTACGTCGCACGTAGTGCCCCAGGGACTCGCGTCGATAGACCGGTGAGGCCACGACCGTTTCGTCCGCCTGCCTGAATTGCGGGAAGAGACTCAATGCATGACCACGATTGATTCCATATTTGACTTCGTCGGACCACATGCTCGATTGCTGAAGCGTCTGGCTCTGCATCGTCGTCACCGGGGCCGGCGCAAATGGGAAGTCGCTACCGAAGAGTATGTGGGTAGGGTCGACCAGTTGCTTCAGTGCTGCCATGGAGTAGTCCGCCGGCGACAAGGCAGTATCGAAATAGAAGCGACGCAAATAGGTCAACACGCCCTGTGGCATTTTTCCGCTGAGTTCCGCAATCATGTTGGCCAGCGACGCCCGCCAGGCGATATAGGGCAAGAAGCCGCCCGCATGCGCCAGGATCCATTTGATACCGGGATAGCGTTCCATCGTGCCGGTGAAGATCAGATTGAGTGCAGCGCGCGTTGTGTCGCATAGAAATTCCATGAAAAAGCCTGGCGCCACCAATCCCAGTTGCTCACTGCTTGCATGCAGATTCGGATGCAGAAAGACAGTTGCCTGCCGTCGGTCGAGTTCCGCCATCAACTCGTCAAAGCTGGGATCCCCCAGGAAGCGGCCATCGGAGCTACCCATCAAGACAATGCCTTCGGCCTTCAGCACGTCGAGCGCAAAAATGGCTTCCTCACATGCCCATTGTGTAAAGGGCATGGGCAGCACCGCAAAATGCCCGAAGCGACCAGGATTGGCACTTTTTACGTCGGCCACGTATTCATTGCATGACCGCGAGAGCGTGCGAGCCGCTGCAATGTCACCGAAGTAGGTACCTGGAGATGAGACCGACAGCAGCGCAACTTGAATGCCGTTGCCATCCATCACGTCAATGGACTTGCGCGGGCTCCAGGCCGGCAGCGGAGCGCCCGCGACCTTTTCGATCCCCAGTCGCGTGAACGTCTGAGAAAGCGCTGGCGGAATCAAATGATGATGTACATCTATTCTGCCCTGCAGAATGGACATTTTTACCCCACAAATTGAACACTAGTGATCAATATAATACTTAAGTGTTCAATTATTTCAACAGAAGATGATGGTGCGATGCACCAGCGGTGACCTTGATTTATGAACACTCATGTCCAATAATTTCCCGCAATGTCAAAAAGGTGATGAATGGAATCTGGAAATCCCGCATTGAAACGCATCTATGCGGCAGCGTTGCGGCTGTTCGCCGAAAAGGGCGCTCATCAAGTCAGCATCAGTGATCTGGCTCAAGCGGCCGGCGTCGCTCGGGGCACCGTGTACAACAATGTTCCGGCGCCAGAGAACTTGTTCGCGGACGTCGCCACGCAATTGGTAGCCGAGATGCACGGCCGCGTCGTGACCAGCTTTGGAGAAATCGAAGACCCCGCGTTGAGGCTTTCCTTCGGTATGCGTTTCTTTATCCGACGGGCCTACGAAGAAAGCAATTGGGGACGTTTCGTTATCCGGTTTGCATTTACGGACGCGTCACTCCGGGAGGTCTTGACTGGCCCCGCAGTCATTGACCTGCGCATCGGACTGATGAGGGAACGCTACACTTTCCAGGAAGGGCAAGTGATGACGGCTGCATCCATGATAGCCGGTAGCGTACTGGGAGCGATGCTGCTCGTACTGGAAGGTCACAAGACCTGGCGCGAGGCGGGCTCTGACGCCAGCGAACTGGTTCTCAAAGCCCTGGGACTGGATCCGACAGAAGCGAATACGCTTTCGCATCGGGAGCTTCCTCCGCTACTGTCATTAAACGAATAGCATCGCGTGCGCAGACGTAGCCTTCGGAAGCCTGAAACCGATGAGCGGCGCCGCTGGTTTCATGGCGTCTGCACCGGAGAACAGCACCATCAATAGGTCAACGTCACGGTCACCGTATCCGAGTAAGCACCGGCCAGTGGCGTCTGCGCTGCTGGAATCTGTCCGTAGACCGTCAGGGTCTGGGTCAAGCCGCTACCCGTGCCGGCCATGGTGTCGGTACCGATGGTCGTCCCCCAGTTGTTGGTGTAGCCGGAGTCACGGTACAGGGCATAGTTCAGGGTGCCACCACCGACAGCCGTCATCTTGCGGCTGGTGACGGTGGAACCGCTGCCCGTGCCGGCATCCAGACCGACGTTGTAGGTGGTGCCATTGGTGCACAGCACGGTGATGCTGCCGCTCTGGTTGGACAGGGTCTGGGTGTAGCTGCCGAAGGCGATGGCCGAGCCGAGCACTGTGCAGGCCGCCACCACAGAAGCGGAAATCGTCAGCGAGCTGGTCGACGTTGATGCATAGGACGCCGGGGTAGCGGAAGCCAGGACGACGGCGGTGATGGTGGCGTAAACGAAACGATTTTTCTTGGCAAGAAACATGTTCATTCTCCAGTGCCCCTGTTCTATCCTCGCCCCGTGCGAGAACGTTGATATCCAGCGGGTATGAAGAGACTTTATTTTCTTGCCGGCCCCGACGACATCGGGTGGTTCCCGAGAACCTCTGCCATAGGCTCAGGCGATTTACTATTGTTCGAATGAAAACAGGAATCCACCACCGGCCGAACCGGGCTACGCTGCACAAGCCCGTAATGCGTCACAGGCTCGGTGAGGTGACACCTGCCCCGCCTCAGCGCTTGCGCTTGGCCCAGGCCGCCACCGTCTCGACGATATGCTTCTGCATGGCCTTGGCCGCCGGTGCCAATCCCTCATAGCTGAGCGAGGCCAGGATGATCGCGCGGCTCTCTGCCGGATAGAAGGGGAACACCTGCACCGAACTCTGATAGTTCTGCAAGGCCAGTTGCGAGACCACGGCCACCCCCAGCCCGCTCTCGACTGCCGCAAGAATGGTAGCGGCATCGATGGCCCGCACGTTGGACTTCACCGACACCTTGTGGGCGGCCAGCAGGCGTTGCGTGTCCTTGCCATAGCTCTCGCCCTGCAGCACGACGTTGTGCGCCGAGAGTTCTTCCACCGTCATGTAGGCCTTGTTCTTCGGCTCGAACCCGGGCGGGGCGATGCACATCAGCGGGTCCGCATAGAGCGGTGTGATGTCCAGCCCCGGAGACGCCGGCAACGTGACGAAGCCGAGATCGACCTTGTTCTTCAGGATCCATTCAGCGATATCGTCATAGCCCCCCTGCTCTATCGCCACTTCGATGTTGGGATAGAGCGCGGAAAACGAACGGACGATGCTCGGAATCCACGCTACGCTCACGCTGCTGAAGGCACCGATGCGGACCTTGCCGGTTTCCAGGCCAAACATCTTCGAGGACAGTTGCGCCAGCTTCTCGTTGGCCTGCAATACCTCGCGCACCGTCGGCAACAATGCCTCGCCACCGGCGGTCAGGCGCACACCATTGCGGTTCCTCATGAAGAGCGTAAAACCAAGCTCCTCCTCATAGACAGCCAGCGCATGGCTGACCGCCGAGGGCGACAGATTGAGCTGATGCGCGGCCGCCGCGAAACTCCCTCTTTCGGCAATGGCCACGAAGATCTGGTAGGCGTTGAGTGACATAGATCAGATGCAATATTTGCATTTATAAATCATGTTGATTCAATAATTACACAGAAAGATGCCGTCCATCAAGTATCCGCACCATTTCGGAATACCCCCTTCATAGTGCAATCCAGCAGGGCGATATCACACGGTGCGGGCGCGCCAGATTCCAGTGCAATGAAATACATTTCTGCATCTAAAGGCGAAAATAAATCTCTTTTTATTCACTAACTGAATTCATAACATCCGCCTCAAGTGGCCAATCCAGGGGCCGCCCGAGACAGCAGCATCCAATCAATTCAGTGAAATAAAAAGGGAGCTTTGTGATGCAACACCAGAAAAAGAAGCCAGCGGCGCGCTGGTTGCAGTTGACTGCCGCCATCGTCGGCAATGCCCTCGAATGGTATGACTTCGCCGTCTTCGCCACCTTGGCCATCTACATCTCGAAGGTCTTCTTTCCATCGGCCGGGGAGTATGTCGGCTTGCTGTTGACGCTGGCCACCTTCGGTGTCGGCTTCGTCACCCGTCCGCTGGGCGGGATCGCCATCGGCATCTATGCCGACAGGCGCGGTCGCAAGGCTGCCCTGCAACTGATCGTCGCGCTGATGGGGCTGTCCTTGCTGATCATGGTCTTCACGCCATCCTACGCGACGATCGGTGTCGCGGCTCCCATCATGATCGTCATCGCGCGCCTCATCCAGGGGCTGGCAACGGGCGGCGAATTTGCCTCGGCCACGGCCTTCCTGGTCGAGTCCGCGCCCCGGCACCGCAAGGGCTTCTTCGGTTCCTGGCAGATGGTGGGACAAGGCCTGTCCATCCTGGGTGGCGCCGGTACCGGCTTGCTGCTGACCGAACTCTTCAGCGAGCGTGAACTGCTCGATGGCATGTGGCGCCTGCCCTTCATCGTCGGGCTGTTGATCGTCCCGGTGGGCTGGTGGATCCGTCATTATCTGGAAGAGCCCGTGGAATCCGTCCAGGCACGCGCCGCTGCCGCCGACGCGACACTGGGCAGCACCCTGACCCGGCATCGCCGCGCCCTGGTCGCCAGTGTCTGCATGACGACCTGCGTCACGGCGTCGGTGTACATCTTCTATTTCTACATGCCGACCTTCCTGGCACGCCAGTTCCATTTCCCGCTGCATGATGCCTTCAAGGCCCTGGCCATCGGCATCCTCGGCCTGATCGTCAGCGCGCCGATTGCCGGCGCCCTGTCAGACCGCTACGGCCGACGCAACATCATGATCCTGTTCCTGACGCCGTTCGTGGCGTTGATCTATCCGCTGTTTTCCTGGGTGGCTGCGGCGCCCTCGCTCTCCAACCTGCTGTTGATCTACACTGTCCTGAGCCTGCTGCTGGGCGGCTACTTCGGCCCCTTCTCCACTGCCATGGGCGAGCAGTTCCCCACGGCGGTACGCTCCTCCGGCCTGGCCATCTGCTACAACCTCGCCGTCATGATCTTTGGCGGCTTTGCCCAGCTCATCGTCACCTGGCTGATCCAGTCCACCGGTGTCACGCTGGCACCGATCCTGTACTCCATGGCCGCCGGCGTCATGGGCATCATCGGTTGCATCCTGACCGCCAGCCCGGAGACTCAAGCACTGATCTCACCTGCGCCCAACGGACATACCGCCTCCTGAACCTCGTCATCCTGCGCCGCCGTCCATGACGGCGGCCTCCCTTTGCACAAGATATCCATGAAGAACATGAACACACGCCAGTGGCTTGACACCCTGGTGTCTTTCGACACCACCAGCCGCCACTCCAATCTCGCGATGATGGCCGCCATGCGGGATGCATTGCATGCACAGGGACTCCAGCCCGAGCTGATCTATTCTCCGGACGGCGACAAGGCCAATCTGTTTGCCACCTTGCCGGCCGAGGATGGCAGCACGCAGGGCGGCATCATCCTCTCCGGACATAGTGACGTGGTGCCGGTGGATGACCAGGTGTGGACGACCGATCCCTTCACGCTCACCGAGCGGGAGGGCCGGCTCTACGGGCGCGGCACCGCCGACATGAAGGGCTTCATCGCCGCGTCCATGGCGATGGTCCCCGAGTTCCTCCAGATGAAGCGCAGCAAGCCGCTGCACCTGGCCTTTTCCTACGATGAGGAACTGGGATGCCTGGGCGCGGCCGTCATGCTGGACGCCCTCAAACAACGTGGCCTGCGGGCCGACGGCTGCATCGTCGGTGAACCCACGGGGATGCGCGTGATCGTGGCGCACAAGGGGACCAACCTGTTTCGCTGCCGCGTCCATGGCAAGGCGGCGCACTCTTCGCTGACGCCGCAGGGTTGCAATGCCATCGAACATGCGGCGCGACTGATCTGCCGCATTCGCGACCTGGCCGACCAGCTCAAGGCACAAGGCCCCTACGACCAGTGCTACGACGTCCCGTTCAGCACCCTGACCACCAACCAGATTGCGGGCGGCATTGCGGTCAACACCATTCCCGCACTCTGTGAGTTCAATTATGAATTCAGGAATCTGCCGGGGCTATCCCCTGAGCATCTCCAGCAGCAGATCGAACAATTCATCCGTGACGATCTGCTGCCCCGCATGCAGGCAGAGTACCGGGACGCCGGCATCGACATCGAGACCGGACCGGCGGTCCCCGGACTGGAAGCATCGGAGCGGGCGGCACTCACGCGCCTGGCCCGCGAGCTGACCGGCGATACCACCATCAGCAAGGTGTCCTATGGCACCGAGGCAGGCCAGTTCCAGCGGGCCGGCATTGCCTCCATCGTGTGCGGCCCGGGGCATATCGCCCAGGCGCACAAGCCTGATGAATTCATCGAGATCGTCCAACTGGATGCCTGTGAGGTCTTCCTGCGCAAGCTGGCGAGGTCCTTGCAATCTCCCCGATGAGCCCGTGCCGGCTCAGGCCTGGCATCCCAGACAAGGGGCGCGCACCGATCCGGCGTGGCGCCCTTGCACACGTCCCTGTGATCACGGGGACGATCCATGGCCGCACGACCACCCGTCGTGACGGCGTGTTCATTGACGCTCAACCGGAGCAAGCATGTCTTCATTCGACCAAGCCTGTCCTGCGTTTTCATTGCAGGCACACCAGGACCCGACCCCTCCCGCGCAACGCGAACGCCTGCTGGACAACCCTGCGTGGGGCCAGGTGTTTACCGACCACATGTTCAGCATGCAGTACACCACCGAACGTGGCTGGCACGACGGCAAGATCCTGCCCTGCCAGCCCATGGCCATGCATCCGGCCGCCATGGTGCTGCATTACGGACTGGAGATCTTCGAAGGCATGAAAGCCTATCGTCTCCCCGATGGCGGTGCCGCGCTGTTTCGTCCGGATGCCAATGCGCGTCGCTTCGATCGCTCCGCACAACGTCTGGGCATGCCGTCCCTGCCGGAGGGATTGCTGGTCGCTTCCACCAGCACCCTGGTACGCCACGAGCGCGACTGGATACCGCGTGCCGAGGGCGCGTCGCTGTATCTGCGTCCCTTCATGATCAGCACTGAAGTCGCCCTGGGAGTGCGGCCGTCACGGCATTTCCAGTATGTCGTGCTGGCCTCGCCGGTAAGCGGCTACTTCGCCGCAAGCGCGACAACGGCGGCCGTCACGGTGTGGGTGTCGGAGGATTACATCCGCGCCGCCCCCGGTGGTACGGGTGCCGTCAAGTGTGGCGGCAACTATGCCAGCGGACTGATAGCACAGGCGCAGGCACGTGAACAGGGTTGCGAGCAGGTGGTGTTCCTGGATGCCATCGAGCGCAAGTGGATCGAGGAATTCGGCGCCATGAATGCCTTCTTCGTCCTGGACCACAACACACTGGTCACGCCACCGCTGTCAGGCACGATCCTGCCCGGCATCACGCGCGACTCCCTGATCACGCTGGCCCGCGAACTGGGTTACACGGTCCACGAGATGCCCTACAGCATCGACCAGTGGCAGGACGACGCGCGCAGCGGACGGCTGCGGGAAGCCTTTGCCTGCGGTACCGCTGCCGTCATCACGCCGGTCGGTCGCGTCAAGGGCCAGCGTCACGACTTCACCATCGGGGATGGCAAGCCCGGTCCGGTCACGCTGGCACTCCGGCAGGCACTGACCGATATCCAGTTCGGTCGTGCCGCGGACAGGCATGGATGGCGGCTGCCAGTGTGCTGATCGACGGCGCCATTCGGAGTGCAGCGCAACATCGTTAAATGTTGACAGTCGACTTGGCCCCCTCCTAGAATCGCCGGGCAGATTCAGATAAGAGACCATCTGCAAGATGGTCTCTTCACGCGTGCAGCTTGCTGCGGCCTCTTGCAGAACAACACAAGGAGACCGCTGTGCAAACTGCTGCCATCAGGCTTCGTGGCATCGACGATGTCATCGCCTTCATCGATTCCTGTCCCGGTATTGCCGGCCGCGCCGGCCTCATCTGGTGGCTCGCCCTGGGCGGCCTGTTCCTCGACGCATTTTCCAATTCGGCACTGAGCGCAGGCCTGGCGCCGATGACCCGCAACCTGCAGCTGACGCCGGCCGAGGTCGCACTGCTGACGTCCTTCGCCTCGTGGGTGGCGATCGCCTTCAATCCCATCGGCGGCTGGATGGCCGACCGCTGGGGCCGGGTGCGTCCGCTCATCATCGCCAAGGTGCTGGCGGTGGCCGGCGCGCTGCTGGTGGTGTTCGCTCCCGACTTCCAGGTCATCCTGGCCGGCCGCTTCTTTGCAGGCGCCGCCTATGGCATCGACTTCGCCATTGCCATGGCGGTGCTGGCCTAGTTCACGCCGGCCCGCCTCAAGAGCCGTCTCAACACCTGGCAAGGCATGTGGTACACCGCCGTGTGCACCAACCTGCTGCTGGCGATGCTGTTCTACTCCTGGGGCGTGGGCGACACCATCTGGCGCTATTCGGTGGGTGCCATCGCCGTCTTCGGTCTCGCCATCCTGGTGCTGCAGATGATGTTCCTGGTGGAGAGCCCCACCTGGCTGGCGCGCAAGGAAAGACTGGAAGATGCGGCGGCGGCCATGAGCCGCATCTATGGCCGCGCCTTCGCCGCCGCTCCTGCGTCCGAGCGCATCCCCGTGACCAACATGGCACGCCGTGGCCTGGCCAATGTGTTGCTGATCTTCCGTGGCGTCTACCTGCCGCGCACCATCCTCGCCGCCACCGTGCAGATCGGCCAGTCCATCCAGTATTTCGCCATCGGCTGGTACCTGCCGCTGATCAGCGCGGCGCTCTTTGGCCGCGACTTCATCTACTCCACCATCGGCGCGCTGGTGTTCAATGTCTTCGGCATCGTCGGTGGCTTCCTCTCGCCGGTGATCGGTCGCCGGCTGGGCCTGCGCCGCGCCTCCGCCTTCGGCTTCGCGGCCGTGTTCCTCATGCTGCTGGTACTGGGCCTGTTCAACGGCAAGATGCCGCTGTGGCTTGCCGTGATCCTGCCCTCCCTGTTCATCCTGTTCCATTCGGGTGGCCCGGGTGCCAATGGCAAGAGCCTGTCCTCGCTGTCGTTCCGCAGCGAACTGCGCGCCGGTGCCAATGGCATCATCGGTGCGCTGGGCTCGGTCGGTGCCGCGCTGGGGCTCCTGGTGTTCCCGCTGTTCCGCGCCCGCTATGGCCTGGAGACCACCTTCCTGATCCTCTCGGTGGTGCCTTGCGTGGCCAGCATCATCTGCTTCTCCATCCGCTGGGACCCGACCCGCACCCACATCAATCCCGACAATGAAAGCGACGCGCCCCAGTTCAAGGACGAGCGCGCCGGCCAGGGCAGCTACATGACGCCCGCCATCGACAAGAGCCATCCATGAAAAGACAGGACGTCATCCTCGCCATCGACGAAGGCACCTCCGGCACGCGCGCGGCCGTGGTATCGGCCGACGGCCATGTCAGCTGCCAGCACTACCTGGCCCTGCAGACGGACTCACCGCGTCCCGGCGTAGTGGAGCAGGACGCCGACCTCCTGCTGGAGAAGACCCTCGTCGTCTGCCGCGCCACCTTGCAGGAGGCCGCCCAGGCCGGACTGCGGGTGGCGGCGCTGGCCGTCGCGACCCAGCGCGCCACCGCCGTGCTCTGGGATAGCGTCACCGGCCGTGCACTGGCGCCGGCGATGGTCTGGCAGGACAATCGCTACGCCGCCGAACTGGAGCAGCTCTGCGCACAATGGAATCCCCACCTGCGTGCCAGCGTGGGACGCCCCTGCGGCGTGCGCTCGCCCTATCTCTGGGCCGCACACCACCTGCGCGAGACCCCCGCCGTTGCCCAGGCCTGGGAGCGCGGACGGCTGCTCTTCGGCACCATCGACACCTGGCTGCTCTGGCACCTGTCGGATCGTCGCGAGGCGATGACCACGCCCACCATCGCCACCTCCTGCAATGCCTACGTGCTGGCCGAGCATCGCTACGCACTTGACTGGATCGATGCGCTGGACTTCCCACGCACACTGCTGCCCGGCCTGCGCCAGGACGCCGACGACTTCGGCCGTACCCGCATGGCGCAGCTGGGCATCGACGTTCCCATCCTGGCCTGCGCTGGCGACCAGCTGGCCGGCGCCATCGGACTGGGCTGCCTGGATGCCGGCCAGGCCATGTGCCTGCATGGCACCGGCAGCTTCGTCGACCTGCTGGTGGGGTCTTCCCTGCCCGCGCGCAGCGGTCAGTCCGACAGCACCCTGACGATGACGGCACGGCGCCACGCCGGGGTCTCGCACTTCTCGGTGGAGACCTTCGTGGCCACCACCGGCTCGCTGCTGAACTGGGTCTGCGACAAGCTGCACTGGTTCGACGACGCCCGCCAGATCAGTGCGCTGGCCGCCAGCGTGCCATCCTCGCGGGGCGTGAGCTTCATTCCCGCGCTGACCGGTCTGCGGGTGCCGCAGATGCAACCGGATGCGCGCGCCTCGCTCAGCGGGGTATCGATGTCGACCACCCAGGCCGAGATCGCCCACGCCATCCTGGAAGGCATCGCCCATTCGGTGAGCGCATGCGTGGACGCCAACAGCGACATCGCCGGCATACCGGTCACCACCCTGACCGTCGGCGGCGGCCTCTCCGGCAGCGACGTGCTGCTGCAGATGCAGGCCGACCTCACCGGCATTCCCATCCAGCGCATGCACGAGACCGATCGCGCCAGCCTGCGCGGCGTCGCCTACCTGGCCGGCGCCTCCGGCCTGCTGTGGGACAGCATGGAACAGGCGCGCGCCACCACCACGGTAGAAGCCGTCTTTGAACCCCGCATCGGCAGCGACGAACGGCTGCAGCGCCGCCAGCAGTGGCATGCGCGCATCGAGGCCGAGCTGCGGCATGTCCAGCAATTTGCAACGCACTGAACAGGAGCAAGACGAGAGATGATTGCCTTACCCTTCCGAAGCGCCAGTCGCCAGCGTGCCGCCATGACCGGCACCGACCCTCTGCGACTGTCGCGCAAGGAACAACTGGATCGCCTGGCGACAGAGCACTTCGACCTCCTCATCGTGGGCGGCGGCATCACCGGTGCCTACACGGCCCTCGATGCCAGCCTGCGCGGCTATCGCGTGGCACTGGTGGAGAAGGACGATTTCGCCTCCGGCACCTCCTCCAAATCCTCCAAGATGGTCCACGGCGGGCTGCGCTACATCGAGCAGGGCAACCTCGCACTGGTGCGCCATTCCCTGCTGGAGCGGCAGCGCCTGCGCCGCAATGCGCGCCACCTGGTGCAGCGCCTGCCGTTCCTGTTTCCGGTGCTGGAGCGCGATGGCGTGTTCGACCAGCGATTGGCCAAGGCCTTCAACAGTCTGCTCTGGACCTACGACCTGGCCGGCGGATGGCGCGAGGGCATCCTGCACCAGAAGCTCACCAAGGCCGAGGTGCTGTCGCACTGCCCGACCTTCAACGACCAGTACCTCAAGGGGGGCTTCATGTACTTCGACGCCCGTGTCGATGATGCCCGCCTGACCCTGTCGGTGGCACGCACGGCGGCCTTCCACGGTGCCGCCGTGACCAACCATGCACGCGTGCAGGATCTCACCCGCGACGCCCATGGCAAGGTCGACGGCGCCATCGTCCACGCCGATGGTCGCGAGATCCGCCTGCGCGCCCGTGCGGTCGTGATGGCCACCGGCGTCTGGCTGCGCGACTGGACCGGACGCCGCAAGGGCGAGCACGAAACCCTGCATGTGCGTCCGGCCAAGGGCGTGCACGTGGCCATTCCGTGGATGAAGATCCGCAACGATTGCACCATCACCATCCCGGTGCCCGGTCGCAGCCGGCGCGCCACCATCACGCGCTGGGGCAATGTCTCCTACCTGGGCACCACCGACGAAGACTACGAGGGCGATCTCGACAACGTCATGTGTACCCGGCAGGAGCTCGACTTCCTGCTCGAAGGCGCACGCTCGGCGCTCAGAACCGACCTGCAGCCGCACGACGTGGTCGGCAGCATCGCAGGCTGTCGTCCGCTGGTGGCGCCCCCCGGCGGCAAGACGCTGGAGATCCGGCGCAACCACGAGATCCATGTCGCCCCCGATGGCCTGGTGACCGTTGTCGGCGGCAAGCTCACCACCTCGCGCCACATGGCCGAACAGACCGTGGATGCGGTACAGAAAGTGCTGGGCCGCAAGGCGCGCTGCCAGACCCGCAGCGCCTACCTGCTCGGCGCTGCCGGCTACGACCCGGAAGCCATCGTCGCCTCCGGCGGCATGTCGGCCCATCTCGGCGAACGCTATGGCACCGAAGCCCGCTTCGTCAGCGACATCATGCAGGCCGACCCGGCACTGGCGCGTCCGCTGGTGGAGGGCCTGCCCTACACCGAGGCCGAGATGGTCTACGCGGTGCGCCATGAACTGGCTTGCACCGTCGACGACCTGCTCTCGCGCCGCACCCGCATACGCCTGATGGCGCGCGACGCCTCGGGCGTGGCCGCCGCGCGCGTGGCGCAGATACTGCAGGCCGAACTGGGCCTGTCGCAACAAGACACCACCGTCCAGGTCGACGCCTACCGGCGCGCGATCGCTCTTGAAAAATCCGTTCTCATGGGAGACTCAGCATGATCAGCAAGGAAGCCATCAAACGCGGCTACAACCGCGGCAACTACATCGTCGGCGCCCATACCCCGCCGGCTTACGCCAGCGCCATCCAGGATAGCCCCGACGTCCCCGGCCTGCAGCGCGATGCCCGGCTGCCGTCCGCCACCGTGATCGATGAACTGCGTGCCGCCGCCGACCAGGTCATGACCGCCACCGCCGACGTGGTGGCCTGGACACGCGACTGGTGGGCCGGCTCGATGATGAGCGAGACCGCCGGCAAACCCGCCACGCCGCGCGCGGTGATCGTGTGCGTCTCCACCGTGGAGCAGGTGCAGGCGGTCATGCGCATTGCGCACCGGCATGCGATCGCGCTGACGGTATCGGCCGGACGCAGCAACGTCACCGGCGCGGCACTGCCGGTACGCGGCGGCATCGTGCTCGATGTCTGCGGCCTGAACCGCCTGCTTGGTTTCGACCGCGACAGCCAGATCGTGGAAGTGGAGGCCGGCATGTTCGGCGACATCTTCGAGGAAACCATCCAGAAGGAGTACGGCATGACCATGGGCCACTGGCCATCGTCCTATGCCATCAGCACGGTGGGCGGCTGGATCGCCTGTCGCGGTGCCGGCCAGCTCTCGACCCGCTACGGCAAGATCGAGGACATGGTCTTCGGCATAGATGTGGTGCTGGCCGATGGCAGCCTGGTGAGCGTGGGCGGCTATTCGCGCGCGGCGCTGGGGCCGGATCTGCAACAGCTGTTCATTGGCTCCGAAGGCACGCTGGGCGTGATCGTGCGCGCCCGTCTCAAGCTGCACCGCCTGCCCGACTATGGCCGCGCCATCGCCTATGGCTTCGACAGTTTCGCCATTGGCCTGGAAGCCTGCCGCCAGATCATGCAGAACGGCGCCAATCCGGCCGCGCTGCGACTCTATGATGCCCTGGAGAGTGGCGTGCAGTTCAACCTGCCCCAGCGCAACGTGCTGCTGGTGGCCGACGAAGGACCGCGCGAGATGGTCGATGCCGTCATGTCCATCAGCGAACGCGTCTGCGCCGCGCTGGGCGACAAGCTCGACGGCGATGCCATCTTCGAGCGCTGGCTGGACACCCGCTACCTGACCGGCAAGAGCGCCGAGGGCTTCAAGCGCAGCCCCGGCTTCGTGGCCGACACGCTGGAGATGGCCGGCCCCTGGCGTGACCTGCCCGGCATCTACGACGACGTGGTCAAGGCCATCAACGCGGTGCCCGGCACCCTCGCCGGCTCGGCCCACCAGTCGCACGCCTATGTCGATGGGGCTTGCCTGTACTTCTCGCTGCGCGGCGAGGTCGCAGTGGAAGACCGCCAGCGCTGGTATCGCCAGGCCTGGGATGCCGCCAACGCGGTGCTGATCCGATACAATGCCGCCCTGAGCCACCACCATGGCATCGGCCTGCTGCGCGCGCCTTACATGGAACCATCACTGGCCTCGGCCTTCCCGCTGCTGGTGACGGTGAAGCAGGCGCTCGACCCCAAGAACATCCTCAATCCAGGGAAACTCGGCCTAACCGACGTCCTCCCGCACGAGACGAAATAAGCGACATGGACAGGTCCCTCGGTGCCAGACTTACCCGCCATCCGGTCATCGCCACGCTCTACGGCACCGACCAGTTGCAGGCTTTCATCGCCAGCCCGGCGGAGGTCACGATCGTGGCCAACGTCGACCTGCGCAAGCTGCAACCGGTCATCGAGATCCTGTCCAAGGCGGGCAAATACGCCATCGTCAACATCGACAGTTGCGAAGGCCTCTCGCAGGACAAGGGCGGCGTGGAATACCTGGTCGACATCGGGGTGGCCGCCCTGGTCTCCACACGCGTGGCCACCATCCAGCGTGCCAATCGCGCTGGCATGGTGAGCATGCAGAAGGTCTTCGTGACCGACCGCTCGACCTGGCCCCGCAGCGTCAAGGCATTGGAACAGAGCGACCCCAACCTGGTCCAGTTGATGCCCGCGCCCATGCTCGCGCATCTACAGGAGAGCGACCGGCAGCTGCTGCCGCCCATCGTCGCCTCGGGCTTCGTCTGCGACGTGGCCGATGCCCGCAGCGCCATCGCCCATGGAGCGCTGGCCATCTCCACCAGCGACAGCACGATGTGGCAGCTGGCCGCCGCGGCCCTGAAAAAAGCCTGATCAAGCCCTGAGGTCGGCCAGACACATCGGCTTGCCGCGACCGGAGCGACGCGCTATAGTGCGCCCTGTCGAAAAAGGCAGATCTGGTGTGGTCCAGCCCAGGTCCTTCCGCAAACGGAAGCTCTGTCCATGCCCTGCCCGTGCATGAGTCCCACGACGAACGCCGCGCCCTTCCAGGCGCCCTCCGTTCGTCCGTGCGGTTCTCAAGACAACGAACCGTCCTGGTCGAACGACCACTGATCTCGGAGTCTTCATGCACGACACCTCTCCCCATGACATCATCATTGCCGGCGCCGGTCCGGTAGGTCTGCTGCTGGCCTGCGAACTGGCCCTGGCCGGCTTGCCGGTACTGGTACTGGAACAGGCCCGCCATCCCGATGCGCCCTTGAAGCGCCTGCCCTTCGGCATGCGCGGACTGTCCTCGCCCTCCATCGAGGCGCTCTATCGCCGTGGACTGCTCGATGCGGTGCGCGCGCAGCACACCGCCAGGGATCCCGCCGCCGCCACCGCCCACTGGACTCGCCAGCCGCGCCAAGCGGGCGGTCATTTCGCCGGTCTGCCCTTCTATCGCGACCAGGTCGATCCACGCCAGTGGCCCTATCACCTCGACGGTCCCTGCGAGACCACCCTGCTCAGCGAGATGGCGCATCTGGAATCGGTCCTTGCCACCCGTGCCCTGGCACTGGGTGTGAGCATCCGGCGCGGCGTGGAAGTGCAAGCCGTCACGCAGGACGACGAGATGGTCCGCCTGCAAAGCTCGGATGGCCCCTTGCGGGCGCGCTGGCTGGTCGGCTGCGACGGTGGGCGCAGCCGGGTGCGCAAGACCAGCGGCTTCGGCTTTGACGGTAGCGAGCCCGAGTTCACCGGCTACTCCGCGCTGGTCCGGCTGGATGCGCCCACCCGCCTGCCCGAGGGGCGGCACTACACCGATGGTGGCATGTACACCTACCAGGCCCCCGGCATCCTCGCCATGGCGGACTTCGACGGTGGTGCCTGCCATCGCCGCGAAGTGATCACGGCGCAGCACCTGGAAGAGGTCCTGCGACGCGTGTCGGGCGTGGACGTCAGGGTGAACGAGGTCGAACTGGCCAGCACCTGGACCGACCGCGCCTTCCAGGCCGATCGTTATCGGCGCGGGCGCGTGCTACTGGCCGGTGATGCGGCCCATGTGCATTCGCCGCTGGGCGGACAGGGACTCAATCTGGGCCTGGGCGATGCCATGAACCTGGGCTGGAAACTGGCCGCCACCATCCGCGGCGATGCGCCGCCCGGGCTGCTCGACAGCTATGACCTTGAGCGCCGTCCGGTCGGTGCGCAACTGCTGGAGTGGTCGCGAGCGCAAGTGGCGCTGATGCGTCCCGGTCCCGGTTCGCGGGCATTGGCCGGCATCCTCCGTGACCTGATCGGCACCACCGATGGCGCAACCTATCTGGCGGGTCGCCTCTGGGGCAAGACGCTGCGCTACGAACTGGGTGACACCCATCCGCTGGTCGGCTGCAGCGCACCCGACTTCGCGCTCGACGATGGCATACGATTGGGCGAACACCTGTATTCGGGCCGTGGCTTGCTGCTGGACTTCAGTGGCGATGCCAGACTGCCTGTCCTCATCGAGGGATGGCGTGGATGCATCGACTATCTGGCGATAAGCGCAGGCGATCCCCTGGGATTGACCGCCCTGCTGCTGCGACCTGACGGCGTGGTGGCCTGGGTCGCCAAGGGCAACATGGACATGCCTGCCCTGGAGGCGGCGGCATTGCGCTGGTTTGGCGCACCCTCCGCGAGCGGCGGCAGGCACGATTGCCTATAATCCCCAGATCGTCTCCAGAGCCCGCCACCATGCCTTCCCTGCACCTGTTCCTGCTGTTCCTGACCGCCAGCCTGGCGCTGAACCTCACACCCGGTCCCGACATGGCCCTCACGCTCACGCGCGGCATGACGCAGGGCTTCAAGGTGGCCTGGCTGAGTGTGCTGGGGACCTTCGCCGCCGGTGCCGTGCAGATACCGCTGGTGGTGTTCGGCCTGGCCGGTGTGTTCCGCGAGTCGCCGATGCTGTTCGAGTCCGTCAAGATCGCCGGCGCGCTCTACCTGGTCTACCTGGGCGTGCGTGCCTTGCGGCGCTCCCTGCAGGGCAAGGAAAGTATCGCCACCGTCGCCACCCGCGGCGAACAGGGCGTGTTCTGGCAAGGCCTGTTCACCAACCTGCTCAATCCCAAGGTATTCCTGTTCCTGGTGGCCTTCCTGCCGCAGTTTGCCGATCCGGCAGTGGGACCGGTCTGGCAGCAGATGCTGGTGCTGGCGGTCAGCTCCAAGGTACTGGGACTGCTCAATGGCACCTGCTTCGCCTACGGCGCCTCGCGCATCCGACACTGGCTAGGCCGCAATCCCTGGTTCCTGCGGCTGCAGGACAGCATCCTCGGGGTCGCCATGCTGGGGATCGCGGGGTATATCTTCTTCAACCGGACGCCCGCCGGGCGGGGGTGAGACCACCGCCGCCAGGTGGCATCCCTGCACCTAGAAGGCGTGGTTCATGCCGATCGCGTAGCCTGTCAGGACAGTGTTGACATGTTCCCTGTAGAGATCGGCATAGACATTGGTTCGCTTGGACAGGGCGTGGCTCACTCCCATACTGAGCTTGTGCGCGCCTGTCGTGACATTGCGGCCATAGCCGGCCTTCCAGGTATTGGCGCCGATGTCATAGGTCGCCGCGACGACGCTCATCCGCTCCACACCGTAGTCCACCAGGCTGGTGCGCGCATAGGATCCCATGAGCTTGATGGCGCCCAGGTCATAGGCACCGCCCAGGAACCAGATGGCCTCGTTGCGCATGTTGTGCTCATAGGACAAGGTGGCCCGCAATGGTGCCGTTGCATAGGTCACCGACGTACCAGCGGTGCGCGCCCGCGTGCCCGGATCGGGGTTGCGTTCAACCTGCCCGGCGACCGATACCTGCCAGCCACGCATGACCGGTGAATCATAGTAGAGGCCATTGCTGATGCGCGAATAGTCTGCATAGCCGATTGCCGCATCGGTGACACCGTCGGTGCTGTACTTGCCCGCCTGGTAGGACGCCAGCGAGGCATTGAAGCCGCTGTTGAACCAGGGTTCGTATGGCCAGATGGTGGCCCACAGCGGCGAGAGCTTGCGTCCCACGTTCACCGTACCCAGCGTGGCATCGGACAGGCCCACCGTGCTCTCGCCCTGGAAGAAGGTCTGGTCGCGTTCCAGCGCGCCGGTGTCGATCTTGAAGCGGGTCTGCAGGTTGAACACGGCCGCCATGCCGCCGCCCAGGTCTTCGCGTCCTTTGACGCCCAGCCAGTTGTTGAGCCCGCGGTCCATCTTGAGCGCCGCTCCGCTCTCCTTGTTCATGGCCACGTCAATGTAGCCATAAAGCGTGACATCGGACTGGGCTGCGGCCGGAAGCGCCAGTGGCACACCCAGTGCGGCCAGGACGTACAGGCGTAAGGAATTCTTCGCCGGGCGGCGATGGTGATAGGTCATGCTTGTCTCCGATGTGATGTTGTTATTGACACGCGCGCAGGTGCGGTCCCGCTTGCCGCTCTGGTCACGCCCGTCGGGTTGAACGCGGGATGCCGGCTCAGCGCTCGGTCACGGCCGCCGCCTCGGATGGCGCGGTCTTCCTGGCGCGGGTTGCCAGCCAGCACAGGATGGAGCCGGCGCAGACCATGCAGGAACCGACCCAGAAAGACCTGGACAGCGGCGCATGCAGCAGTGTGGCCGACAGTGCAGAGGAAAACACAGGGATGAAATACGAGGCGCCCGCGAGCACGGTGACATTGCCGTGCAGGATGCCCACGTTCCAGGCGGCATAGCCAAAACCCATGGCGGCGGCGGCCAGCAGCAGGTAGACCAGCGCCGGGACGCTGAAGCTCAGTTCATCGGCATGCCCGCCAAGGAAGAACTTCAGCCACAGGGTCGCCGACACCATCATGAAAAATGCAGTGACGCCGTTCTTGCCACGGGCCATGTTGGTGGTCACCGTGCAATAGGCAGCCCAGATGATGGCGCCGGCAAATGCCAGGCCGTAGCTCAGCGGATTGTCCCGCACATTGGCCAGCATGCCGGCCAGGTCCAACCCCTGATCCCCGCCCAGCACCCAGCAGATGCCCAGCATGGACAGGACAAACCCCGGCACCACCAGGAGGTTGGCCCGCTGCCGGCTGAACAGGATCGCCGACACCAGCGTAAAGGTCGGCCATAGGTAGTTGACCATGCCGACCTCGATGGCCTGACGGCCGCTGCTGGCGTAGCCGATGGACAAGGACAGGCACAGTTCATAGGCCACGAACAGCACGCTACCCCAGAACAGGTATTTGCGCGGGAAGCTGCCCAGCCTGGGCATCCCCACGGATAACAACAGGAACACCGATGCCACGGTATAAATGGCGGCGGCACCACCGGTGGCGCCCAGGTTTTCGCTCACACCACGGATGAGACCGACGATGGAACTCCAGAGGACCACGGCGGCCAGTCCGATGAGCGTCGCCTTTTTGCTATTCATTGCTTTATCAATTCAAGACAGGTTGCGATGCGACCAAGACCGCACCAGGGTAGCGCCTGGAGACGCAGCGACGGACCGCCACAGCGGCCCGCCGACTGCTTCCGACAGGCAGGCCATTGACGCCGTCAGCCGGCCTCGGGTACGTCGATCCAGATGGTCTTGATCTCGGTGTACTGGTCATGTGCCCACACGGACTTGTCACGCCCGCCGAAGCCCGACTGCTTGTAACCGCCGAAAGGCACGCTGATGTCACCCTCCCCAAAGCAGTTGACGGTGACAATGCCGGCACGTATCTGCCGCGCCAGGCGGATGGCCGTGTTCAGCTTGCCGGTATAGACCGATGCAGCCAGGCCATAGACGGTGTCGTTGGCCAGGCCGACGGCTTCATCGGCGGTGGTGAAGGTGGTCACCGTCAGCAGCGGACCGAAAACCTCTTCCTGGAACAGGCGGCTGTCAGTGCTCACGCCATCCAGCACGGTCGGCTCCATGAACAGGCCATCGCTGTTGGTGTGGCCTCCGATACGCACGGTCAGTTTCTCGGCCTCGGCCTGATGGAGATAAGAACTGACTTTATCGAAGTGCGCCTTGCTCACCAGACTACCCAGGCGGAATTGCGGATCCAGCGGATTGCCGACCTTCCATTCCTGGGCAAAGTGGGCAACGCGCTCCAGCAACCGCTCCTTGATGCCGGCTTGCACGATCAGGCGCGATGTCGCCGAGCAGTTCTCACCCATGTTCCAGAACGCGCCGTTGACCAGGTGTTGGGCGACGGCATCGATGTCCTCGATGTCGTCCATCACCACGGCCGGGTTCTTGCCGCCGCATTCGAGCACGATGCGTTTCAGGTTGGATTCGGCCGCGTAGTGCAGGAAGCGGCGGCCGGTGGCGGTGGAGCCCGTGAAGCTGACCATGGCCACGTCGTTGTGGCGACCCAGCGGCTCCCCTACTTCCTTGCCGCCCCCCGGCACGATGTTGAACACCCCGGCAGGTACGCCGGCTTCAAAGGCCAGTTCGGCTACACGCAAGGCGAACAAGGTGGTCTCCGCAGCCGGCTTGACGACGATGGAGCAACCGGCCGCCAGCGACGGGCCGATCTTCCACGCCAGCATCAGCAGCGGGAAATTCCACGGCAGCACCAGGCCGACCACACCGATAGGCTCACGTACCACCAACGCCAGCGCGGACTGGGCGACCGGTGCGGTGTGGTCGTAGATCTTGTCGATCAGCTCGGCATGCCAGCGGATGGTATTGATGGTTTCGGGCACATCGACCAATTGGCATTCGCGGATCGGCTTGCCACTGTCCAGGCTTTCCAGCACGGCCAGCTCATGGGCGTTGGCGTCGAGCAGGTCGGCAAAGCGCAACAGCGTGGCCTTGCGCTCGGCCGGTGCGAGCTTCCACCAGCGGCCATCGTTGAACGCGGCATTGGCTTTGGCCACGGCGATGTCCACGTCGCGGCTGTCGCAGGCGGAAATCTCCGCCAGCAGTTCGCCGGTGGCCGGATTGGTGGTCTTGAAACTGGCCCCCGAGACCGATGGACGAAACGCACCATCGATGAACGCCTGCGTGCGATAGACGAGCTTGCCGGCCAGGTCGGCATACTCGGCAGCAGAGAGCAGTGCAGCCATTACGCCTTCCCCGCCACGACGCCCGCCACTTCGGCCTTCAATGCGGTATAGATCACCTTGAACTGTTGTTGCCGTTGTTCCGACAGCCACTGCAGCGGCGCGCGTACCTTGCCGTGCTTCAGACCGACCAGCTCGCAACCGTACTTGATCGATTGCACGAACTTGCCGGATTCTTCCAGGAAGTCCATCAGCGGCATCATCGCCGACATGATCTTGCGACCCTTGTCGAAGTTCTTCTCCAGCACGCAGGCTTCATAGAGTGCGATGTGTTCGGCCGGCAGGAAGTTGGAACCCGCGCACACCCAGCTCGGCGCGCCCCAGGCGAAGAATTCCAGCGCCTGGTCATCCCAGCCGCAGGACAGCGAGATCTGCGGAAACTCGCGTGCCAGCATGTGCAGCTGACCGGTGGAGCCAGTGCTTTCCTTGATGGCGACGAAGTTCTTCGACTGCGCGGTGACCGTGCTGAAGAAGGTACGCGACATGGTCACGCTGGCGCGGCCCGGGTAGTTGTACAGCATGATCGGCAGGCCGGCGGCGCGGTCGACGGTCAGCGCATGGATGGCGTTCTCTTCCTCGGTCGGCACGGCGTACGGCGGCGAGGTCACCAGCAGCGCATCGGCCTTGATTTCCTTGGCATGCTTGGCATAGACCACCGCGTCCTCGGTGCGGATGGCGCCGGTGCTGACGATCAATGGCACGCGATTGCCCAGCACCTGCTTGGCATAGGCCGCCAGGTCCAGGCGTTCCTGCTCGCTGTGGGCATAGTATTCACCGGTCGAACCGCCGACGATGATGCCATGCACCTTGGCCGCGACCAGGTGCTCCAGCACCTCGGCATAGGCAGTCTTGTCGATCTGGCCCTGGCTATCCAGCGGGGTGATCGCCGGGGTGTAGATGCCTTCGAATTTCATGTTGTTTCTCCAAACAGTACAGTGGGTGGGGCGCCGGCCGCGTCGGCGCCCGGACGACCCGGACGCCGATCGCGATCAGCGCTTCAGGGATGCAGCTTCCTGCAGGCTCATGGCGCGCGTTTCCGGTGCCAGTGCGATGGATACCAGCAGACCGACAGCCGATACCGCCGCCGCGGCATACATGGTGTTGCCGATGCCGTAGGCATTGAGGCACATCGGGACCAGCCAGGTGCCGGCGGCCGCGCCGACGCGCGAGAACGAGGCACTCATGCCGACTGCGTAGGAACGCACTTCGGTGGGGAACAGCTCGTTGGGATAGACCAGTTGCAGCACCTGGGCCCCGCCGATGAAGACGGCGTAGGCGCCGAAGAGAGCCAGCACCGCCATCTCGCTGCCGTCCGACATGTAGCCCAGCGCCAGCAGCGCCAGGCCCGACCACAGGAAGCTATGGATCACCGTGGGACGACGGCCGATGACGTTGATCAGGCGGGTGGCAATCACGCAGCCGACCACGAACAGCAGGGTGATGGCCACCGAGCCGTAGGCCTCCCATTCGCCGGTCAGATGCAGCGCCTGCAAGACCTTGGGGGCGAACGAGTAGACCGCGAACAGCGGAATCACTGCGCAGCTCCAGAACACCGAGACGAAGAACAGGCGCGTGCCGTAGCCCGATTTCAACAGGCTGCCCAGGGACACGTCATGTTCCTTCTCGCCTTCGGGCAGGTTCTGCAGGGAGAAGCCCTGGCCGTAGACCTTCTTGATGATGGCGTCCGCCTCATTCAGACGCCCCTTGCTGATCAGCCAGCGCGGCGACTCCGGCGTCCCCAGGCGAACGATGATGAGGAACAGGCCGATGGCGGCAGGGCTGGCCAGCACGAGACGCCATGCATCGGGACCGCCCTGGCTGATGATCAGGTTGCCGACGATATAGGCCAGTGCAGCACCGATGAACCACAGGATGGTCAGCGCCGCCAGACGCGGGCCACGGTTCTTCGAAGGCAGGAATTCAACTAGCAGCGAACCGGCCACCGGGTATTCGATACCCACGCCGATGCCGATCAGGAAGCGGAAGAAGAACAATGCCTCGGCCGATTGGCTCCAGTATTGCGCCAGCGAGCACACCAGGAAAATGGCGGGTGCCAGGAAGTAAGGTTTCTGGCGGCCGAAACGGTCGGTGATCCAGCCGCCGACGAAGCCACCGAAGAAGATGCCGATGAGCGCGGAAGCCGCAATCAGTCCTTCCCAGAAACTGCTCAACTGCAGGGCAGCCGAAAAATGCACCAGGGCCACGCCGATGATGCTCAGTACATAACCATCCATCACCCAGCCACCGCCGGAACGCAGCGTCAGCAGTTGATGGAAACCATTGATGGGTACGTCTTCAACGGACAGCACTTCTCTTTTCATTTTCTTGTCTCCTGTTGGGATGTAAGTCTTCTTGCTAAATAAAGGTGGTGTGTGGATCGGTTTGGTGAATCGGAAGACGTCGCCCTGGCAGTGATGCCGTGGATGCCCCGGCGACGTCATGACTGGCGTGGAGGAGCGATGGCCCGATGGCCTCAGCTCTCCATGCCGGCACAGCGTTGTCCCCACCAGAGGGTGGCGTTCACCCCCATCGAGAGGAAGGGTTGGGGTGGCAGCTTGTTCGGTCCGGGCGAGGCCAGCAGGTGCTCGGTCAGCTCGCCCGACTTGCCGGCGACCCAGTCGGCCAGCAGCGTGCCGGTGACGGTGCCGCGCGTGATACCCAGGCCGTTGCAGCACAATGCGCCGTAGACGTTGGGACCGAGCTGGCCGAAGAAGCCTTCATGGTTCTTCGAGATGGCCAGCGAACCGCTCCAGGTATATTCGAATCCGACGTCGGGCAGCATCGGGAAACGACGGTCGAAGGATTCGCGATGGCGCTTCTTCGCGGTCGGGATGCATTCCGACTTGGGGCGGCCGTCGGGATTGAAGCTGAAGCTGTTACGCATGAGGATGCGGTTGTCGACCGTGCGCCGCACGGTGCTGCCATAGGGGTCAGCGGGGATCACGCCCCAGAAGGGCTTGCCGCCCAGGCGTTCCTGTTCTTCCTCGGTCAGTTGGCGCGACAGGCTGGCATAGAGGAAGATCGGCAGCATGGTGCGTTCAAGGAAGCCGAACCGCATACCAAAGGCGTTGTTGGCCAGGATCAGCTTGTTGGCGATGATCTGCCCGTAGCGGTGCGTCAGGGTCACCTTGCTGCCGTAGTCGACTTCGGTGATCGCCGTGTTCTCGTACAGGGTGACGTTGGCTGGCAGCGTATCCGCCAACCCCTTCACCAGCGCCGACGGCTGGACCAGGATGGTGCCCGGCGTGAAGAGCGCCTTGCGATAGAACGAAGTACCGATGTGCGCGGGCAAGTCCTGTGCCTCGATCACCTCGTAGGGCTGGCCCAGCTTGTCGAGGCCACGGCGATAGGCATCCAGTACGGCCACTCCCTTGTCTTCGACGGCGGCCTGGTATTTCCCGCAGGCGCGCAGCTGGCATTCGATCTGCTGCTCTTCGACGATGCGGCGCAGGACATTCTGGCCCATCAGGTTCAGCTTCAGATTGGTGTTGGCGGTATCGAGGTCGCCGATATAGTCATCCGCGCCGATGTCATGCGGCAAGTCGATGGCGAAGCCGGCGTTGCGACCGGCCGTGCCGAAGCCGACCTCCTGGGCATCGACCAGCACGATTTCCTGATCAGGGAAATTCAGCGCCAGCTGGCGCGCTGCTGCCAGACCGGTATAACCGGCGCCGATGATGACCCAGGGCGCACTGATGTCGCCCACTGGCGCCTGCCTGGGCTGGCGCTTCGGGCTGAGGTGATACCAGCCGCATTGCGCGTCGTCGGCCGGGAGAGAGGTAATCTGTTGCATCGCTGTTTCCTGCCTTTGCTTTACGTTTTTTAGGCGTGAGTCCGCCCTCGGCAGCGCTGCGGGGCGCTGCCGTCCTGGGTTATCTATCACTCGCTGTGTCGATGCTGGCGTGGGCCTGTCATCCCTCGCCGGTTTGCAGGCGTGAGTTCGCCCGCGGCGACGCTGGTGGCGTCTCCGTCCTTACATTTCTACTCTGCGTTGCTGCAACTGCCCGGATGATCCGGCAGCCTACGAACTTCAGGCGTGAGCTCCCCCGCGAAGACGCCAGCAGGGCGTCTTCGTACAGTGGATGTTTCAGCTTTGGTCTAGCGGATCGTCAGAATTGCAGGGGGATGTTCAAGCCCTCCGGCACGACGTATTCGGACAGGCGGCGGCGCGACAACTCCATATGCGCGCGCACCAGTTCGCCTGCCGCATTGGCATCCCGCTTCTCGATGGCACTGATGATCTGGTCATGCTGGTTCACCGCCGTCAGGAGGTCCTTTTCCATGTCCGGCGTACTTGGGTTGCGATAGAACACCTTGCCCAGGCGAGCGTGGTCGATCAGCACGCGACGCAGGCTGGGCATCAGGTAGGAATTGCGCGCCATACGCCCGATCTCGTAATGGAAGCGTTCGTTGTGCACGATGCGTCCTTGCAGGTCGCCTTCTTCGATGGCGATACGAAAACGGGTCTGGATCTGCTTGAGCCGCTCGACCTCCTCGGCGCTGCCATGATGGGCCGCCAATTGGGTCGTGGCCACGTACACCAGTGGCGCAGCCAGGAAGAAGCTTCTCAGGGAGTCGTAGCTCATCGGGGCAACGCGCGCCGGCCGATTGGGCTCCAGTTCCAGGTAGCCTTCCGCCGCCATCTGGCGCATCAGCTCGCGCACCGGTGGACGTGACAGCCCAAACTCTTCGCTCAGGGCGACTTCGTCCAGCGAAGCGCCGGGGGCAAGTTCCATCGAGACGATGCGTCGCTGCAGCGTTTCCAGCAGCAAGGCCTTCTTGTCCCCCGATGGTAGGGGATCGGTATCTGGCAATTCAGCCATGTCTTCTCCTGCTCATTTTTATTGTCTACAAATTGTATTTCAAGTGTAGTGCGTGAATATACCAAGGTCAACCACCAACTTGTAACGACATGACCGGCGTGGCAAACGCGCGATTGCAGGGAGGCAACATCGCATCTCCGTGCGGCATGGCGCTGCCCGGAACTGACGTGAAAGGGGATAAAAAGAAGGCAGTCTGAACGATGTCCATTTGCGCTAGCATGGACAAAACTATGACCACTCGGGAAGACAGACACATGGACCAGCAGCAACGTCACCACCGCATCGACAACATCGAATTCAACGTCGCCGACATCGCACGCAGCAAGGCCTTCTATGGGGAGGTGTTCGGTTGGCGCTTCGTGGACTACGGACCCGGCTATACCGAGTTCCAGGATGGCCGCCTGGCGGGCGGCTTCACCACCGGGGAGCCGGTCAGACCCGGCGGCCCGCTGGTGATCCTCTACTCGGAGGACCTCGACGAAACCCAGCGCAAGCTGTTGCAGGCGGGCGCGACGATCAGCCGCGCCACCTTTTCCTTCCCGGGCGGGAAGCGCTTCCACTTCATCGATCCGGACGGCTATGAACTGGCCGTCTGGTGCGACCGCTGATGCGGCCGTCGTAGCTGCGCGGCTGAGCTCAGGGATCAGACGACCGAGTCGTCGTAACCGGCGCTGTCATCGAAGTCGATGTTGCCCAGATCGGCCAGGTCATTGCTGGAACCAACACTGCTGTCGCTGGCCTGGTCGCTGTTGCGCTCACTGCCACGGTCACCATTGCGCTCATCGCTGCCGTAGTAGTTGTTGACGGTGGTGTTCTCGATGTTTTCGACCGGCGCACTCATGGCATTCTGATGCAGGAAGCCCGAGCCGCCATTGCCGTTCATCATGTGTTCGATCCCCTGGAACAGGAAGGCGCCACCGGCCACGCCAGCGGCAGTAGCCGCCACCGTCCCCAGCATGCTACCCATGCCGCCTCCGAAGAAACCGGAAGACGCTGCCGGCGCCGGGGCCGGCTGGTAAGGCTGCGGTGTCTGCAGCGGTGCGGGGGCTGCAGCATAGCCCGGCATGTAAGCCGGCGCTGGCGCCGGGCCAGGACGTGCACTGGCGCTGGGCGCATTGCCCCAGGCATTGCCATCGAGGAAGCCGGGGCTGCTGCCGCCCCCCGCCTGCAAGGATTGCACCTGCGCCTGCAACGAGGCCACCTGGGCCTTGGAGGCATTGAGGGCCTGCTCCATCAGCAACGCACGCTGTACCAGCAGATAGGCCGCGTCGGGCTGGCGGGCCACCGCCGCGGCGATGAGCGCGTCGGCCTGCGCATCCTTGGCGATGCCGCGTACCTGCACCAATTGGTTGAGAAAATCTTGAAGGGCTTGCGATTCTTGAGGACTCATGATGCCGTGGCTCCCTGCCTGGTAATGACACTACGATGATCTGATCACTGCAGCCAACATCGGGCCGCCTTGCAGTGAAGTATGCGCGCGAATCCTCCTGCACAAGTGTTGCCAAGCACAAAGTTGGAAACAACATGTAACAGCCCTGCCGCGCGGGATGTTGCCCCGAAATGACATTTTGTGAACATTCAGTCAGAAGATGTCAGCCAGACAATATCCAGCAGTGTAATATCGCGGTCGGCGCGCCGGTGCAACCCGAATGCGCCCGCCGCGACGCGACACATACCGCGGCAAGTACATCAACGACGGGTAGCCCGCTCTTCATGAGCCCATGGCGCCTTTTGGGGGATCCATTCTTATGCAGTTCCATCGTTTCGTCGACATCGGCGCGGCCGGCGTCTTGCTGCTGGCCGCCAGCCAGCTCCAGGCCGGCAATCTGCCAGCGCCTGGCGAGCTCACCCGCAAGAACAGCGACATCGTCTACGGCATCGCCCAGGAAGAAACCCTGTCCTCCATCGCGCGCCGCTTCACCGGCGCGGCCAGCAACTGGCGCGCGCTGGCCAAGGCCAATGGCATCGCCAACGACCGTACCATCCCGGTGGGCAATGCCATCGTCATCCCGGCGCGCCTGCTGCCGGACCAGAATGCCTTCGCCACCGTGGTGGCCCTGCGTGGCGCAGTCAATATCGTGGACAAGGCCGGCGAGGTGATCGACAGCCGCATCGGCGCACAGGCTGGCGAGGGGGCCGTGGTGGTGACCGGTACCGATGGCTTTGTCACCTTCCAGCTCAAGGATGGCACCAGCTTTGCGCTGCCACCGGCCAGCAACCTGCAGCTGACCCTTCTGAAAGTGCAGGACTTCACCCACCGTCCGCGCACCGAACTGACGCTGCGGCAAGGTCGCATCACCTCCGAAGTCACGCCCTTCACGGTGCCGCGCAGCCAATACCAGGTGCAGACGCCGCTGGCCATTGCCGGGGTGCGCGGTACGCGTTTCCGGGTGCGCTTCGACGACGGTGCGTCCTACAGCGAAGTATTGAAGGGCGTGGTGGCGGTCCAGGCCGAACGACGCGAGCAGCGCCTGCCGGCCGACTATGGCAGCGTGACCGGTGCCGACCACCGGCAATCGGTGCCGCTGGCCCTGCTGGCCCCGCCTTCGCTGACCGGCACCGCCACCACGCAGGAGCGCCTGCCCTTGCGCGTGCAGCTGGCGCTGCCGGCCGCCCGGGCCTTCCGCGTCACGCTGGCCACCGATGCCAGCGGCATGCGACGCGTGGCCGAACTGACCGTAGCAGCCGTCGATGGCCAGGCGTTGGCACGCCTGCCCGATCTGGAGGATGGCGACTACCTCATTCGTGCCTCGGCCATCGATGCGCTCGGTCTGGAAGGACGAGAAAGCGTGCTGCCCCTGCATCTCAAGGCAAGGCCCTTCGCGCCCCTGCTGCTGGGACCGGGGCCCAAGGTGCGCGGCACCGACCAGAGCACGCCGGTGGGCTTCGAATGGGCCGAGGTTGCACAGGTGGCGTCCTATCATCTGCAGCTTGCCCGCGATGCTGCCTTCACCCAGCTGGTCGATGAGCAGCCGGCCCTGCGCACCCATCGCTACCAGCATCCCGGCCTGGCCGACGGCCATTACTACTGGCGCGTGGCCAGCATCACCGAGCACAACGGCCAGCCCGACCAGGGGCCATGGAGCGATGCCACGGCGCTGGAGATCCTGGCGCCACAGCAAGGCCCATCGGCCAGCCAGGATGAACAGGGCATGCGCTTCGCCTGGCGGGGCGAGGCGGGCCAGCACTATGTCTTCGAAAGCAGCAATGCCAATGACCCCGGCTTCGCCCGGCCGCAACAACATATCGAAACCGACCAGGCCCACGTCTCCTTCGCCACGCCGGCGCCCGGCACTTACTTTGCGCGGGTGCAGACCATCGAGGCCGACGGCTATCGCGGCGCCTTCTCGACGCCACAGAAATACGTGGTCGAACGCCGCTGGGGGACCGGCTCCGGTGGCAGCCTGAATTCCAGCCAGGGACCGGTGCGTGCCGACTAGGTCCGATACCCGCGCGCGGCCGGCGGTGCGGCGCCTGTGGCTGCGCCTGGAATGGCTGCTGCTGGTCGCGGCCACGCTGACCCTGGCCGTGGTCCTGCACGATGGCGTGCTGGCCCCTGTGGACCGTATCGTCTACGACCGCCTCATCGGCCTGCTGGCAAGACCGGCGCCCAGCGATATCGTCATCATCGCCATCGATGACAAGAGCATCGCCGAACTGGGGCGCTGGCCATGGAAACGCGGCCTGCACGCGCAACTGATCAACCTGCTCGACAACGCCAACCCGCGCGCCATCGGCCTGGACCTGATCCTGACCGAGACCGATCCCGCCAGCGCCACGGCCGACCGCGCCCTGGCTGCCGCGATGAACCGTAACCGCAACACCATCCTGCCCATCCTCAGCATGCAGGGCGATAGCGGTATCGCTCCGCGCCTGCCGCTGCCGGCACTGGCCTCGGCCGCTGCCGGTCTGGCCCATATCCAGGTCAGGCTGGACGAAGATGGCCGGGTACGCGCGATCGAGCCCTTCCTGCAAATCGGACGTTACCGCTGGAAGGCCTTCGGCCTGGCCCTGCAGGAGCTGGCCGCGCCGACCGCCCTGCCCCAGCCGGCAGCCACACCCCTGCAACTGCCCTTCTTCGGACCGGCGGGGCATTTCACCCAGGTGTCCTATGTGGACGTGCTGCATGGCGCGACGCCGGCGTCCCTGTTCCACGACAAGACCGTGCTGGTCGGCGTGACCGCCGCCGGCCTGGGTGACCTCTATCCGGTCCCCGCCGGTGTCGGCGGCAGCCTGATGGCGGGGGTGGAAATCCACGCCAACATGATCGGCGCCTTGCGCGAAGGGCGTGCCATCGACAACGCCAGCGCGGCCATGGCCATCGCCTTCAATGCGCTGCCGGCATTGCTGGTGCTGCTGGCCTTCACCCTCCTGGCACCGCGCGCGGCGCTGCTGCTCACCGGCGCCCTCACCCTGGCCATCGCCGCCACCAGCATCCTGCTGTTCGGCCACGACCTCTGGTTGCCACCGGCGGCGGCGCTGTTGCTGTTGTGGCTGGTCTATCCGGTCTGGAGCTGGTTGCGTCTGCAATCGGCGCTGCGCTACCTGGACCAGGAAACCACCCGCCTGGCCGCCAGCGCGCCGTTCGAGGTACAGGCGCGTGCGGTCTCGCGCCGCTGGGATTTCCTGGAGCGTCGCATCGAAGCCGCCCGCACCGCCACCCTGCGCCTGCTCGACCTGCACCAGTTCGTCAACGACACCATGGAGAGCCTGCCCGACGCCGAGCTGGTGATCAACGGCGAAGGCCGCCTGGTGCTCTTCAACCGCAAGGCCCAGGAACTCTTCGCAGACCTGGGCAGCCCGCCCGTACCGGGACTTGCCATCGACGTCCTGTTGCGCAGCCTCAACGCCAGCCACGACTGGCGCGGCTTGCACGTGGCCGGCGAGGATGGCTACGCGCGCCAGGAAGTGAGCGACAGCCGCGATCGCATCTTCGCGCTGCGCAGCACGCCCGCGCGCAATGCACGCGGACAGACCATCGGCGCGATCGTCTCGCTGGCCGACATCACGGCGCTGCGCAACGCCGAGCGCCAGCGCGATCTCAGCCTGAACTTCATTTCGCATGACATGCGTGCACCGCAGTCGTCCATCCTCGCCATGCTGGCGCTGCATCGCCAGGGCCAGCTGGTGCTGGAGCAGGAGGCCATGTTTGCGCGCATCGAAAAATCGGTGCGCAGCACACTCTCGCTCGCCGATGACTTCGTGCTGCTGGCGCGCGCCAAGGCAGGCAAGCCCCTGCGCGAGGAGCTCAACCTGGACGCGCTGCTGGCCGATGCCGCCGACAGCCTGTGGCCACTGGCGCGCGAACGCAACGTGCGTATCGATATCGATGGTGATGGCTTGCCGCACTGGGTGGCGGGCGAACGCCAGATGCTGGTACGGGCGCTGGCCAACCTGTTGAGCAATGCCATCAAGTTCGGCCCGCCGGGCGGACGCATCCTGTGCACGGTGCAACACGAAAGCCAGGCGCTCGCGCCCTGGCTGGCCTGCCATATCGACGACAAGGGTGCCGGCCTGCCGGCCGATGGCGCGCAGTTGTTCGAGCCCTTCTACCGCGCCGGCCAGGACGCCCAGCCGGGCATCGGCTTGGGCCTGAGCTTCGTGCAGACGGTGACGCAATTGCACGGTGGCCAGGTCAGCGCGCACAACCGCGACGGCGGCGGCGCCCGCTTCACGCTGCGACTGCCGGCCCTCGATGAGATGCCATGACGGCGAGCTGACTCAGAAATCGTCTTCCGGATCGACCAGATCGAGGCGATAGCCGAGCGTGTAGATGGTGATGAGCTTGACGCCATTTTCGGGACGCAGCGCCAGCTTGCTGCGCACCAGCGACATGTGGGTATCGAGCGTGCGCGAGGCCACCAGGTCGCGACCCCAGACCTGCTCCACCAGCGCCTCGCGTGATACCACCGCACCCGGCTGTGAAAACAGCAGGCAGGCAATGTCGAATTCCTTGGGCCGCAATTCCACCGGCACGCCCGCCAGATGCGCGACCCGCTTGATCTTGTGCAGGCGATAGGGACCGACCTCGATGACTTCGGACGGTGGCGGCAGCACGATCTCCTGCGAGGGCAGGCGACGCGACAGCACATGCACGCGCGCCAGCAGTTCGGCGCGACGCGCCGGCTTGATCATGTAGTCGTCACCACCGGCCATGAGACCCAGCACCACATGTTCTTCCAGCGAGCGGCTGGAGAGGATCAGCACCAGCATGCGCCGCCCCAGGTGCGCACGCACCCAGTCCAGCACCTGATGGCCGGTCATGTCGGGCAACATCCAGTCCAGCACCAGCAGGTCGAAGGAAGTGCGCTGCAAGGCCGCCAGCAAGGCCGTGCCGGTGGAAAAATGCTGGCAGTCGTGGCCGGCCTGCGTCAGCGTCGTGCGTACCAGTTCGGCTCCCAGCGGATCGTCTTCCAGGATGGCAATGTTCATTGAAATGCTTTCTTGTCTTCCCTATCGCGCAAGGCGAAAATTTCCATGCAGAAATTCTGTTCAGCAAGGCGCGCGTGGCTTGTACGCCCGCTTCGCAAAACCGCAGATGATACCGGGATCGCCATGCACGCGCAGTGCGCCATCGCATACCAGCCATTGCATTTCCATGGCGCAATGAATCTGTTAATTTGTGTTAACCATTCCTAGCGCCGTCTATCCTCACACAATCCCACTGACCATAATTCGGCCATGGTCACGGCGCCTCCCTCTTGCAAGCGCGCCCAGCGTGACATCGAACAACGAAAAAACGAGGATCAGGGTATGGCGAACATTTTGATACTGGAAGGCAATCCGGCAATACGACGAAGTTTCAACCTGGCACTGACCAGCGAAGGGCATTGCGTGATGGAGGCCTCCTGCCTGCAGAACTTCATGGTGCATGCCAACGTGGCAGACATCGCCGTCATCGACGTCGACCTGCCGGACCACGAAGGCTACCTGGCCGCGCGCCACCTGCATGCCCAGCATCCCCAGGCCGGGGTAATCCTGCTGGGCGAGCAGGCCGGCGGTGCCGAACTCATCCACGGTCTGCGCCAGTTTGCCGACCAGTTCCTGACCAAACCTATCACGCCCGAACTGCTGGGCGCCTACATCGCACCGATGGTGCGTCGCCTCGGTGACGCCGGCTGGCGACTGGACCCGCTCAAGCGCGAACTGCAATCCCCCGGCGGCCACCGCACCACCCTGAATCACCAGGAGATGTGCCTCATGGGACTCTTCGCGACCCGCCCGCGTGCGGCCACCGTGTCGCGCCGCGATGTCGTCACCGCCTTGGGCTACGACTGGATGGACTACGACGAGCGTCGCCTGGACCAGATGGTGAGCCGCCTGCGCCGTCGCTGGTTCAATCACACCGGCGCCGAGCTGCCGCTGCATACCGAACGCGGCACCGGCTATCGCATCTCGGTGTCACTAGGGCATGCCTGAGCGCTTGCGCATCTGCCGGCACTTCTCCACGTCGCGCGTTCCGCTCACCCGGAACGCGCGATTTTCCTTGTGCGTGCGCCTGCTCAGAAGGTCGCCAGCGCATTGAGGAACCAGCCACGGCTGCGATACGACATGTCGGTCAGGTTGTCGGAGAAGTCGGTGAAGTTGTAGCCCACCCCCATCTTGACGTTCTCGTTGACGTGGCGATACACGCCCACCAGGAAGCCTGAACGTGCATCGCCGGCTTCCTTGGCGGCCAGCCTGCGCGCTTCCACCAGCGCATCCCACTCCTTGACGATGTGCAGGTCGGCCCGCAGCACCCACAGGTCGGCGCGACTGGAGAACCAGTCACCCGAGGTCTTGGTCAGGCTCAGCTGGCCCAGGCGCATGCCGTACTTCACCCCCAGCGACAGCCAGGGCAGGACATCGTAGGTGGTGTCGATATTGAAGACCTGGCTCTTCTGCGCATAGTCGAGCGCGCCACCGGTGGTGGACGTGCTGTAGGCACTGCCATCGACCTGGCCGGCCGAGGGCACGTTGTAGAAGTAGGTGTACTTGACCAGGGTATTCCAGCGGTCATTGTCGACCGGACGATAGGCTGCGCCCACCACGGTTTCGCTATAGTCGCCATCGTAGAACGCCCCCTGCGAATTGCTGCTGCGCGAGAGGTTGAACTTGCCCAGCAGGCGCCAGGACGGATTCAGCTGGTACTGCGCCTGGTTCTTCCACAGCCAGGTACGGCGATTGATGTTGGTGGCCGTGCCGCTGCAGTTGCCCGAGGCGTCGTTGGTCACGCAGGTACCGCTGACCGTGCCCAGCGTGGTGCTGCGGTCCATGCGGTACTCGATGGCGCTGGTGTATTTCAGGCCATCCTTCTTGAAGGCGGCCGACAGGCCCACGGCATCCCGCTTGATGTCGCCCGAGAGCGGATCGGACAAGGTACCGGTCTCGTACTTGCTACCGAAGGTCCAGCGCGTATCCGGCGCATAGTCGACGCCGAAGGCATGGGTCAGGCTCTTGGGACCGGCTCCCTCGGACCAGCGCGACTCGGCGAAGGTGCCGACCTGGTCGTTGAGGCGATAGTGGGTCCCGGAGGTCAGCGTGCCCTGGCGGCCGGCGTAGTTGCTGTCGGCGCTTTCGGTTTCCATCGTATAGGTCAGGTAGACCGTGCTGCGCTCGTCGACCTGGTAGTCGCCCGACAGGCGCCCGCCCATGCCGCCATCGCCACCCGAGGCTTCCGCGCCCAGGCGCAGCTTGTCGGTGACGCGCCAGCTGCCGCCGATACCGGCGCGATCGTTGTCGCTACGGTTGCCGCTGCGGCTGGCCGTGCCCTGCACGAAGGCATAGCTATCCCAGGGCTTGTACTGCAGGCCGGGCACGCGCGCAGCGGCCACGCCGGCGGCGGCGGTGGCATCGCTGGGGCTGCGCATCTGCGCATTGCCGTTGGCCGAGACACCGGTGGTGGGGACGATGGACGACGCCGGGCCATTGCCGCCCGGCGTGAGCAGGGCCTGGCCACTGGCCGAGGGCGCGCTGCCGTCGCCGATGGCAGTGGCCGGCACCGTCTCCACCAGCGCCTTGCCGGCGTCCTTGCCCGGTTCTGCCCCCTGCTGGCGTGCCGCTTCCATGGCGGCTGCCTTCTCGGCCTCGCCGTCCTCCAGCGGACGATAGTCGACGCGCGCGATCACGTCCATGCGCGAACCATTCTGCGACAGCAGGGAACTGGCATTGTTGACCACGCCGGTCGGATTGATGCCGTTGCGATTGTCCTGCCGTACTCCCACCGACACACCCCACTGCGCATCGATCTTGTGGCGCAGCGCCGCTTCGCTGGAATTGGCGCTCTGGCTGGCGGTACTGTTGACCTGCTCGCGCCGGTCCACCTTGGCCGCCAGCTCGGTGCGATCATCCACCGGCACCACCGCCGTCATGCCCTTCTGCGACAAGCCGTCGCCGCTGGGCAGGGTCGCGCCGGGGCCGGAGAAATTGGGATCGCGCTCCTGCCAGTAGCCGGTCAGACGGCCCTTGAAACTGCTGACATCGCCCAGGTCGATGGCGGTATCGATACGGCGCGCCGTGGCGCCATCGCCGGTGGCCTGGTTGGCCACGAAATCATAACCACCGGTCATCGAGCTCAGGCTTTCGCTGCCGATGCCCGAGGAGCGGGCCAGTTCGCCCTTGATCCAGGTAGCCGGGGTATAGCGATAGGTGGCATCCACGCCCTTGAGGTTCTGCTGGTTGCTCTCCTCGCCCTGGCGATACAGGGTGGTCCCCACGCGCAGGTGGTCGTCCAGCCAGTGGCTGGCGCGCAGGCCGATGGCGCTGGAGCTGACCTCGGTCAGGCCCGGCACGTATTCGTAAGTGGTGATCAGGTAGACCGGATTGCCATTCACGCTGGCGGTCTGCACCAGCGTACTGCCATCGGTGGTCGACGGCAGCGCGGCGCGCAGGGTGACCCGGCCCTGCAGGTAGTTGACCTCGTAGTCCTGCGCGGGTGTCAGCGGCGTACGCTGCAGCACCAGGCCGGAATCCTTGTCGCGCACTTCCACCCACAGGCGTTCCGAACCTTCGGTCAGGTTCAGGTGATGCAGGTAATACAGCGAACCACCGGTGCCACGGAATTCCTCGCGCGATTGCAGCGTACCGGGGTCGGCCACGAAGGCGTTGACGCTGGTGCGCTTCTCGCCGTAGCGGGTGGTGTCCTTCGAATTCCACACCAGGTTGGCACCGTACAGGCCGCGACTGAACTGGGTCAGCTCGGTGCCGGTCCAGGCGGTCTGGAAGTTACCCCACATGACGTAGGAGCTATCCTTCTCCAGCTTGACGAAGAAGCGGCCCTGGGTCGGTGCATCATCGGTAATGGTGCTGTCGTCACCGTAGACCGGATAGTAGCGATTGGGATCGATACGGCGCAGCAGGTAGTTCGGATCCTTGGTCTGGAAATTCGAGAACAGGTCGCGCAGCGGCTGCTCGCCGGTATCGGCGCTGGCCGTCAGCAGGTATTCGCCCTTGATCTTGCCCTTGAGGTAGAAGGCGCCACGGCCATCGACCCAGGTCGAATTGTCGTAGTGGCTGGTATCGGTGGTGACCAGTTGCGCCGGACCGGTGGTGCGATCCTGGCCCACGGTCAGGTCGCCCACGGCGAAATAGAACCAGTCCGTATCGGCCACCGACAGGTTGCGCCGGAAGATGGCGGTCTTGCCATCGGCATGGCGCAGCGCTACCTCGACCTGGTGCGGACCCGGCGGCAGGATCTGGCGCATGACGAACTTGCCCTGCTCATCCACCGGGATGGGCATGCCCATGGCGGCGATGCTGTCGCCGTTCTGTACGTGCTCGCCGCTGATGGTGACCGAGCCGCCGCGCGCCGGGATATTGCGCAGGGACAGGCTGGATTCGCCATAGCCGGCCAGTTGCTCGCGCCGCAGGTGTTGCGCATCCGGGGCGGGCCCGGCACGCTCGGCCAGGCGCAGCGGCTTCATCAGGGTTTCGTCGAAGTTGCCGTCCTGGTCGATCACGCGCACCAGATAGCTCAGCTCATCGGGGGCATTGGCCGGCGCCTGCCACTGCACGGCATTGCCGGGCGCGAACGGCACCACGGCCAGCGGTGTCTGCTGGGCATTCTGGCCCTTGGCGAAGATGCGCAGCTCGGCCTTCTTCTGCCACCACAGGTAGTTGCTCCAGGTACCGAAATAGAGTTCGCGATTGCGCGCAACAGTGCTGGGCGCCACCCACACATTGAGGGCCGGCACGGTATTGAGCGGATCGAACTTGATCTGGATATCGGCCTTTTCCAGCGCCACGTCGACGCAGCGCTGGCGGTCGGCCTCCTGGACGCGATGCGTCAGGTCCACCGGCTGGCCGTCGATGGTCACCGAGAACGGCATGTCGCTGGCGACCGGATTGACGGCGCAGGCATCGTTGTCGACACGCTTTTCGCGGCTGACCGCTACCGGCTCTTCGCGATACCACACGCGCAGCTCGACACGGCGGTTGCGGGCCATGCCCTCGGCGCTGTCGTTGCCGGCTACTGGCTGCGACTCGCCCCGGCCGGCCACCGTGAAGGCCTCGGCCGGCAATTGCAGGCGCTGCCGCAGGAAAGCCGCCACCGCCAGCGCCCGCCCCTGCGAGAGTGCCTGGTTGGTCGTATAGGGCGAGCGTACGATGCGCTGGCTATCGGTATGGCCGATGACTTCGATATGGAGATCGCGCTTGCCCTGCAGCGACGCGGCCAGGGTGGACAGCATCGCCACCGAGCGCGGTGTCAGTTCGGCACGGCCGGAGGCGAAGTAGCTGCCACCGGCATCGTCCTTCATCTTCATTTCGCCTTGCGCCTGCCCTTGTGGCGCGACGGTTTCCAGCATGATGCGCTGCTGGCCATCGGTCAGCGCCGAGGGCGAGAGGGCATCGAACTGCGACGACTGGGTCTCGGTATTGGGTGCCACGGCCTCGATCAGCGTGCGGCTGCGGTCGAGCATCTTGCCGCGCAGTGCGGCGCCATTGTCCGGGGCAGTCCCCTGCTTGGTTTCCTGTGCGGCGACCGGCAGGCAGACCAGGCCTGCCGCGCTCAATGTGACGGCCAGCTTCTTGGCGCGCAGCGCGGCAACCTGGGTTGGGCGGCGTCCTGTTTTCATTGTGCATCCTCGATTTCGATGTTCAGCGTATAAGCCCCCTTCTGTGCGTGCCAGTCATCCTGGATGCGCTGGCGTATCGCTTCCATGCGCGCTCGCACCAGGTCGCCGGCGACGCCGCCGCGCTGGTAGGCCAGGCGCACCACGGAGGGACGCTGCTTGAGTTGTTCGGGCAGGGCCGCCATCTGCTGCTGCCATTGCGGCTGCAGTGCGGTCTGGCCATCGACGAAGGCGGCATCCGACAGTTCCAGGCGCACCACGCGATGGATCGTTGCGCCGAAATTGAGCTTGGTGACCTTGCCGCGGGTGATCCGTACATCGCGCGGGTTCTCGGTAGTGAGGCGATAGCCGCTGGGCAGCGTGCGTTCGTCGAGCTTCATCACGAAGTTGGAGCCACGATCCTGGTTGGGGATGTCCGGGCAAGGCACGTGGAAGCGTCCTTCCGAATCGGTCATCACCAGCAGGCCACGCGGAGTCACCACGCGCACCGCCGGAATGCCGGGCTCGTCCTGGTCCTGGTAACCGTTGGCGTTGCGGTCATCGAAGACCTTGCCGATGATGTCCGGGCAGTCGAAGGTCGGATCAGGCACGATGCGCACCTGGGCCTCGGCGATACGGGAGAGCAGCGTATTGCTGCTGTTGGCGGCCCAGGCCTGGTTGGTGTAGGTGCCGTCGCCCACGCCGGTGCCGACCACCAGGATCAGGCGATAGACCTTCTTCTCGTTGGCGGCGAAGTTCTGGCCGGTCCAGCTCAGTGTGCGACCGCTGACGGCAGGCTCGGCGCGCGTACCGTTGTAGGTGGCGCTGCCGCTGCGGTACTTGAAGCCGGCCGGGATCTGGTCACGCACGGTCACCCCCGCGATGGCATAGGCCTTGTTGTTGATGGCCGTGATGGTGTACGGCACCAGGTCGCCACGCGAGACGTTGATCATCGGCGTGCTCTTGATGACGGTGATCACGTCGCTGTTGCCCGGATCCAGCGGGATATGGTTGTTGAGGATGTCCGACGAGGCCGCGCTGATGAAGAAGCTCAGGTAGTACTGCGTGGTGGCGGCGCCACCGGCGACGATGCCCACGCAGGCGGCCGGGTTGGCCAGCGCCACCGAGGTCGCCGGGGCGGTATTGCTGGCCTGGACCAATGCCGGATTGGGGACGGCACCCACGGTGACCGTGCCATTGCAGGCCGGCATGCTGCCGGAGACGCCCGGCAGGTAACCGGCGGGACTGGTCACGGTCAGCGTATAGATGCCGGCCGGGAAGGCGTTCTGCAGCAGGAACTGGTAGAAGCCGTCGCTGCCGGTCACCTGGCTGGCACTGCCGCCCACCAGGTTGACCGCCGGATTGAAACCAGCCGGGCCGGAGATGGTCACGGTGGCGCCCGCCACAGGCTTGCGGCTCTGCGAGTCATACACCACGCCGGAGGGATCCAGCGGCAGGTTCTGTTCCACCACCTGGTCGGCCGCCGCCAGCGTGATGCCGGTGATGGTGCCACCGGTATTGGTGGTGCCACGGTTGTCACCCGAGGTCGGCGTCTGCGGTAACACATTGCCGTTGCGCGAGAAGCTGATCATGAAGTTGCTGCCGGTCGGCAGGCCCGAGACTTCGTAGCCGGGGCAATGCAGATTGTCGAACTGGTAGAAGCCATTGGCATCGGTGGTGACCGTGCAGATCAGGGTACCGGCCCGGGTCAGCGTGACGGTCCATCCGGCCACACCGGCGGAACTGCCATCGTTGGCGCGCACGCGGGTATGGCTGCTGTCCAGATAGACGTAACCGTTGACGATGGGCGGACGCAGGGTCAATGCGCCCCCCTCGCCGAAGTTGTAGTTCTGCAGGTTGTCACCGGCCAGCACGACCACGCTGCGGATGATGTCGGTGTTGTTGGACAGCACCGGCTTGGTCGAGGCCAGCACACCCGGATTGCCGGCGGCAATGGTGGTGCGACCATCGGCATACAGGGCCGGCTGGACTTCGGTGATGGTGTAGCCGCTGGCATTGCTGGGCTGCAGGTTGCTGAAGCTGTAGCTGCCATCGGCGGCGGTGGTGGTGACCAGATTCACGGCATTGCCGTTGGCATCGGTGCCACCCAGCTTGACGGTGACGCCGGCGATACCGGATTCACCGGCATCGACCACGCCATTGCCGTTGGTATCCACATACACCTTGCCCGCGACCACGCCCACCAGGATAGGCACTTCGGCGAAGTTGTTGTCCACCGAGGTGGTATTGAGACCGGTCAGGTTGATGCCGGCAATGGCCGATGGCACGGTGGCCACCGGCGTGGCCGTTCCACCCGTGCTGCCGGCCGTGGTGATGCCGTTGCTGGTGCGCGGCGGCTGGGTCGGTTCGGTCACCGTGTAGCTGCCTTCGGGCAGGCCGGCGAAGCTGTAGCGACCATCGGCGCCGGTGGTGGTGGTCTTGCTCACCGGGTTGCCGTTCACATCGGTGCCGCTCAGGTTGATGGTCACGCCCGACAGGCCGCTATCGCTGTTATTGAACAGGCCATCATTGTTGCCGTCGGCGAAGACACGACCCATGATCTGGCGCCCACTGGGGACTTCGGCGAAGTTGTTGCCGCTGGTGTCGGTACCCGGCGGCAGCACGATGCCGGAGATGCGGCTCGGTACGGTGGCCGGTCCGGTCACGCTGCCCGCGCTGCCGCCATTGCCGACCGTACCGGCGATGGTCAGGCCGTTGGCGGTATCGGCCGGCTGGGTCGGCTGCAGCACCGAATAGGTGCCAGCGGTCAGATTGGTAAAGGAATAGGCGCCATTGGCATCGGTAGTGGTACTGGCCACGACGGTGCCGCCGGCATTGAGCAACTGGATGGTCACGCCAGCCAGGGGCGTATCGGCCAGGTCCTTGACGCCGTTGTTGTTCTGGTCGAGGAAGACGATGCCCGAGATCGACGAAGGCGCGACTTCGGCGAAGTTGTTGTTCGGCGAGGACGACACCTGGCCACTGCCATCGCGTTGCAGGACGATGCCCGAGATACGGCTGGGCGTGACCGCCACCGCCGTGGCGGTACCAGGCGTACCGCTGCCACCGGTAATGGTGCCGGCGGTGGTGATGCCATTGTTGGTGCCGGCCGGCTGGTTGGGCTCGGTGAGCATGTAGTTGCCGGCGTACAGGCCGGTGAAGGCATAGTTGCCCAGCGCATCGGTCAAGGCCTGGCGGCTGACCGTGGTGTCGTCAGCGGTATTGGGAATGCCGTCCGGGCCATAGCTGGTGCCGGTGAGCTGCACCACGACGTTGGCCAGGCCGGTATCGATGCCCTGTTCGAAGCTGCCATTGGGAACCACATTGTTGTCGCGGAAGACCTTGCCCGAGACATAGCCCAGCGGGCTGATGGTCAGGTTGGCACTGGCCGGCTGGATGTTGTTGCCGGCGTTGGTCTTGAGCGCGGCCGAGGCGATGAAGTTGTTGTAGCTGCCCGCCGTGGTGCCGGTCACATCGACGGTGATGGTGCAACCACCGGCCGGAATGGTCGAGCCGCTGCTGTAGCTGATGCTGCCCGCGCCGGCCATGGCCGTCACGCGTGCGGTGGTGCAGCTGCCGCCCAGGTTGGGCGTGGCGGCCACCACGATGGGGCCGGGCGAGGTCGGCAGGGTATCGACCAGGTCTGCGCTCAGCGTGGCCGCGACCGCATTGGTATTGCCCAGCACGATGGTCAGCGTCGAGACACCGCCGGAGGTGATCGAGACGGGATTGAACTGCTTGTTCACCGACGGCGGATCCAGCAGGGTCAGCGTGGCGCTGGCCGGGTTCTGGTTGGTCACGCCTTCCTTGCTGGTGAGGCCGCCGGCCGCAATGGTATTGGTATAGATGCCGGCGATATTGCTCACCACATCGAACTTGACCACGCAGGAACCATTGGCGGGAATGGTGGCGCCAGTCAGGGCCACCGAGGTCGCCGACACCGGCGCGCTCACAAAGCCGCCCGCGCAGGTGGTCGAGGCATTGGGCGTCTGCGCCACCACCAGATTGGCAGGCAGGTTATCGGTGAGGGCCGACGCCGTCAGCGCGATGGCGTTGGGGTTGCTGATGGTAATGGTGGCCGTGGAGGGCGTACCCGGCGACACCTGGGTCGGCGAGAAGGACTTGGCAATCACGGCCGGCACGCGTGCCTGCACGGTGGCGCTGGCCGGGACCGGGTTGCTGGCGGTGCCGGTACCGATGGTGCCGGTGACCTGGCCGGCGGCAATCACGTTGACATAGCTGCCGGCCGCCGCCACCAGGACATCCACTTCGGCGATGCAGCTCTGCGACACACCGCTGGACGCCGCGGGCAGCGAGGCAGCGCTGACCTGCACCTGCGCACTGGTGGTCGAGATAGTCGCACCGCTACAAGTGGTGCTGGCATTCGGGTTGGCGGCCACGGTCACGCCCGCGGGCAGGTTGTCGATGGCCGCCAGGTTGGTCAGCGGCAGGGCCACGGCGTTGAGCAGGGTCAGGCGCAGACGCGAGATGCTGCCGGGTGTCACCACCTGGGGCGTGAAGGACTTGGTCACGCCGATATTGCCGCTGGCCGACAGGCTGGTCACGGTCGCGGTGGCATTGGTGATGGCCTGATCGTTGACGATGGCCCCGGCGGGAATGGTGTCCTGCACGGTGCCGGTGGTGATCATGGTCACATTGGCCGTGATGGTGCAGCTCTGGCCGGCGGCCAGGTTGGCATTGGCGAGCACGATGCTGGTGCCATCACTGCCAGCGCTGACGATGCCGCCCTGGCAGGTCGTCGCCAATGCCGGCTGCGACGACAGTTGCATGCCGGTCGGCGTGCCGTTGGCGATACCGCCGACGGTGAAGTAGTTGGCCAGCTTCAGGCCGGTCAGGTTCAGCGAGCCGCCGTTCTGGATACTCACCGTCAGCACGCTGGACTGGCCCGGTGCCGACAGGTTGTTGGGATTGGTATTGTTGGTGACCGACACGGCACCGCTGGTGCTGTTGTTCAGCGTAGCGGTGACGGCGGTGGTATTGCGCACGCCACCGGTGGCCGTCACGTTACCCACCGGGATGGTATTGACCCAGGCCGCCGCACCGGTGCCGGTGACGTCGAAGAGGAAGTCGCAACGCCCGCTCGGGGGCAGCACCACGCCGGCAATCGATGCACTGGCAGCGCCGGCCACGGCCGTGATGCCGGGTGTGCCAGCGCAGGTGCTATAGGCATTGGTGGGCGAGGCCAGCGTCATGTTGGCCGGCAGCGGGTCGATGGCGCTGACATTGTTCAGGGTGCCGGTGCCGATGTTGGCCAGCGAGATGCGCACGGTGGAGCGGCCACCGGCGCTGATGGTGGCCGGATTGAAACTCTTGGATGCCTGCAGGGCCGCGCCGTAGACCAGCGACGCCGACACCGGGCCGGGGCTGGACAGGTTGGCTACGCTGCCATCGGCAAAGGTGGACGAACCGGTCAAGGCACCCGCGGCCAGCGTATTGACATAGGTATCGGCCGGACCGATCACCTTCACCTGCACCTGGCAGGTGGTATAGGCCCCGGTGCCGTTGCTGCTGCGACCGGCCAGCGACCCGCCGGCCAGCGAAATGCTGTTCGAGCCCGGCGTGGCGGTGACGGTACCGCCATTGCAGCTGGTCGAGGCATCGGCCGGATTGGCCACCACCAGCTGGTTGTGACCCGTGCCCACGGGCAGGAGATCGGTGAACTGCAGGTTGCTGATGGTATTGGCAGTGGTATTGGTGACGGTCAGCGTCAGTACCGACACGGTCCCCTCGAAGGCATTGGAGGGATTGAAGATCTTGCCGATGGTCAGGGCATCGACCACCGTGATGCCGGCGTTGGCGGTGTTGGAGTTGCTGGTGCCGCCGTTGCCGACCGAGCCGGCGGGGAGCCAGTTGGTGACGCTGGTGGCGCTGCTGGCATTCTTGGGCAGCATGGCCCAGAAGGTCAGCACGCACACGCCAGGTGACGCACCCGAACCGGCCGGCAGGTTGCCGATGGTGAAGTGCAGGTCGTTGTTGGTCGGCGAGATATCGTTACCGGTCAGCGTACATGCGGTGCCGGCAATCGAAGGCGCCGGCGAGGACAGGCCAACCATGCCGGCCGGCAGCGTGTCATGCACCACCACATTGCTCTTGGCGCCCGACGAATAATTGTTGACCGTCACCGTATAGCGGATCGGGTTGCCCGGCGCCACGTACTGCGGCGTGGCGCTCTTGCCCACCAGCAGCTGGTCCACCACGGTCACGCTGTGGGTGGCCATCTGGCTGACCACGCCGGAGCCACCGGTATTGACCGCGCCTTCGGCGATGGTATTGGTATAGGTCTGGGGCGTGCCGGGTGTCCCCACCGTACCGCTGAAGGGGACGGTGATGGTGCAGCTGGCGCCGGGCGCCAGCGAGCCGCTCCCGGTCAGGCTCACGCCATAGTTGCCGGCGGTCGGCACGACGCTGGCGGCCGGACAGGTGGTGGTCGGCGTGCCGACCTGCAGACCGCCACTGGCGATGTTGCCCACGCCATCAATGGGCGAGTCGCTCAGGCTCACCAGGGGAATGCTGGAGACCGTGCTGGCGTTGCGCAGCGTGATGGTCAGCGTCGCGTTCTGGTTGGCACTGATGGTGCCGGGCGAAAACTGCTTGGACACCTGCAGCAGCGACACCACCGACAGCGATGCAGTGGCATCGTTGGCCGGCACCAGGCCACGCTGGTTGCCGAAGTCGGCCGTGCGGCTGATGACATTGCTGACCGTGTTGCTGTAGTGGCCGGCGGTACTGGTGCCGATCACATCCACGGCCAGGGTACAACTGCCGCCAGCGGCCACCGAGCCGCCGATTCCCAGCAGACTGGTGGCGCCTGCGGCCGGGCTGAAGCCGGGCGCGCTGCCGCCACCGGTACATGTGGCCGAGGCATTGGGCGTGGCCGCCACCTGCAGGCCGGTCGGCAGGTTGTCGCGAATGGCGAAGGCCGGCGAATCGCCGGCACCATTGAGCGGCAGGACCACCCCGGCCGGATTGCTGATGACGATGGACAGGCGCACCTTGCCTTCATTGCTCAGTACGGTGGCCGCCGAGAAGCTCTTGCTGATGGTCGGCAGGGCGACGTTGTTGACGTTGATCGATTGCTGCGCCTGGTTGGCGTTGTTGACCGCATTGCCGCCATTGTCGGTACCGGTCACGGTATGCGCCGCGATGGTATTGACCGGCGCCGTCCCCACGGCCAGGGAGGTGACTTCGACTTCGATATCGCAGCGTCCATTGGCGCCGTTCAGGAGCGCGTCGGGCACACTGCCCCCCACCAGGGAAATCTGGCTGCTGCCCAGGGCGGCGCTGAGCGTACCGGCGGGCGCCGGGTTGACGTTGCCGCTGCCATCGGTACACGAGAAATTCTTCACGCCCACACCCGCCACCGTCAGGCTGCCGGGCATGGTATCGGTGAAGTTCACGCCGGTCACCGGACCGGAGGGATCGCTGTTGGTGAGCGTGATGCGGAACGCCGTGACATCACCCGGATTGATGGGATTGTTGTAGCCGGGCGCCACGCTCATGGAGACATCGAGCGCCGCCAGCGCCGGGGCAGCATAGGCCAGTGCGGCCAATGCCACCAGCGGCGCGGCCAGCGAAGAGCGGGAAGGCAACAGGCCAGCAAGGCGGCCCAACAGTCTGGAGTGGAACATAAGGGTACAGAGTCAATGGTGATCGAACCGACCATCTGGCCAGGTGCATACCCTGGCCTCCGACGGTCGCCCGCGCATCCTGGTTTTCCTTGGACGGCGCATTGTGATTTTTTTTGGCTCGCCAGTGCTGACAAATCACGACCCGATCTGACATGCTGTGACCAAGCCTGACATCCAGTGCCGGCGCGGCTTTCGGGCGTGCATACCCCTCCTCGCGAAGACCTGCTTCGCATGGATGACCGACAGCGGACGCACCTGCCCCGGACGGCTGGTCGACACAGGCGACGCAGCATCCCCGCACAGGTGGATGGATCAATTCAGCTCGGGATGGGAAGCCAGGCGGCAACGCCCGACACCCGCTACGCGCACGGCATCGGTGACGCCAGCGGCGCCACCCTCAACGGAGGGTGGGGTTCATTCCCAGCAGCGACGAGATTGGGCGGCCACCCGACTTGCCAGCGCCGCTTCCTCCCCCCGAGGAAATCCGGACATGACAGCGGTGACCGCCTCAACAGCTTTTGACCAACAATAACCATGTCTTTCACATGGTTTTATTTATTCTAACATTACTTATCTATTTGTCTACTCACAAAGACAACTTATTGATGATGACATGTGATTTTCATGAATAAACAGGCAAGATAAAAATACTGTTTTTGATTATTTCGATTTTTAATCAAGGAATATTTGTGCGAATCGCTACAGCTCGCATTGACAAGTAGAAATCAGACATTCCCGATTTAACGATGAAATAGTGAGCAAATACACTATACATAGTAACAATAAGGAAAACCCTGATAGAAGAGCGGGATGAAGACCCGGAAAATTGCCGGATACAAAAAATTGAATTCATCACTTATGATGAATTTACATCCTTCAGGAGTTCTCATGCCCCAGAATGACCAGCATTTCCTCGTCGTCGATGACTTTTCCACGATGCGCCGCATCGTCAATGCCCTGCTCAAGGAGCTCGAATTCAGCAAGAGCACCGATGCCGACGATGGCGCCAGTGCCTGGAAGATGCTCGAAGGCGGTACCGCCCCCATCAGCTTCGTCATCACCGACTGGAACATGCCCAACCTGGATGGCCTGCAGTTGCTCAAGAAGATCCGTGAGAGCAGCAAGTTCGCGCATCTGCCGGTACTGATGATCACCGCCGAGGCCAAGAAGGAAAACATCGTCGCCGCGGCCGAAGCCGGGGCCGATGGCTACATCGTCAAACCCTTCAATGCCGCCACGTTGGGCGACAAGATCCAGAAGATCCTGGCGCGTCGCGCCCAGCAAGCCCAATAGAACCCATTTGCCCGGACCTCTCCCATGACCGAAATCATCGATGAAATTGCCGTGAGCACGACCATCAATGGCACCGAATACGAGATCCAGAGCCGCATCGTCCAGCATCCGGACAAGGGCAGGATGTGCGAGTACCGCATCCTGCTGGGATCATCCATCATCCGCAACTGGACCGAGGGCGAGATCGATCCCTGCTTTGCCGCGGGGAAGATGCGCATGATCTGAGCACCAGGAGGAAACACGAGGAGCAAAGAGGGAAGAGGAAAGAGGGAGACGGGAGCAAAAAAGAAAAACAGCAGCAGGCAGGAACGCCATCGGCCATCCCTTAACGGATGGCCGATGGCGTTTTCATGTTGCCTATCCGTTGGCCGCCTGGCGTTGCAGCTCGCGATGCTGTGCCAGCCATCCCGCCACCTGCTCCTGCGGCAAGGGCCGGGCAAACAGGTAGCCCTGACCGTAGAGCGCGCCCAGCTCGGAGAGGATGGCCAGATGCTGCTCGGTCTCCAGCCCTTCCACCACGCAGGCCAGCGCCATGTCGTGGGTGAGCGCCAGCAGCGACTTGACGATCTTGTGGCTCACCGCATTGCGCTCGATATCGGCCACGAAGCTCTTGTCGATCTTGATGCGCGTCAGCGGCAGCGCATGCAGGTGGCTCAGGCTGGCATAGCCGGTGCCGAAATCGTCGAGCGTGATGCCGCATCCCAGCTGGCGCAGCGAGGTGATCATCTGGCGGGTCTTCTCCAGGTCCTGCAATACGGCCGTCTCGGTGATTTCCAGGTCCAGGCGCGCGGGAGAGAAGCCCGACTGCGTGATGACCCTGACGATCTCCGCCATGCCCTCGCTGGTATTGATGTCGTTGGCCGAGAGATTGAAGGACAGGCGCATCTCCTCGGGCCATTGCGCGGCGGCGGACAGCGCCTTCTTCAGCAGGGTCACGCTCAGCTGGTTGATGATGCCCATGCGTTCGGCCGCAGGAATGAACTCCACCGGCGAGATCACGCCACGGCTGCTGTGCTGCCAGCGCGCCAGTGCTTCGAAGGCGATGGGGGTGCGATCGGCCAGCCTGACGATGGGCTGGAAGAAGACCGACAGCTCGCGCTCGAAATCGGCCTGACGCAAGGCTTGCTCGATGTTGGCCTTGCGCTGGATCTGCTCCTTGTCCTGTTCGGAAAACAGCGTCACCGCCCCGCGCCGTTCGCGCTTGCCCTGGTAGAGCGCATAGTCGGCATGCTCGTAGAGTGCGGCGGCATCGCTGGCCATGTCGGGGAAGGTCGCCACCCCCACCGAGGCGGCAATCTGCACCGTGGCATTGGCCAGGCGGAACGGCTGACGCAGCTTCTCGCAGACCAGCCGGCCGATCTCGCGCAGGGCGTCGTCGCTAAGGTCGCGATCGATGATGATGGCAAACTCGTCGCCGCCGAGGCGGGCCAGGTGCAGATCCTCTTCGCGGCAGGTCGCCAGCAGGCGTTGCCCGACCACTTCCAGCAGATGGTCGCCATGGGCATGCCCATAGAGATCGTTGACGGCCTTGAAGCCGTCGAGATCGAGGATGGCGACCGCGAAGCGCTCCTGCCGCACCGAGGCGCGCGTGCAGATGTCATTGAGCTGGGTGAAGAACTTGCGCCGGTTGGGGATCTGCGTGAGCGAATCCACATTGGCCAGCTGCAGGTTCTCGTTGCTCAGTTGCGTCGTCTTGAGCTGGGCGTTGATCAGGCCGGTGAAATCGCGATAGTGACTGTTGACGATGACCAGCATGCCAATGGTCACCAGCACCACATTGAGGGCCGCCGCCACGAAGACCGGCGTATGGGTCGACAGGAAGAACACCGTAAAGATGCCATTGACGATGAATGCCGTGGTCAGGGCCGCCGAGCGCATGTACATCAGGCAGAAGATGCAGCAGACCACGGTGATGCCCATGTAGAAGGCCACGTGCGCCTGGGCGTAGGCATCGCCATAGGGAAACAGCAGCACCGACCAGATCGAGAAGCTCAGGGCGATCGGCGCCACCAGGAAATTGGTGCGCCTCAAGGCGTGCGCCGCCACCTGCGGCGTGGGATCGACATGGCGGCCACGCCACCAGAAGCTCAGGCGCAGCACGCACATTACCGTCAGGATGGCCGGGAAATACAGGCCCAGCCAGTGCGGTGCGAGATCCAGGTAGGTGTGCGCCAGCGCCCAGCTGTTGACGAGGAGGATGAGATACATCATCGGCATCTTGGCCGAGAATGCCTTGTACTGCGCCACCAGCAACTCGGGCTGGTCATCGACACGCCAATAGGCACGCAGCATGTTCGTCAACGCGGAGAGTCCCATCCTATGCCATTTCATCTGGACGTTGTTACCGGTTGCAGAGGCACCGGCTATCTATCAAGAAGTGAGGCATTATAGCGCCCGGCCATCCCGGCCAAACTCAGGAAAAGCCTGATTTCATGCGCCTTTACAGGCGTACAGAAAAATCCGCCAGCATTGCTTTTCAGCACTATTTCCACGCATCACGATGCCGCTCCGTCACCGCTCCCGATGATCGCGCCCAGACGCCATGACACGGCCTGGGCCGACGCCCGCAACAGGCGCGCGATCTGGCCATCGAGGTCGGTGTCGTAGCTGCCGCCACTGCCCATGACCGCCATCACCAGCGCCAGTTGCCCGGCATGGTTGAACACCGGCGCGGCCAGGGTGTTGATGCCCGGTACCGGACGCCCCAGTGCCTGGTCCATGCCCTGCGTGCGGATCTGCAGCAGGCGTTCGGCGTAGTCATGCCGCAGACTGCCATCGGCATTGCTGACCGTGCCCGGCTGCGCGCCTTCCATGCGGATCGCATCCATGGCCAGGGCACCGGCCAGCATGTCGGCCGGGAGATGGGCGGCGCACACGCGGCCGATGGCCGTATTGACCATCGACAGCACGGTGCCGATGCGCAGGCTCACGTGCTGCGGTCGCGAGGATTCTTCCAGCCTGACCACGGTAGGTCCCAGCGGCCCGACCACGGCCAGCGCCACCGACAAGCCCGTGGCCTGCGCCAGCGGCGCCACCTCCGCCTCGGCCTCGCGCAAGGGTGACAGGCGCTGCAGGGCTGCCAGGCCCAGCTCCAGGCTCAGGGGGCCGGGGAAGAAATTGCCGGCCTCGTCGCGCGCCAGCATGCCGATCTTCTGCAGACTCACCAGATGGGGAAAGGCCTTGGCCGCCGGCATGCCGGCCAGCCGCGCCAGGTCGCCCAGCGGCAGCGGGCGGGCGGCCAGCAGCAAGGCGTCCAGCAATTGGCCAGTGCTGTCCAGCGACTGGATGCCGCGCTGGCCACGGGCGCTCTCGGCTTCCTGGGCGAGCAGGTCGGGGGACGGATTCATTACGGGTTCTCCTTGAGCGTGGCGGCCATGGCCTCGATGGTCTGACGCAACTGGCGCGCCGCGCTGCCGCGCCAGCCAGCATCGATGGAACCGGTCGGGCCGATCACCGTCACCAGCAGCAGCACTTGTCCGGCCGCATCCAGCAACGGCATGCACAGGCTGCTCACGCCGGGACTGGGAGCATCGATGGCGCGTTCGATGCCGCGCTTGCGGATGGCATCGAGTTCTTCCAGGAAAGCCTTCCAGCGCGCGCGACCCGCACCCTGATGCTGTACCTCCCACAAGGGCTGCCACAGCGCCTGCGGCTGGAAGGCGCAATAGGCGCGGCCGGTGGCCGTCTCGCCCAGCGCCATGACGGTGCCCACGTGCAGGTTCACATGTAGGGGATTGCCGGCATGGGCGTAATGCACGATGGTCGGGCCTTCCGGCGTGGGCAGCGACACGGCCACGCTGTAGCCGGTCTCGGCGCTCAACTGCTGCACCTGCGGCATGGCGTGGCGATAGGCCGGTGCCTGCGTCAGGCGCGACATGCCCAGCCGCAGCGCCAGCGGCCCGGCCTCGTAGTGGCCCTCGCCCGGGGTGCGCTTGATCAGGCCCAGTCGCAACAGGCTCACCAGATAGGTATGCGCCTGTGCCGAGGACAGTTCGGCCGCCCCTGCCAGCTCCACCAGCGGCATGGGCTGGCGCGCTGCCGCCAGCGCCTGCAACAGGCGCCCGGCCACTTCCACGCTCTGGATTCCTCGTTGTGTCTTGGCAGGTGTTGCACTCATCCGGTGGTTCTTCCAGGTAACAGGCGATTGGATCAAGCCTGGATTCTAATGCATCGGGGTCCGCCGACCACGTTCCAGGGCCTCGGTGCAAAAAACATCAATTAATCCATGACAAGCATATTTGATATTGACTAATCAAAAAGCGCTGACTAAGATGCTCTCAACCTGAACCTTCCAGGCGATACAAGAACCGATCAGAACCACGACGACGTGGACGGAGACACCGCACGATGGCCCCCGCCATGTCTTCGCACGTCCCACCCCACTTACATTGAACGAGGCAGACATGGCCAAGGCATTTGCATCCCAGGCGGATCTTGAAGCGAAGAAGATCACCTTCGAACGTATTTCCGAAAACGCCTACGCGTACACCGCCGAAGGCGATCCCAATTCCGGCGTCATCATCGGCGACGACGGCGTGATGGTGATCGACACCACCGCCACGCCGGCCATGGCACAGGACCTGATTGCCCGCATCCGCAGCATCACCGACCTACCCATCAAGTACGTGGTGCTGTCGCACTACCACGCCGTGCGCGTGCTGGGTGCCTCGGCCTATTTCAAGGAAGGTGCCGAACAGGTCATCGCCAGCCGTGGCACCTACGAGATGATCGTCGAGCGCGGCGAGGCCGACATGAAGTCCGAGATCGAACGCTTCCCGCGCCTGTTCGCCGGTGTCGAGACGGTGCCCGGCCTGACCTGGCCGACCATGGTCTTCGAGCGCGAGATGACCATCTTCATGGGCAAGCTGGAAGTGAAGATCGCCCACCTGGGTGCCGGTCACACCAAGGGCGATACGGTGGTGTGGATCCCCGGCCAGAAGGTGCTCTTCTCGGGTGACCTGGTCGAATACGATGCCGCCTGCTACTGCGGCGACGCCCAGCTGGAGCAATGGCCGGCCACGCTGGATGCGCTGACCGCGCTGCAGGCCGAGGCCCTGGTTCCGGGTCGTGGCCCGGCGCTGCTGGGACGCGAACAGGTCGAGCACGGCCTGGCCTATACCAAGGATTTCGTCTCCACCCTGCTGCGCGCCGGCCGTGAAGCCGTGGCCGCCAAGATGGGCCTGAAGGAAGCCATGGTCCATGCGCGCAGCCTCATGGACCCCAAGTTCGGCCAGGTCTTCATCTACGAGCATTGCCTGCCCTTCGATGTCACCCGTGCCTATGACGAGGCCTCCGGCATCGTCCATCCGCGCATCTGGACCGCCCAGCGCGACCAGGAAATGTGGACGGCGCTGCAGGCCTGAGTCCAGGCCTGCCAGGATAGCGAGGAGACAAGAACATGACATCCAGCCAGAACATCGACTACCAGCAACTGCGCTTCACCTATCGCCCCTGCCCGGAACAGACCCCGGGCATGGCCGCGCCGCTGCATCCGGTGGTCGTGGTAGGCGCCGGCCCGGTGGGCCTGACTACCGCCATCGACCTGGCACGCCAGGGCATCGCGGTGGTGCTGGTCGATGATGACGACACCCTGTCCACCGGTTCGCGCGCGATCTGCTTCGCCAAGCGCACCCTGGATATCTTCGACCGCCTCGGCTGCGCCGATCGCATGGTGGACAAGGGCGTGGGCTGGAATCGCGGCAAGGTCTTCCTGCGCGACCAGGCCGTCTACGAGTTCGACCTGCTGCCCGAGGAAGGCCATGCACGCCCGGCCTTCATCAACCTGCAGCAGTACTACGTCGAAGGCTATCTGCTGGAGCAGGCGCAGAGCCTGCCCAATATCGAGATCCGCTGGAAGAACAAGGTCAGCGTCATCACCCACCACGCCGATCACGACGCCCTGCTGGTGGACACGCCCGACGGCCCCTACACCCTCAAGGCCCGCTACGTGGTGGCCGCCGATGGCTCGCGCAGTCCCTTGCGCCGGATGATGGGACTGGAAAGCCAGGGCCATACCTTCCGCGACCGCTTCCTCATCGCCGACGTCAAGATGGACGCGCCCTTCCCGGCCGAGCGCTGGTTCTGGTTCGACCCGCCCTTCCATCCCAACCAGTCGGTGCTGCTGCATCGCCAGCCCGACAATGTCTGGCGCATCGACTTCCAGCTCGGCTGGGATGCCGACCCGGTGCTGGAGAAGACCCCGGAACGGGTGATCCCGCGCGTGCAGGCACTGCTGGGCAAAGAGGCGCAGTTCTCCCTGGAATGGGTCAGCGTCTATACCTTTTCCTGCGTGCGCATGGAGCGCTTCCGCCATGGTCGCGTGTTCTTCGTGGGCGATGCCGCGCATTGCGTCTCGCCCTTCGGCGCACGCGGCGCCAACAGCGGCATCCAGGACGCCGAGAACCTGGCCTGGAAACTGGCCAGCGTCCTGCAGGGCAAGGCTCCCGAGGGCCTGCTCGACACCTATGCCAGCGAGCGCGAATACGCGGCCGACGAGAACCTGCTCAATTCCACCCGCTCCACCGATTTCATCACGCCCAAGAGCCGGGTCAGCCGGCAGTTCCGCGACGCCGTCCTTGAACTGGCACGCGAGCATGGCTTTGCGCGCCGGCTGGTCAACAGCGGCCGGCTATCCCTTCCGGCAACCTTGCATGGCTCGGCGCTCAACACCGAGGACCGGGAATCGTTCGCCGGCCAGATGTGTCCCGGCGCGCCCTGCGTCGATGCCCCGGTGGCCGACGCCGCTGGCGCGACCTGGCTGCTGCGTCAGCTGGGCGACCGTTTCGTGGTGATGGTCTTCGGCGCCGCCGCCGCCCTGCCGCAACAACAGTTCAGTGCATTGCTGGAACTGGGCCAGCGCATGCTGCCACGGCCATTGCATCTGCTTTTCATCAGCGACGCCCCCGCAACGGCACAGGACACGGAGCGCCTGGCCAGCATCGGTGGCGGCCTCGCCACGCAAGTGCAGGACAGCGCAGGCCTGGCCGAGCAACGTCACGATGCCCGCCCCGGCAGCTGCTACCTGATCCGGCCCGACCAGCATGTCAGCGCACGCTGGCGCAGCGTCGATGCCGGCCTGATCGCCGACGCCCTGCGGCGCGCCCACGGCCAGGAGCCGGTGCTGCAGCCGCAACGCAATGCCGCCTGAATAACGAACCCGAGACCATCCATCCAACGACACCGGAGACCCGAATGACACTCAACACCGCCCCCAACCTGGCGCGTCCCGATGACTTCTACGAAGCGCTCATCAACATGCATCGCGGCCTGGACGACGAGGCCAGCCAGGCCGTCAATGCCAAGCTGATCCTGCTGCTGTGCAATCACATCGGCGGCCATGAGGTCTTGCTGGAAGCCATGCGCCTGGCCCGTGCCAGCACGGCCGGGGCACTGGCCGAAGCCGCCTGAGCGATACGCAATCCTCTTTTCCGACCTGATACAAGAGCGCCCATCGAGGGCGCCTGAACCAAGGAGACTCTCATGATGACCCCATCCCCGGGCGCCGGCACCCTGGCCGCGCCCCCGGCCCTCGCACTGGAGGCCGAAGACGCCGTCTACCGCAAGGTCTGGCTGCGTATCATTCCCTTCCTCTTCGTCTGTTACGTGGTCTCGTTCCTGGACCGCATCAACATCGGCTTTGCGCAATTGCAGATGAAGCACGACCTCGGCTTCAGCGATGCCATGTATGGCCTCGGTGCGGCCGTGTTCTATGTTGGCTATGTGCTGTGCGAGATACCCAGCAACATGGCGCTGGCGCGCTTCGGTGCGCGCCGCACCTTCAGCCGCATCATGGTGCTGTGGGGACTGGCCTCGGTGGGCATGATGCTGGTGACCGATGCCGCCCATTTCTATACGCTGCGCTTCCTGCTGGGCGTATTCGAGGCGGGCTTCTTCCCCGGCATCGTGCTTTACCTCAGCTACTGGTTCCCGGCACGCCGCCGCGCCGCGGTGATGGCGATCTTTTTCGCGGGCGTGGCCGTGGCCGGCGTGCTCGGCGGCCTGATTTCGGGCTGGATCATGCGTGACATGGGCGGCGTCATGGGCATGTATGGCTGGCAATGGATGTTTGCCATCGAGGGCGCACCGGCGGTGGTGCTGGGACTGCTGGCCATCTTCTGGCTGGCCGACAGCCCGACGCAGGCGCACTGGCTCAGCGCCGAGGAACGCAGCTTCCTGATGGCGCGCCAGGCCCAGGAATCGACCCGCACCCACCATGCCAGCGCCCATTCGCTGGCCGCGTTGAAGCAGGCGCTGTGCCACCGCCAGACCTACCTGTTCGCCTTCATCTACTTCGCCCTGACCTGCGGCTCGCTGACGCTGAACTTCTGGATGCCGCTGATGATCCGCGACTTCGGCATCCAGGATGTGGTGTCGATCTCGCTGTATTCGGTGATCCCCAACGCCATCGGCGCGGTCGGCCTCATCCTCATTGCCCGCCATTCGGACCGTCGCGGCGAGCGCCACGGCCACTTCCTGGCCTGCACCACCGGGGGCGCACTGGCACTGGCGGCGCTGACCCTGCATCCGTCCAGCTTCGCCGTCTCGCTGGGCCTGCTGTCGGTGGCCGCGGTACTGATCTTCGCGGCGCTGCCGATCTTCTGGTCGCTGCCGCCGGGCCTGCTGCCGACCCAGACCGCCGCCACCGGCATCGCCTTCATCTCCAGCGTGGGCATTACCAGTGGCATCGTCAGTCCCTGGCTGATCGGCCTGGTCAAGACCCGTACCGGCAACATGGACATCGCCCTCTATATCCTGGCGGGCCTGCTCTTGCTCAGCGGCCTGACCATGTGGGCGCTGATCCCCCGCAAACCCCTGGACGGCAGCGCCAGCCGCTAGTCCCCCCTGACACCGGCCGCCAGGCCGGTCCCCGCACCGGCGCCCGGGCTCCTGCCCCGGCGCCGGTTGTTATTTGTCGATTGGTCTTTGTCGATTGGTCTTTGTCATTTGTGCGACGCCGTTTCATCAGGTCAAGAAACTGTCAGATTTTTTTGATACAGTGGCGCCGCCGGTCCTTGGGGCGATTTTTCCGCCCCGGCGACCACTCTGCGACAATGCCCCTTTCCCTGCATCCCGACCCGGCCACCCGCTATGACGATGAAGACGACCTCCCCGCAACTGACGGCCTATGACGCGGTCAAGCCAGGCTTCGGCTGGATCGACGCCCTGGTGCTGGCCGTGCTGTTCGGCCTGCTGTGGAGCGCCATGCACTTCGGCAAGGGAATGCTGGTGCATTTCGACCCCAGCGACCAGCTGGAGGTCGATTCCTCTCCGGCCCTGATCCCCTACTACGCCGGCCGCACCCTGCTGCGCATGTGGATCGCCTTCGCCTTCTCGCTGGCCTTCGCCATCGGTACCGGCTACCTGGCCGCCAAGAGCCGCCGCGCGCGCGCCCTGATCCTGCCGGCGCTGGACATCCTGCAATCGGTGCCGGTGCTGGGTTTCCTGTCGGCCACCGTGACCGGCTTCATGGCGCTGTTCCCGGGTAGCCTGATGGGCGTGGAATGTGCGGCCATCTTCGCCATCTTCACCGGCCAGGTGTGGAACATGGCCTTCGGCTTCTACCACTCCATGGTCACCATCCCCACCGACATGCAGGAAGCCGCCAGCACCTACCGTCTCACCGCCTGGCAGCGCTTTCGCACGGTCGAGCTGCCGGCCTCGGCGCACAGCCTGATCTGGAACTCCATGATGTCCTTCGGCGGCGGCTGGTTCTTCGTCGCCCAGAGCGAGGCCATCAGCGTCATGAACAAGGACCTGAAACTGCCCGGCCTGGGTTCCTACATGGCGCAAGCCATCGAACAGGGCGACCACAATGCGGCACTGTGGGCCGTCATCGCCATGCTGGCCCTGATCCTGGTGAGTGACCAGCTGGTCTGGCGCCCGCTGCTGGCCTGGGCCGACAAGTTCAAGATCGAGCTGACCGAGTCGACCTCGCCGCCGACCTCCTGGGTGTACGACCTGCTCAAGGGGTCCTATGTCTTTACCTGGCTGCAGGAGAAGCTCTGGGACCCGCTGGGCGAGTGGCTGGCACGCCAGCGCCCGCGCACCAGCGGCGAACCCACGCCGGCGCGCATTGCCCGCCGACGCTGGACCCATCGCATCCTCACCGGCCTGATCTGCGCCCTGCTGGCCTTCGAGGCCCTGCGCGGCCTGGTGGCCGCCATCGACGCCCTGCACGGCGCCATGAGCTGGAGCCTGTTCGGCCATATCGTCTGGCTGGGCTTCCTGACCATGCTGCGGGTGCTGGCCATGACCGTCATCGCCACGCTGATCTGGACCCCGGTGGGCGTGTGGATCGGCTCCAAGCCCGAGATCGCCCGCTTCGCCCAGCCGCTGGCCCAGATCGGTGCCTCCTTCCCGGTCAACATGACCTTCCCGCTGGTGGTGGGCTGGTTCGTGGCGGCCAACATCGGCATGAACTGGGGCAGCATCCTCCTCATCGCCATGGGCACGCAGTGGTACATCCTCTTCAACGTCATCGCCGGCGCCATGGCCATCCCCAACGACCTCAAGGAAGCCGCCCGCATGTATGGCCTGTCGCGCTGGAACCTGTGGAAGACCCTGATCCTGCCGGCCATCTTCCCGTTCTGGGTGACCGGCGCCTGCACCGCCGCCGGTGGTGCCTGGAACGCCTCCATCGTGGCCGAGCTGGCCAGCTGGGGCGATGTCACCCTCAAGGCCGATGGCCTGGGCGCCTATATCTCGGCCGTCACCAAGTCCGGTGACACGCCCCTGATCATCGCCAGCATCGGCGTGATGTCGATGTTTGTGGTACTGATGAACAAGTTCGTCTGGCGCCGCCTGTATGCCTTCGCCGAACGCCGCTTCCGCCTCGACTGACCCGTATCGACTGACCCGCATCGACAGACCATGAGCCAATCCATGAGCCATCCGCATCTCCGCCCCGCCGTCGCCGAACTCAACGCCGTCAGCAAATCCTATAACACCGCCGGCGGCCACGAGCTCAAGGTGCTGGACAACATCGACCTGGCCGTCCACGAGGGCGAGCTGCTGGCGCTGCTGGGCCAGTCCGGTTCGGGCAAGTCCACCATCCTGCGCTGCCTGACCGGCCTGGTCGAGCCCAGCTCGGGCCGCACCCTGGCCGGCGGCAAGCCGCTGTATGGCGTCAACCGCGATGCCTCGGTGGTGTTCCAGACCTTTGCGCTCTACCCCTGGCTGACGGTGGAGCAGAACGTGGCCGTGGGCCTGATGTCGCACAACCCGACCCGCGAGGAACGCGATGCCGCCGTCGACCGCGCCATCGACCTGATCGGCCTGGGCAACTATCACAGCGCCTACCCGCGCGAGCTTTCCGGCGGCATGCGTCAGCGCGTGGGCATTGCGCGTGCGCTGGTGTCCAAGCCCAAGCTGCTGTGCCTGGACGAAGCCTTCAGCGCCCTGGACGTGCTGACCGCCGAAAACCTGCGCCAGGAACTGATCAGCCTGTGGCGTGCCCCCGAGAGCGGCCTGACCTCGATCTTCATGGTCACCCACAACATCGAGGAAGCCGTCGAGATGGCTACCCGCATCGTGGTGGTGTTCCCGCGTCCGGGCCGCCTGGGCCTGGTGCTGGACAATCCGCTGCCCTACCCGCGCGACAGCAAGAGCCCGGAATTCCAGCGCCTGGTCAACATCATCCACGATGCCATCACCACCCTGTCCCTGCCCGACCTGCCGCCCGAGGTGCATGTGGCGGGCGAGGCGATCTCGCGTGGCCGCAAGCGCATGGAGTCGATCCCGCTGATCCCAGTGGGCCAGATCCTGGGTCTGATGAGCCTGTTGCACGACGAGCCGGAACTGAACAACATCTACGACATCTCCGACGAGATCGGCAAGGAGTTCGGCGAGACCATCGCCACCGTCAAGGCCGCCGAGATCCTGGAACTGGTGGACACGCCCAAGCAGGATGTCTTCCTCACCGACCTGGGCCGCCGCTTCGTGGCCGCCGACCGTCTGGGCCAGCGCGCCATCTTCGCCGAGCAGGTGTTCAAGCTGCGCATCTTCCACATCATCCTGGCGGTGCTGGGCGAGGCCGAGGAGATCGAGGCCGAGCGCGTCATCCGCGACATCGGCAGCGCCCTGCCCTACGACAATCCCGAAAAGACCTTCGAGACCATGATCGCCTGGGGCCGCTACGCCGGCCTGATGGATTACAACGCCAAGACCGGCATGGTGTTCGTGCCCAAGGACGAGGACGATATCGACAACGCCTGAGGCCGTCGATGTTGCACGACCAATGACAATGGCCGCCCATGGGCGGCCATTGTCTTGTCCGGATCCCGCCGGCCCTAGGCCGTCAGGCGGAAGGCACTCACCAGTTCGTTGAGCTGGCCGGCCTGCTCCTGCAGCGACTTGGCGGCGGCCGCAGCCTGTTCCACCAGCGCGGCATTCTGTTGCGTGACTTCGTCGATATGCGTGATGGCCTGGCCGATCTGGTCGATGCCGGCGCTCTGCTCGTGGCTGGCACTGCTGATCTCGCTGACCACGTCGGTGACGCGTTGCACGCTATTGACCACCTCGGCCATGGTGGCGCCGGCGCGCTCGACCAGCTGGCTGCCCAGGCCGACCTGGCTCATCGATTCATCGATGAGGGCCTTGATGTCCTTGGCCGCCGAGGCCGAGCGTTGCGCCAGGGTGCGCACTTCCGAGGCGACCACGGCAAAGCCGCGCCCCTGCTCGCCGGCACGCGCCGCTTCCACGGCGGCGTTCAGGGCCAGGATATTGGTCTGGAAGGCGATGCCATCGATCAGGCCAATGATTTCCGACACCTTGCGCGAGGATTGCTCGATGCCGCTCATGGTCTGCACCACCTCGCTGACCACCTGCCCACCATCGGCGGCCACGGTCGCCGCCGTCGACGCCAGCTGGTTGGCCTGGCGGGCATTGTCGGCGTTCTGCTTGACGGTGGAGGTCAGCTCTTCCATCGAGGAAGCGGTTTCCTCCAGCGAACTGGCTTGTTGCTCGGTGCGGTTGGACAGGTCCAGGTTGCCAGCGGCGATCTCGCCGGAGGCCGTGGAAATGGTCTCGGTGCTGGTACGAACCTGGCTGACGATGCTGTGCAGATTGCTGTTCATGGTCTTGAGTGAATCCATCAGCTCGCCGGTCTCGTCACGACTCTGCACGACGATGGTCGCGGTCAGGTCGCCAGCGGCCACCTGGCGCGCCACGGTCACGGCGGCGGCCAGCGGACGGGAGACCAGGCGGGCGACCCACACCGCCAGCAACATGGACAGAGCCGCACAGGCCAGCAGCATGGCGCTGATCGAATAGAGCGAGAACTGATAGGTCTGGACGGCCGTGGCATGGGACGTATCGGAACCCTTGTCATTGACGGCGATGAGGACATCGAGTTTCTTCAGGGCATCCAGGTAGCCGGTAGTGAAGGGTCCCCAGAACAGCGTCATGGCCTCGTCCTTCTTGTTGGCCTCGGACAGTTGCTGCAGTTTCACATGCTCGGCGGCAATGGCGTCGATATCCTTGGCGATCTGCGGGAAGAACTCCTTCTCCTCCGGCTCGGTCAGCATGGTGCCATAGCTGGCCAGGGCGCGACGCGTTGCCTCCAGCTGCTCGGCGGCGCCCGTCTCGGCGGCCTTGCGCGCGGCATCGTCGGTGGCGACCAGGTGCTGCAGATCATAGGAGCGCATGCGCGCCAGGTGGGTTTCGATGGCGCTGGTTTCCCGGATGCTGGGCAACCAGTTGGTGGCGATATCCTCGGCCGTGTCGTTGACACGCCCCAGTTGATGCAGGGCAAACATGCCCAAGCCCAGGACCAGGACAACGACCAGTGAAAACACCGAGATCAGTTTTCTGGCGATCTTCATGTCAGCGAACCATTTCATACACCCTCCCCGATAGGCCTGCTTGGGCCATGATGACAGAGACCCGCGCCATTCAGCCTTATGTCAGCCAACTGTGGCGCGGCCGCCTCACTGGCGGACTCTCAAGTCTCATACGGTAAGGGCTGGGGCACCTGTCCACAATCAGGGTAAACCTGACGGCAGCAGCCCCCGGAACATCTCAGGCCGGCGACGTGGCGCGGCGGCGCAAGCGGCTGGCACTCACTGCCGTCGCCAGCGCGGTGGCGGCGGCGGCCACCCACAGGGAGAGACGGATCGCATCGCCATCCTGGGTCGCACTCATCTGCAGTTGCCCCTGCGCGACAGCCGCGGCGGTATAGACCGCCAGGATCATGCCCAGCAGCGCCGCCCCCAGGCATTGACCGAAGGTACGCATGATGGCCAGCACGCCCGAGGCATTGCCGCTGCGTTCACGCACGACATTGGATAGCATTTCGCGGTTGTTGGGACTCTGGAAGAAACCGAATCCCATGCCACAGACCAGGGCGCGCCAGCCGATATCCCAGGCCTGGGCATGGTCAGGCAGCAGCGCCAGCAACACCAGGCCCACGGTGAAGAGAGCCAGCCCCAGGCTGGACAGCAGGGCCGGCGAATGACGGTCGGCCAGGCGGCCCGCCGTCGGTGCCACCAGCACGATGCCCAGCGGCCAGGGCGTGAACAGGGCGGCCGATTCGAAGGCGCTGTAGCCGTAGGCGTTCTGGAACAGGAAGGGCAATGCCACGAAGGCAATGCCCTGACCGACGAAGGAAGCCAGCGAGGTCAGCGCTGCCAGCGAGAAACGCGCATTGACGAAGATATCCAGCGGCAGCAGGGGTTCGGGAGCGCGACGCTGGTCCCAGACGAAGGCCACTGCCGCCAGCACCGCCACCAATGCGTACGCCGAGGCGGTCAGGGCGGCGCTGGCCCCCTGGCCGGGTTCGGCCAGGCGGGCACAGGTGTCGGCCGCCATGATGAGCGCGCCCATGGACAGGGCCGATAGCAACGCACCGGCGATGTCGAAGCGGGCCCGCGCCGGCCGGCGGTTGTCGGGAATGGCCACCCAGGCCAGCCACACTGCCACCACGCCCAGCGGCACATTGATGGCGAATACCCACTCCCAGCCCAGCGTGGCCAGGAGCGTGCCGCCCAGGACCGGCCCAATGGCCGTGCTGGCTGCCACCAGCACGGCATTGAGGCCGAGGATGCGACCCAGCAGGCGGTTCGGGAAGACCGTGCGGTGGATCGCTGGCGCAATGCTGAGCATGGCCGCGCCACCCAGTCCCTGCAGCACGCGCATGAGGATCAGCAGGCTCACCGAATTGGCCAGCGCACAGCCCAGCGAGGCCAGCGTGAAGACTGCCAGCCCGATGGTGAACTGGTTGCGGAACCCCACCCGCGCCGACAAGGCGGCAAAGGTTGCCAGCGTCATCGCCACGGCCAGCAGGTAGGCGTTGGCCACCCAGATCGAGGCGGCCGCCGACGCGCCCAGGGCCACGCTGATCTGCGGCAGGGCCACATTGACGATGGTGCCGTCGAACACTGCCATGGTGGTGGCAGTCATCACGGCGATCATGGCGCGGCGCCGTTGCGCGCCGGGCAAGCCCTCGTCGTCGGGGAGGTCGGAGAACAGTTCCATGGGGCAGGCGTCCTGTGGGGCAGAGAGGGATTCGGAGAGTCAGGGAGTGAAATACTCAAGGAGTCACTATAGCGATCCGCGAGACAAGGCGGAAGACGCACGGCTTGCATTGGATAACTGCATGCAACGCCATGCCATGGCACCCGGCGTGCTAGCATGCCTGCATGCCCGACTCCGACCTGAACCTGCTCATTGCACTCGACGCCCTCATCACCGAGGCCAGCGTGGCCGGCGCGGCACGCCGCCTGGGCCTGAGTGCCTCGGCCATGAGCCGTACCCTGACCCGGCTGCGCCAGGCCACCGGCGACCAGTTGCTGGTGCGCGCCGGACGCCAGATGGTCCTGACACCCTGCGCCGAAGGCTTGCGCGAACGCGCCCGCAATGTGGTGCACGAAGCCCGGTCGGTGTTGCGTCCGTCGGCGCCGGCACTGGCCCTAGCCAGCCTGGAACGCGACTTCATCGTGCGCGCCAATGACGGTTTCGTGGAAGCCTTCGGCGCCGCGCTGATTGGCGCCGTCACTGCCGAGGCACCGCTGGTACGACTGCGCTTTTCCCCCAAGGTGGAGCGCAGCCCGCTGCCCTTGCGCGAGGGCAGCGTGGATCTCGAGATCGGCATCGCCATCGAGATGGGACCGGAAGTCCGCTTGCAAACCCTGTTTCGTGATCGCTTCGTGGGGGCGGTGCGTGAAGGACATCCGCTGGCGGCCTTGCGCCGGGTCAGCGCGGAGCGCTATGCGGCCTTCGAGCATGTCAGTGCCTCGCCGCGTGGCAGCATCAGCAGCCCGCTCGATGCGGCCCTGGCCGAGCGCGGCCTGCAACGCAAGGTGGTGGCGGTGGTCCCCAGCTTCCCGGCGGCGCTGGCGGTAGCGCGCGCCTCCGACCTGGTGGCCATGGTGCCGCGCTCCTTCCTCTACGGGCGTGGCGAACAGCCGCAGGGGCGCAGTGCCAACGGCATCCACGTCTTCGAATTGCCGCTGGCGACCGAAGCCATCATCGTCTCGCTGATGTGGCATCCGCGTGTGGAACTGGACCCGGCCCATCGCTGGCTGCGTGACAAGATCCGCGCTGTCTGTGCGCCGCTGCGCTGAACCAAGCGGCTCACCTGGCCTCCAACCGACTCCCTGCTACCGGAATCCATCGCCATGCGTCTGCACCGCCTCCATCACGTCGCCCTGATCTGCTCCGACTATGCGGTATCGAAGGCCTTCTATGTCGACCTGCTGGGCTTGCGCGTGGTGGCCGAGCACTACCGCGAAGCCCGCCAGTCCTGGAAACTCGACCTGGCCTTGCCGGATGGCACGCAGATCGAGCTGTTCTCCTTCCCCGCGCCACCGGCGCGGCCCTCGCGGCCCGAAGCCTGCGGCCTGCGTCACCTGTCCTTTGCGGTGGCCGACGTGGCGGCGGCCAAGCGCCATCTCGAAGAACACGGCGTGGCCGTGGAAGACATCCGCATCGATGAATATACGCAGAAGCGCTTCACCTTCTTTGCCGATCCGGATGGATTGCCGCTGGAGTTGTATGAGCTGGAGATCCACGGTGCAGAAGAAGTCAAACCCTGCTGACCACCGTTTGGACCAAACAGGTCCTTATCGCTCTATTCCAATCCGATACCGTTCGGACTGAGTAGGCCCGACAGGGCCGTATCGAAGGCGCACAGACGGTGGGCCTTCGATACGCGGCTGCACCGCTACTCAGGACGAACGGCAGGTAGTGGGGCAGACAACATCAGAAATCAAGCTGCGCAGACACCACCAGAGTACGTCCCGCCCCAGTGCCAGCATAGCCGTTCTGCATCACCCAGTAGTTCTTGTCGAACAGGTTTTCCAGGTTGGCGCGATAGGTGACGGTCTTCTCGCCCAGGCGGCTGACATAACGCGCGCCCAGGTCGACACGGGTCCAGCCCGGTACCTTGAGGGTATTGGCATCGCTGTACCAGGTCGAGCCGGTGTTGATGATGCGGGTGTTCAGGGCCAGGCCGGTCAGCCACGGCGTATCCCAGTCCGCGCCCAGGTTGAAGTTGTGGGTCGGTACCGCGCCGATTTCCTTGCCGTCGTTGGTGCCGCCGGCGGTGTGCGACTGGCGGGTATCGAACAGGGTGCCGCTGGCCATCAGGCGCAGGCCGCGTTGCGCCTCGCCATAGGCCGACAGTTCCAGGCCGCGCACGCGCGCACGGCCATCCTGGGTGGCGAAGGTCTGCGAACCGACCACGGCGGTGGAACTGTTGGCGCGCTCGATCTGGAACACCGCCGCCGTCGTGGTGACGCGGCCCCAGTCGAGCTTCACGCCGGTCTCGTATTGCTTGGTCTTGTAGGGGGCAAAGGCCTGGCCGGCATTGGCGTACTGCGCACCGGCAAAGCCGCCCGCGGACAGGCCGGCGGTGTAGTTGGCATACAGAGAGAGATTCTCCAGCGGCTTGACCACCACCCCCAGCACCGGCGAATAACCGGTCTTGTTGCTGCTGGAACCGCCGGTGAGGCTATGGCTGTAGACCTGCTGGCGACGCAGCCCGCCGGTGAGCAGCAGGCGGCCATCGAGCAGCGACAGGGTGTCGGTCAGCGCCACCCCGGTCAGGCGGGTCTGGCTCTGCGGGGTGGGCTGGCCACGCGCCGCGGTCACCGCCGACAGCGCCACCGGATTGTAGAGATTGGAGGCCACGCCGCTGGCGTTGACGAAGTAGAAGTAATCGGTCTGCTGGTCCAGGGTATTGGCGCCCAGCGTCAGCGTGTGCTTGATGCCGGCCGTATTGAAGCGCGCACGCAAGCCGACATCGGCCGAGGTGCTGCTGACCTTCTGGTCGTAGTAGCCGTTGCGGACCGTGGTATCCCCCTGCAGGCTGGTGATGGTGGCGCTGGGGAAGCTCTGTGCCGAGCTGCCCTCGTGATAGCCGATGGCACCGTAGGCGGTCAGCTGGTCGCTCAGGTCGTACTCCAGGCGGGTCGCCACGACCTTGTCGTCCAGCTGCAGGGTGTTGCCCGGATAGAGGTTGCTGTCGCCATCGGGGGCCGTCGGCATGCTGGTGGTGCCGATGCTGAACTGCGGACGGAAGTTGCGCGTGTCCTCGTGCTGGGTATAGGCATCCAGGGTCCAGCGCAGGCGGCGGCCGGTGTAATCCAGCGCCACCGAGCCCATGGTCTGCTGCTGGTTGTTGTCGCGTACGCTGGTCTTGCCATCGGCGTAGAGGGCGTTGACGCGGATGCCCCACTCCTTGTCCTGGCCGAAGCGCCGGCCGATGTCGGTCTGCAGGCCGAACTGGGCGCTACCGACATAGGTTGCGGTGATGCTGGAGACCGGTTCGTCGGTAGCGCGCTTGGTCACCAGGTTGATGGCGCCGCCCACGCCGCCGGCCGGGCCCATGCCATACATCAGGGTGCCAGGCCCCTTGAGCACTTCTACCCGCTCCAGCATGGCGGTGGACATGCGACCCAGCGAGACCAGGCCGTACAGGCCATTGAAGCCGGTATCGTTGACCGAGACCGGCAAGCCACGGATCTGGTAGCTGTCACCGAAACCGCCGTCGCCATTGGTATTGCGCACCGAGGATTCGCTGGCGATGACGTCGCCCACCGTGCGCGCCTGCAGGTTGCGCATGCCTTCGGCGGTGTAGTTCAGTGTTGAGAAAGGCGTATCCAGCACGTCCTGCGTGCCCAGTACGCCCAGGCCGCCGCCGCGTGCCACCTGGCCGCCGGCATAGGCCGGCTTGAGGCCGGTGTCACTATTGCCGGTGACGGTGATGGCCGGCAGGGTGCCGTCCTTGCTGCTACCGCTCTCCTCGGTGCTCTGCGCGAATGCTGCCGGCGCCACCAGCAGGGCGCCCAGCGCCAGGCAGCGCACGGCGTGCGCGATGGCGGTCGGTTCGGTGGAAAGACGGGGATACTGCCTGGAGGACGGGGCCTGCCGCATGATGCTTACCTTTCGGATCGGGATGGTTGATGCTTGATGGAATGACAAGAATGCGAAACACGCTTCCCTCTGCCACGAATGCAAAAAAGAAGCGTTCTCATCTTCCTTGACACCCCAAACGCCCAAACGGATCATCCCGCTCCAAAAAAAATGATCTGCTGGCGCGACCACGGCGGCTTCCGGGCCGCCTGCTGCCGCGCAGCAATTGCTATACTCGCCCTGCCCACGCCCACGCCCTTTCCCTCACGTCATGCAGACCATCAAGAAATCCACGCTATCCCGTTTCCATTCCGGCACCCTGCTGGGTGCCGCCGTCGTGCTGGGCATGCTGTACTTCGGCCGCGAAATCCTGGCGCCGCTGGCGGTGGCCGGCATTGCCAGCCTGATCCTGCTGCCCCTGGTCAGGAAGCTCGATGCCCTGGGCCTGAACCGCGCCGCCGCGGCACTGGTCTCGGTGCTGCTGGTGGGTTCCTGCATGGTGGCGCTGGCGGTGGTGCTGGCCTTCCAGCTGGTCAGCGTCACCCGTGACCTGCCGCAGTATCGCGACGCCATCCAGGACAAGGTGGAAGCGGTACGGGCCATGACCGAACGTCCCTTTGCCCGGCTGGAGGCCGAGCTGAGCGCCGTGATCCCGCAGGCCGCGCCCGCCGAGACGAGTGCGACACGCAATGGCAAGAAAGTCACCCACGCGGCCAGCGCCGTCCAGCCCGCCGTCACGGCGGCCCCCGCCGATGCCGGCATGACCGTGCGTGGCGCGATCCGGCGCCTGTTCTCGCTGGCCTGGGGACCGATCGGCCAGGCCGGCATCGTGCTGGTGCTGCTGGTGTTCATCCTGCTGGAGCAGGAGTCATTGCGCGAGCGCGTCATCCGCCTGGCCGGCCTCACCGAGATGAGCCGCACCATGCAGGCGCTGGGTGATGCGGCCGAGGGGGTGTCGCGCTTCTTCTTCTCGCAGTTCCTGGTCAATGTGGTGTTCGGCCTGATCATGGGCAGCGTGCTGGGCCTGGCCGGCATTCCCCACGCGGTGCTGTGGGGCACGCTGTGCGGCGTGCTGCGCTTCGTGCCTTACCTGGGCGCGCTGGCGTCGGGACTGATGGTCTCCATCTTCATCGCCGCCATCGATCCGGGCTGGTGGCTGGCGCTGTCCTTCCTGGCCTTCTACCTCTGCCTGGAAGTGGTGGTGGCCAACTTCATCGAGCCGCGCGTCTATGGTCACAGCTCGGGCCTGTCGCCCCTGGCGGTGATCGTCTCGGCGCTGTTCTGGGGCAGCCTGTGGGGGCCGATCGGGCTGCTGCTCTCGACGCCGCTGACACTGTGCCTGGTGGTGGCCGGCCGCCACGTGGCCGCGCTGGAACCGATCAGCATCCTGCTGGGCGAGGCGCCAGACATGAGCCATGCCGAGCGCTTCTACCAGCGTGCGCTGGCCGGCGAATCCGAAGCCATCATCCGCGCCGCCCGCACCCATCTGCAAAAGCAGAGCTTTGCCAAATACTGCGACCAGATCCTCTTGCCGGGACTCGCGCTGGCGGCAGTCGACCTGCGTCATGGCCGTATCGAAGGGGCGCAGCAGACGCGGCTCTTGAACACCATCTCGCAACTCACCGAGACCCTGATGCAAAGCCCCGGTGCGCCCAGGAGCCTGCGTCGCCGCCGCGACGTGCCGCTGCTCAACAGTGGCGTGGGTGCTCACCTGCGTGCCTTGCGCATGGAGCGGCTGGGTCGCTGGCAGGGTTCGCTGGATGTGCCGCAAGGCTCGGTGGTGCTGTGCTGCGGCCTGAGCCAGGAGCGCGATGACCTGCTCAGCGAATTGCTGGTACATGCCCTGCGCGTGAACGGCATCGACGCCCGCAGCATCAGCCTGGACCAGCAGGAGGAACGGCCCGACACCAGCAAGGCCGAGCTGGTCTCCATCGTCTTCCTGGTCTATCCGACACGAGAACGCCTGCCAGCCTGGCAAGACACCGTCACGCTGCTGCGCGAGAACCTGCCGCAGGCGTTGCTGGTGAGCATCCGCCCGCCGCTGGGCGACGAGGAAGTCCCGGCCGCGGGCGTCAAGAACCAGGTCGACATGCTGCTGTCGTCCTTCGAGGAAGGGCTGGCCTTTGCTGCCACCCATGCCCGTCCGGCACGCTAGGCATGGCCTTCAGCGCGCCAGCATCTCGAACAGCGCCAGCGCGATCAGCAAGACACCACAGATCCGGTTGACCAGCGGCAGGCTGCGCCGGAACCGGCTGCACACCTGTGGAAAGGACAGCAGCCAGCCCAGGCTGCTATACCACACCACGGCGCAGGCACCGACGGTAAAGACCATGACCGTCACCGTCGCGCCACTGGCACTGGCCGGCGCCACATTGGACAGGAAGGCGCAGTAGTACATCAGCGACTTGGGATTGACGATGTTCAATGCCACGCCTTGCCGGAAGGCCCCGGCCTGGTTGCCCCCGGCATCGGATGGTGCTGCCGGCGGCAGCACCGCCGCCCGCATCAGCAGGCGGCTGCCGAACCACAACAGGTAGACACTGCCCAGCAAGCGCAGCCAGACACCCAGCCACGGATGACGCGCCATCAGCGCACCGGCCCCGACAATCCCGACCACCGCCCAGAGACAGTTGACCAGCGCAAAGCCGCATGACATGCCGACGGCTTCGCGCCGCGACGCGCCCAGCGCCTTGTTGGTGATGGCGACGAAGTTGGCGCCGGGGATGGCCACGCCGATGGCGCTGGCCGAGAGCACGGCCGCGATGGCGGTCCAGTCCAGGAGGGGAGCTGCGTTCATGAAGAGAGGCGATTGAAAGAGATTGGAAGCGGGAGCGCTACTGTCACGCAGTGCCGCTGATAAGTAAATTCCGATTAGAATCACAGCGTGATACGGATTAACTATCAACGACCATGCAATGACCATGATCAATTTCCGCTTGCTGAAACAGCTCTGGCTATTCGTTGCCGTGGCCGAAGAGCAGCACTTTGGCCGCGCCGCCCGCCGCCTCGGGATGTCGCAACCGCCCCTGACCGAGCAGATCCAGATACTGGAACAAGCCCTGAAGGTGCAGCTCTTCGAGCGCTCGCGCCAGGGCACGCGCCTGACGCCCATCGGCGCGGCCATCCTGCCGGCGGTGCAGAAGTTCGTCGGTCAGATGGCCCAGCTCGAACGCAGCGTGGAAGAAGCCGTGCGCGGCAGCGCCGGTGTGCTCACCATCGGCGCGGTCAACTCGGCCATGATGGATGTGGTGCCGCCCATCATCGCCGCACTCGGCAAGAGTGCCCCGGGCCTGACGGTGAGCGTGCGCGAGATCGATAGCGTGGAAGCGGTCCCGGCGCTGCTGGCCGGCGATATCGACCTGGCCTTCGCCCGCCTGGAAGGTCCGCCCGACGCACGCATCGCCCGCCTGCCGCTGGCCGAGAGCGCACTGGTGGTGGCCCTGCCCCTGCACCACCCCATGGCCGGCAAGCGCAGCATCGGCCTGAAGTCCCTCGGGGCGGAGCCCTTCGTCATGTTCGAACGACGCTACAGCCCGCAGTACTTCGACCACCTCATGGCGACCTGCCGCGCCCAGGGTTTCGAGCCACGCGTGCTGCACGAGGTACGCTCGATCGCCGCCCAGTTGGCCTTCGTCGGCTGCGGCCAGGGCGTGGCCCTGGTGCCGGCCAGCATGCGCAGGATGGCGCCGGCCAGCGTGGTATTGCGTCCCTTGCGCGAAAAACTGATGGTCACCACGGCCACCGCGGCCTGGCATGGCGAGCGCGTGCATCCCATGCTGCAGGCAGCACTGGACGCCATCAGCGCACATCACGGCCCACGCTGAAGGTCAGCGCGAACGACCAGCGCAAACGACCAGCGCGGACGAAAAAAAACCCGCTTGCGCGGGTTTTTTTCTTACCTGGTCAACGCCCCGATCAGCGCTTCAGTTGCGACAGGTCGCGCACCGCGCCACGATCGGCCGAGGTGGTCAGCGCCGCGTAGGCTTGCAGTGCCTGCGACACCACGCGCTGGCGGTTGCCCGGCTGCCAGGCTGCCTCGCCACGCGCGTCCATGGCGGCACGGCGCTGGGCCAGGTCGTCACCGGAGATGCGCAGGTTGATGGTGCGGTTGGGGATGTCGATGTCGATCAGGTCACCTTCTTCGACCAGGCCGATGGCGCCGCCTTCGGCCGCTTCCGGCGAGGCATGGCCGATCACCAGACCCGAGGAGCCGCCCGAGAAGCGGCCATCGGTGAACAGGGCGCAAGCCTTGCCCAGGCCCTTGGACTTGATGTACGAGGTCGGGTACAGCATCTCCTGCATGCCGGGGCCGCCCTTGGGGCCTTCGTAACGCACGATGACCACGTCACCAGCCTTGACCTTGTCACCCAGGATGCCTTCGACGGCGGCGTCCTGGCTCTCGAACACACGTGCGGTGCCGGAGAACTTGAGGATGCTTTCATCCACGCCTGCAGTCTTGACGATGCAACCCTTCTCGGCGATGTTGCCGTACAGGACCGCCAGGCCGCCGTCTTGCGAGTAGGCGTGCTCGATGTCGCGGATGCAGCCGTTGGTGCGATCCAGGTCGCTGGTCTCGAAGCGCTCTTCCTGCGAGAACGCGGTCTGGGTCGGCACGCCGCCGGGTGCAGCGCGGAACAGCTTGTGCACGGCCGGATCGCTGGAGACGCGGATGTCGTATTTCTCGATGGCTTCAGCCAGGGTCTTGCTGTGCACGGTCGGACGCGAGGTGTCCAGCAGGCCGGCGCGCGCCAGCTCGCCCAGGATGGAGATGATGCCGCCGGCGCGGTGCACGTCTTCGATGTGGTACTTGTTGGTCATCGGCGCGACCTTGCACAGGCAGGGCACCTTGCGCGAGATGCGGTCGATGTCGGCCATGGTGAATTCCACCTTGGCTTCGTGCGCTGCGGCCAGCAGGTGCAGCACGGTGTTGGTGGAGCCGCCCATGGAGACGTCCAGGGTCATGGCGTTTTCCCAGGTGGCCTTGGTGGCGATGTTGCGCGGCAGGATGGAGTAGTCGTCCTGCTCGTAGTGGCGCCGGGCCAATTCGACGATCACGCGACCGGCACGCAGGAACAGTTCCTTGCGGTCGGCGTGCGTCGCCAGGATGGTGCCATTGCCCGGCAGCGACAGGCCCAGCACTTCGGTCAGGCAGTTCATCGAGTTGGCGGTGAACATGCCCGAGCAGGAACCGCAGGTCGGACAGGCCGAGCGTTCCACTTCGGCCACGTCGGCATCCGAGATGTTCTTGTCGCCGGCCTGGATCATGGCGTCGACCAGGTCCAGCTTGATGACCTTCTTGTCGGCGTTGACGGTCTTGATGACCTTGCCGGCTTCCATCGGGCCACCGGAGACGAAGACCACGGGGATGTTCAGGCGCATGGCGGCCATCAGCATGCCCGGGGTGATCTTGTCGCAGTTGGAGATGCACACCATGGCGTCGGCACAGTGGGCGTTGACCATGTATTCGACCGAGTCGGCGATCAGGTCGCGCGAGGGCAGCGAGTACAGCATGCCGTCGTGGCCCATGGCGATGCCGTCATCGACGGCGATGGTGTTGAATTCCTTGGCCACGCCACCGGCGGCCTCGATCTCGCGCGCCACCAGCTGGCCCAGGTCCTTCAGGTGGACGTGGCCGGGCACGAACTGGGTGAAGGAGTTCACCACGGCAATGATGGGCTTGTCGAAGTCACCATCCTTCATGCCGGTGGCGCGCCACAGGGCACGTGCGCCGGCCATGTTGCGGCCTTGAGTGGTGGTATGGGAACGGTAGGTCGGCATGGTGGGTGTCTCCTCAGGGGCTGCTTTGGGAAATGGGAACAAAATCGGACGATAAGAGTGCCCCTGGCTCTACCATTTGTCCAATATATAATTCAATGCGAATTAATATCTTTAAGATATTAATCGCCATAAAAAGAAAGGCCCGCGCGATGGCGGGCCGATCTCTCCTGGCGCAAGCCAGCGTGGCAGCGCCGGCCTAGTCGGCCTCCCCCGCCTTCCTCACCGTGATCGGTTCCACCACGCTCAGGAGCAGCACCAGGCACAGCAGCGAGGTGCCGACCATGTAGAGGAAGACACTGGTCCAGTCATAACGGTCCAGCAGCATGCCCACCGCCAGCGGGGCGCAGGCGCCGCCGATCTGGCCCAGCGAATTGACGATGCCGAAGGCGGTCGGGTAGGTGGACTTGGTGGCCAGCCCCATCGGATAGGCGGAGTAGCCGGCAAAGCCGATGCCCAGTGCCAGGCCCGAGAGCATCAGCAGCGCGCCCAGGTAGGCGACGTTGTCCGGGGCCTCCACCAGCAGCAGCGTCATCGCCGCCGTACCCAGCGCGCCCAGCAGCATCATGGGCTTGCGACGACCGCCCAGCAGCCGGTCGGAAATCACCCCGCCCAGCATGTTGCCGGCCACCGCGCCGATGAAGGGGGCCGAGGCCAGGAAGCCCATCTTGACCGAGGCAAAGCCCTTGACCGTGACCAGATAGGTCGGCATCCACGACATGAAGATGTTGGCGATGCCGATCATGCAGCCATAGCCCAGGGCCACGCCGATCACGTTCCAGGAGGTGAAGACCTGGCGCAGGGTTTCCAGGCGCGGCACGCGGCGGGTGCGGTTGATGCCGTCCAGCCAGGGCATGGCCGTGACCTGGGCGCCGGTGGCGGGCTTGCTGCCGGCCGTGGCGACCGGCGCGACCGGCTCCTGGTTGATGTAGGCGCGCTCGGCATCGTTGCAGAAACGGTTACCGGCCGGCGAATTGGTCACCAGGAACATCCACAGGATCGCCAGCAATACGCCCGGCACGGCAAAGACATAGAAGATCTCGCGCCAGCCCCACAGCTGGATGACCACGATGCACACCGTCGGCACGATCAGCGGCCCCAGCTTGGAGGCGGCGATCCACAGGCCGGTGGCGGTGCCCTTTTCCTCGGGCGGGAACCAGCGGTTGATGACATTGGTGCAGCCGATGCCCAGCGGGCCTTCCGACAGCCCCAGGCCGACCCGGTACAGCTGCAGCAGCAGTACCGAGGAGGTCGTCCCCATCAGGCCGGTGAAGAGCGAGGTCAGCAGCATGAATACCGAGAACAGCAGGCCGGTGGTCTTTTCACCCAGGCGCTTGTACATCAGGCCCACCGGGATCTGCACGAAGCCGTAGGCAAAGGAAAACAGGCTCACGATCAGGCCGGCCTCGGTATTGCTGATGCCATATTCCTTCTTCATGTAGGGCAAGGCGATACCGAAATTGGCACGGTCGGCGCAGGCCACCGCCCAGATCAGGAAGATCAGCCCCATCACGACCCAGCGATAGCGGGTCGGTTTCTGCTGCAGGGCGGCGGCGTTGGCCGGGCGGACAGCGGCACTGGCGGGGGCACTTGCGGGGGCGTGGCGGCTGCCGGGCGGGCCGGCGGCGTCGACTTGGCTCATCGTTTGTCTCCATGGTATGGGGCTGGCTTTGTTGTGTTTCCCTCAAGGGGATATTGGGCAGCCGATGCCGGGCATCATGGCCGCGCCCACTGGCCGCGTCCAATCCTTTATGGCTATCAGATGATGTGCGGATTGAATCGATGGGGAGCCCATGTTGCTTCAATTCGTGAATCGATTTCCTGTATCAATTGATAGTCTTTTGGGATTGGACGTGCTGCCCGATTGACCGCATCATCCGCCGGCATTGCCATCGACAGACAAGGAGTCCTTCCATGAAACGCCACGTGTTGCAGCTCAATCCCATCCTGGTCCCGGCCATCAACGACAAGCTGGAAAGCCTGTACCACATGCACCGGCTGTTCGAGCAGGAGGACAAGGATGCCTATATCGCCCGCCATGGTGCGGTCATCGAAGGCGTCATCACCGGCGGCCATACCGGCATCAGCAATGTGCTCATGGATAGCCTGCCGGCGCTCAAAGTCGTCGCCGTCAATGGCGTGGGCACCGATGCGGTGGACCTGAACCACGCCCGCAGCAAGGGCTTGCCGGTCACCGGCACCTTTGGTGCGCTTACCGAGGACGTGGCCGACCTGGCCATCGGCCTGATGCTCACCGTGTTGCGCCAGATCTGCCCGGGCCATGCCTTCGTGCAGCGCGGCGACTGGGTGCGCCATCCCAATCCGGGCGCCATTCCCCTGTCGCGCCGCCTGAGCGGCCGCCGCGTGGGCATCGTTGGCATGGGCAAGGTGGGACGCGCCATCGCCCAGCGCGCTGCCGCCTTCGGCTGCCCGATCGCCTATACCGACCTGCGCGCCATGGACGACCTGCCGCACCGCTTCGTGCCGGAACTGCTGCAACTGGCACGCGAGAGCGACGTGCTGGTGCTGGCCGCCGCTGCCGATCGCGCGCAGGGCATCGTCAACGCCGCCGTGCTCGATGCCCTGGGCAGCGAAGGCGTACTCATCAATATCGCCCGCGGCAAGCTGGTAGTGGAAAGCGACCTGGTCGATGCGCTCACACGCGGCGTCATCGCCGGCGCCGGCCTGGATGTCTTCGTCGATGAACCCCATGTGCCGGCCGCGCTGCTGACGATGGACCAGGTGGTCCTGCAGGCACACCGCGCCAGCGCCACTGTGGAGTCGCGCACGGCCATGGGCGAGATGGTGCTGGCCAGCCTGGCGCAAGGCCTGGCCGGCCAACGTCCGGACGGCAGTCTCACCACCTGACGCCAGCCACTGCGGCACGGGGGCCGCACATGCCTATAATGCAGGCGCCCCCTTACTTGCGATCTCCTCATGCTCGACCTGGCCCAAGTCCGCTGTTTCGTGGTTGCCGCGACCGAACTCAATTTCCGTCGCGCAGCCGCCCTGCTCAACATGACCCAGCCGCCGCTGTCGCGGCAGATCCACCTGCTGGAACACAAACTGGGCGTGCAATTGTTCGAACGCGTGGGCCGCACGGTGCGGCTCACCACCGAGGGCCGGGTGTTCCTGGCCGATGCCTCGCGCCTGCTGCAATTGTCCGAGCAGGCCGAGAGCACGGTGCGCCGTGCCAGCCAGGGCAAGACCGGACGGGTGCGCGTGGGCTTCACCGGCGCGGCCGGCTATGAACTGATTCCCGAATTGCTGATGCAGGCGCGCCGGCAATTGCCGGAGATCGATGTGGTGCTCTTCGAGCTGATCTCGGTGGCGCAGCTGGAAGCCTTCAGCGCCAATACCATCGATATCGGTTTCCTGCGCCCGCTGGCCTCGCGCCAGCCGCTGGAGATGACGATGGTGGACGACGAGCCGCTGGTGCTGGCCCTGCCCCTGGGACATGCCCTGGCCCAGCATGCGCAGATCGCCACGCAGCAGCTCGATGGCCAGGCCTTCATCATGCACTCTCCCACCCACGGCAAGTATTTCTATGACCGCATCATGGCCATGCTGGGTGCGGCCGATGTCAAACCCGACTTCACCCAGTACATCGACCAGAGTCCCACCATCCTCTCGCTGGTGCGCGCCGGGCTGGGCGTGGGTATCCTGCCGGCCTCGGCGCAGCGCTTCCATTACGACCGGGTGGAATTCCGCCCGCTGGCCGGCGATGCACCGCGTGCCGAGATGGGCATGGCCTGGCGCGGCGACCAGGACAATCCGGCCGTGACGGCCTTTCGCCTGATGGCGGCCGACTATTGCGCGGCGCGCGCCAGCACACCGCGCGACTGAATCAACCGCCGACGCGGCTCATGTGTTCGTAGAGGATGGCCGCGCCCACGCCGATCAGCACCACACCGCCCAGGATCTCGGCGCGCTTGCCGATGATGCCGCCCAGCACGCGACCGACCATCACGCCGATGGTGACCATGGTGGTGGTGGCCAGGCCGATCAGCAAGGCCGCTTCGAGGATATTGACGTCGATGAAGGCCAGGCCCACACCCACGGCCATGGCGTCGATGCTGGTGGCCACGGCGGTCAGGGCCAGCATCAGCACCGATTGCTTCTGCGGGCCGGCCTCGGCCTCTTCCTCCTCCTCGCTGCAGCCTTCGCGGATCATGCGCAGGCCCAGGACCAGCAGGAGCACGAAGGCGATCCAGTGATCCCATTGCGCCACCCACTTGGTCGCCACGGAACCGGCGAACCAGCCGATCAGGGGGGTGATGGCTTCGATCACGCCGAACAGCAGGCCGATGCGCAGGGCTTGCAGGAAGCGCGGTTTCTGCATGGCGGCGCCCTTGCCGATGGCTGCCGCAAAGGCGTCAGTGGACATCGCAAGCGCGAGGAGAACGAGAGCGGGGAAATTCATGAACGGGGTTCCTTGGCCGGGCGAAGTCCATGGACGCAACTGCGCGCCCAGCCTGGCCGCAGGAACGTCTATGGTCTCGCCTACCTATTGGCTACCCGCGCCACGGCAATACGTTGCCGAGAATGTTGACACGGGCTCTTCCGGTGGACCCGGAAGCTGGCTACTCCCCAAAGAGAAGCCCGGATTTTAAACGATAGCGGGCGGGCTGTACAAGTTGCAGGAAGGAATGTGGCAAGTCGACGACGCAGCGATACGATACGTATCGATTTACCGCCATGTCGTCCCGGCCCGCCGCTGCTAGCTGCCGACTATCTGCGTGCCATGCGCACGCACGGCCGTCGGATCGCCCTGCAGCAGGCCCATGGTCCCGATCTGCGCCATCAGCTGGCGTTGGCGGGAGCCACCATCACCATCGCCAGCGCGCGCGTCCCGGCCATCCTGCAACTGGGCCGAGAAGTCGCGCACGATCTGCGCCTGCAACGGCGTGTCGGTCGTGCTGACCAGGTCACCCATCACATACTTGCTGACCTTGGCATCCTGGCTGGCCGACTGCCTCACCTGCGCCTGCACCAGATAGCCCAGGTGGTAGCCGATATCGACCTGGCTGCTGGCCTGGTCATTGATCTGGTGATAGGTGTAGTTCTGGGACTGGCGCGTGGTATCCAGCTTCAGCGGCAGGTCCGGCTGCAGGGACTCGTGGTAGGAGGCCTTGAGCGTGGAACTGCTCTGCTGCGAGATGGCGCGATTGGCCTGGCTGGCGCCGGAAAGGCTGGTGTGCTGCGAGACCTGGTAGTCGAAACCGTCGACCTCGTCATGGTGCAGGGGATTGGGCGCGGACGTCGCCCCGGTGATCGAGGCCGTGAAGTCGGCCAGTCCCGAGAGCATGCTGCGGTCATCGCTGCTGGCCGAGAGCAGCGGCGCCGGGCTGGCGCTGGCCGCACTGGCAACACCGGCAGGCGTGGCACTGCCATTGAGTTGCGAGAAGGCATCCTTGAACAGCGAGGTGAGTCCGCCATCGGCATGCCCCCGGCTGGCAGCGCTGTCGAACTGCTGCAGGTAGCTGGCGATGGCACGCTGGCGCTGGTCGGCGCTGCCGGTGATGGCATCCTTGCCGGCATCGACTTGCACCTTCATGCTGCCGGCCGTATTGCTCAGTGCCACGCTGCGCTGGCTGGCATCGGCGTGGAACTGCACGCTGGTGCCACCGGACAGACTGGCCTTGAGATCGATGGAGGCCAGCTTGCTGCTGTCGAACTGGGTCAGGCCGGACAGCGACAGCGTGGGCGGTTGCCCGGCCAGGCCCTGCACGGCGGCCTCGAAGGCATCGCCCAGCTGGCCCAGGGCCGCGCGCTCGTCATCGGTGAGCTTGCCTGCCGTCAGCTTGACGTCGACCGCCACGCCATCGCTATTGGACGACAGGCTCAACTCGACCTGCGCGCCCGAGGCCGTCTTGACCGAAAGGCTCACAGCATTGCTGCCGAAGTGATGCAACTGGTCGCGCAGGATCGCCTGGACGCCGCTGCTGCCCTGACGGGCTTGGTCCGACACCAGTACCGATTGTGAATAGGCGGCATTGTCCGGACCCAGCAGGGTGGCCTGGTCCATCATGGCCCGGCCCAGGCCCTTCCAGCGCGAGCCCAGGTCGCCGGCACTGGCGTCGGCGGCCATGCGGGTGGAAATGGCATCGGTCTGCGGGGCTTCCCAGATGGCGCGTGGCAGCGAGGACGTGCCATCCAGCAGGCCCGAGGACGAATACAGGGCAAGGGAGGGCGACGCGGCCTGCCCCAGCGACGTGGTGGTGCTGGCTGTGGGCGTAGCCGTGACAGCCGCCGGCGACGAGGCCGCAGAAGATGAGGACGCCGGCGTCACATAGGTCGGTACCGACAGCAGCGGTGCAAGAGTGGTCATGGGCGCAAGACAACAAAGCAGGGATAGCGCCTCTAACGGCTGGTCCCGGCAAAGCTTTAGCTCAACGCACGCCCCGTGTCGACACGCTGCGTCTCACCGCCAACTAGTGCGGCGGATGCCCGACCGGATCGACGTGGGTCATCACGTCCAGCACGGGGTGCGCATCCAGCACCCGCTGGCGCGCGGCGGTGGCGATGGCGTGTCCTTCGGTGACGGTGATCTCGCCGTCGATTTCCAGGTGCACGTCCACCAGTGTCATGTCGCCCATGCGACGCGTGCGCAGGTCGTGCAGGCCCTGCACGCCGGGCGTGGTCATCAGGGTGGTGCGGATGGCCAGGGTTTCCTCGGTCGAGACGGCGCGGTCCATCAGGTCGTTGAGCGCGCTCCAGAAAAATCCCCAGCCGGTGCGCGACACCATCAGGCCCACCACGGCGGCGGCCACCGGATCGAGCAGCGTGAAGCCGGCCAGGTTGCCCACGATGCCCAGCGCCACCACCAGTGAGGAGGCCGCGTCGGAACGGGCATGCCAGGCATTGGCCACCAGCAGGCTGGAACGCACGCGCTGGGCAATGCGCAGCATGTAGCGGAACAGCAGTTCCTTGGACAGCAGGGCCACCAGGGCCACCCACAGCGCCGCCACATGGACCGGCGGCGTATGACCATAGTCCTGGATCTTGTGGGCGGCCGTGACCAGCATGCCGATGCCAACTGCCAGCAGCAGTGCGCCCAGCGCCAGCGAGGCCGCTGTCTCGTAACGCTGGTGGCCGTACTGGTGGTCTTCGTCGGCCTGCTTGCGACTATGGTGGCCGGCCAGCAGCACGACGAAATCCGACACCAGATCGGTGAGCGAATGGATGCCATCGGCAATCAATGCCTGCGAGCCCGTGAACAGGCCCGCGGTGATCTGCAACAACACCAGCACGATGTTGACCACGATGCTGACCAGGGTGCTGATGCGGCCAGCCCGATGACGTGCATCGTCATCCTTGAAATCGTCTATTTGGGTACTTAACATAAAAATAACTTTAAGAGCCTAATCTAGAGCATTTGACGGCAAACCTTGTGCAATAGAAGAAATTGCTGGATCATCCTGCCACATCACAATGTCAGCCGTATGTCGCCAGGGGGGGCTATGGTCGATGATTTCGTCCGTGTGTGCAAACTTTCAACCCTGTACGGCGTGGCGGGTTGACCACGCCAGCACCGCAACTCTCCCCCGCGCATGAACATCACCGCCTGCAGCAGCGCGCGGGATGAAACCGGTGTCTCCGGTGCAGCAATTCATCGAGGTCGAGGATCAGCATGAACCAAGCAACCCCGCAACCGTTGTCGTTTGCGTTCGACAGGGCCAGCGGCGAACTGAGCGCAACCTTTACGCCGACGGCCGGATTCCCGCCGCTGACGCTGGCCTTCCTGAAGCAGGCCATGGCCGATCATGGACTGACCAAACTGTTTTTCCAGGATTCCATTCTCAATGGCTTCGTGCGCAAGGCCGAAGATGCCAAGGAGAGCGTGACCCAGGTCATCGCCGAACGCCGCGATGGCGAGTTTTCCCTGGAGGTGGCCGACGACCTCATGACCGCATCGCTGACCCTGGTACCGCCTTACGCGGGCCGCGCCAAGAGCGTGGAGGTGGTCAATGCGATCCGTGCCGCTGGCATTACCTACGGCATCCTGCATGAGCAATTGCGCGCGGCGCTGTCGGCCGGTTTCTGCAACAAGCTGGTGGTGGCCCAGGGCCTCATGCCCACGCCTGCCGAGCCGGCCCGTTTCGACAGCCTGCTGGAAGAAAAGGAAGAAGAGCTCTCCGATATCGACGAGGATGCCGTGGTCTCCTATGCCGACATGGCGCACATCCTGCTGGTCTCGGTGGGTGATCCGCTGATGCGTCGCGTGCCGCCGGTGCCGGGCAAGGATGGCATCGATATCCGTGGAGGCAAGGTACCGGCACGTCCCGTCGCCGATGTCACCTTCGCCAAGGAAAGCATCGGCGCCGAACCCAGTCCCGACGATCCGGACCTGCTGATCGCGATGGTGCCGGGCCAGCCTACCCTGATCAAGAATGGCGTGAAGGTCAATCCGGTCATCGATGTGGAAAACGTCGATCTCTCCACCGGCAACCTCACCTTCGAAGGCACCGTGCGTGTCTCCGGCGACGTGCTCACCGGCATGAAGATGCATGTGGGCGGCGACGTGGTCGTCAACGGCACCGTCGAAGCCGCCGAGATCGTGGCCGGCGGCAATGTGGTGGTCAAGGGCGGGGTGATCGGCCATAGCGAAGGCGTGACCGCGCAGGCCGGTACCACGGCCATCGCCTCGCGCATCAGCTCGCAGAAATCGGTGCAGGTGATGTTCGCCGAGAGCGCCCATATCGAGGCCGCCGAGAATATCCTCGTGCTGGGCAATGCGCGCCACTGTGAACTGCTGGCCGGTGACGAGATCACGGTCGGCAAGGGCAACCCGCGCACCGGCCACATCATCGGCGGACGCGTCGAAGCCACCAACATCATCCGCGCCAATGTCATCGGCGCCGCGACCACCACCCATACCCGCGTGCAGGTCGGCCTGGATCCCTACCTGGAAGAGAAGATCGCCATCAAGGAACAGGAGTACACCCGCAAGGTGGCCGAGCTGGACCGCACCATCAAGCAGCAAAGCTACTACAAGCTCAATCCCGAGAAGGCCACGCCGGAAATCCTCTTCGAGACCAGCGACAAGCGCAAGGCGCTGGCCTACGAGGTCAAGGTGCTGCTGGAAGAAGTCAGCCAGATGAAGGAAGGCATGGTCGCCGCCGAGGATGCCCGCATCATCGTCGCCAAGGCCGTCTACGAAGGCACGGAATTGCGTATCGGTCATGAAGCCTGGCCGGTGCAGTCCGACCTGGCCGGCGGAACGGCGCAACTGTTCGAAGGCGATATCCGCTACAACCCGAAGAAGTGAGGCTGCGGCTTCGCTGTGGATAAGTCATCCTGCGCCCCAGGGGATGGACTTATCCACACCCCACCCCGACAAGCTCCCATGCAAGATACCCTCCCCCGCCCCGATCTGGACCAGTTGCGCGCACTGGCCCGGCAAAGCGCCGCCATCACGCAGGACTGCAATTGCCGCAGCGTCGACAGCAGCGGCTGGATCAGCCTGCCGCTGTCGCTGCCGGAAACCCAGCTGGCCGATATCGCCACGCTCATCGTCGATCCCTACGACGAACCGACCTTCACCGAATACCATCCCGACGGCACCCGCTATGCCTCGCCGGAGGCACCCATCGCGCCGGCCTGGTATCCCTACAATCGCTGCAACATCGCCCGCTGCCAGCAATGCGGACGCCATCTGCTGCGCTACATGGAAGCCGGCGGCTATTTCGTCGACCGCCGCATCCGCGCGCTGGACCGGCCGGAGCTGGTGGTGGACGCCGCCTGAGCGCAGCGGATCAGCCGCGACTGAGGCGGCTGGCCATCAGGATCTGATACAGCGTATCGGCCGGGCGTGACAGTCGTCGCGCCGTCAGCGCCACATATTCCACATCAGGCAGGCGCGGCAGCGCCGCAAGATTGACCGGCGGCACCAGGTCACGCGAGCCCAGGTGCTGCGGCAGGGCCGCCAGGCCCAGGCCGCCGCGCGCCGCCGCCATGCAGCCGGCATGACTGCCGCTGGTGCAGACGATGCGCCAGTGATGGCCGGACTTGCCCAGCGCCTGCAGGGTGGCTGCGCGGGTGATGCTGGGTTCGGGCAGGAGGATCAGCGGCAAGGGCTCGGACAGGTCGACCAGGGTATCGGGACGCGTGAGCCACTGCATCGGGGTGGAAAACATGCTGTGACCGCGCGCCTCGCCGGCGCGTCGCTTGCCGACCAGCAGGTCCAGCTTGCCCTGGTCCAGCGAGGCATAGAGCTCATTGGTGAGGCCGATGGTGATCTCCAGCTCCACTTCCGGGTGCTGGCTGCGAAAGGCTGCCAGCATGTCTGGCAGCGGCCCCATGGCGAGGTCGTCGGAGGTGCCGAAACGCACCCGCCCGCGCAGGCGCGGCGCGCTGAACTGGGCCTCGGCACGGGCATGCGCCTGCAGGATCAGACGGGCATGCACCAGCAGGCTCTCGCCATCGGCGGTCAGTGCCAGCGAGTGGGTATCGCGCACGAACAGGCGCCGCCCCAGGCTCTCTTCAAGCCGGCGGATGTGGTCGCTGACGCTGGATTGCGTCAGGCCGAGCTGGCGCCCGGCCTCGGTGAAACTGGCCGAGGCGGCGGCGGTGGTGAAGGTCTGCAACCAGACAGGATTGAGCATGCGGGCATTATCATCGGCTTTTCCGATGGCAGTCAACGTGATCAAAGGGGTTCCCGATGGCCGTGGCTTTTCCTATCATCTGGACAAAGCCATCCTCCATCCTCCATCGTCTCCACTGCAGATCATGAACCGCTTCCTTCCCGACCGTTTCACCCAGTTGCTCATCGGCACCGTGCTGCTGGCCACCCTGTTCCCGGCCACCGGGGCTTTCGAGCAATTCATGCACGTGGCCAGCAACGTGGCCATCTCGCTGCTGTTCTTCCTGCACGGTGCCAAGCTCTCGCGCGAGGCGGCGCTGTCGGGTCTCAAGCAACCCCGGCTGCACCTGCTGACGCTGGCCTCGACCTTCGTCCTGTTCCCGCTGCTGGGCCTGGCCCTGAAGAGTGTCGCCCCCGGCCTGCTGACGCCGCAATTGTGGATGGGCGTGCTGTTCGTCTGTACGCTCTCCTCCACCGTGCAATCCTCCATCGGCTTCACTTCGATTGCGCGCGGCAACGTGCCAGCCGCCATCTGTGGCGCCACCGCCTCCAACCTGCTGGGCATCCTGATCACGCCGCTCCTGGTGACGCTGCTGCTGCACCGTCATCACGAGGGCAATGGCCTCTCGCAGGTGCTGAGCATCCTGCTGCAACTGCTGCTGCCCTTCGTGCTGGGCAACGTGCTGCGTCCCTGGATCGGCGCCTGGATCAATCGCCACAAGGTGATCGTCAACGTGGTCGATCGCGGCGGTATCCTGCTCTCGGTCTATGCCGCCTTCAGCGCTGCCGTCGCACAGGGCATCTGGCACCTGTTCCCGCCTGCCCAGCTGGCCGTGCTGGTGCTGGTCAATGCGGTGTTGCTGGGTGCGGTGCTGCTCATCACCACCTATGGCGCCAGGGCGCTGAAGATGCCGCTGGGCGACGAGATCGTGCTGGTGTTCTGCGGCTCCAAGAAATCGCTGGCCTCGGGCATTCCCATCGCCTCGGTGCTGTTTGCCGGCAGTGGCGCGGCCGTGGTGCTGCTGCCCATCATGCTGTTCCACCAGATGCAGCTCATGCTGTGCGCGGTGCTGGCACGCCGTTACGCCGCCCGCCAGGACCATACCGACGCCCAGCCTCAGCAGCAGCAGGCTGGGGCCCTGGCCTCGGGACGCTGAGGCTAGCTCCTTCTTTTTCTCCCGGCGCGAGGGCTACTGACACCACGTTGTCAGTAGCCCTCGCGCATGATGCCGTCCATGCCACAGGGCATGCACCCTCCATCAACCCGAGAGAAAAGGAAGAACACCATGCAAACCCAAGTCAACTGGTTCGAGATCGCCACCAAGGACCTGCAACGCGCCACCCGCTTCTACGAAAACGTCTTCGCCACCACGCTGCGCCAGGAGACCGTCTCCGAAGGCATGCCGCTGGCCATCTTCATGCGTGACAACGGCCAGTCCTCCGGCTGCCTGACCGGTGGCAACTGGATCGAGCCCTCGACGCAGGGCACCCTGGTCTATCTCGATGCCGGCCCCTCCATCCAGGTCCTGTTGGACCGGGTCGAGGCCGCCGGTGGCAAGATCGCCATGGAACGCACCCAGCTGCCCAAGGATATCGGCTACATCGCCCAGTTCATCGATACCGAAGGCAATCGCGTGGCGCTGCATGCGATGAACTGACACGATCCCCACCCAGCGGCGGCGGCCATGCATTGCACAGCAGCATCAAAGTCTGTGGCGACCCCGCCGCATGCATGCCAGAATGGCGCGCATCTTTTCCCTGCCCAGCTGCCATGCGTCGAGCCGACCGCCTGTTCCAGATCACCCAGTACCTGCGCGGACGCCGCCTCACCACTGCACGCCAGCTGGCCCAGTGGCTGGCGGTGTCCGAGCGCACGGTCTACCGCGATATCCGCGACCTGTCGCTGTCGGGCGTGCCGGTCGATGGCGAGGCCGGCGTGGGCTATCGCATCAAGCCAGGTTTCGACCTGCCGCCGCTGATGTTCAATGCCGATGAAATCGACGCCCTGGTGATCGGCATGCGCATGGTGCAGGCCTGGGGCGGCCCGCAGCTGGGCGCCTCGGCGGCCTCGGCGCTGGCCAAGGTGGTGCTGGCACTGCCCAAGGAAAAGCGCGATTTCGTCGAGGCCACGCCGCTGTTTGCGCCTGCCGTCGAGGATGACTGCGGGCAGGGCGAACGACTGGAAGCCATCCGCCAGGCCATCGGCAGCCGCCACAAGCTGCGGCTGGACTACTGCGATGCCCAGCAGCGCAGCACCCGGCGCGTGGTCTGGCCGCTGGCGCTGGCCTTCTTCGGTGGCACCTGGATGGTGGCTGCCTGGTGCGAGACGCGCGAGGATTTCCGCTCCTTCCGGCTGGACCGGGTCCAGCAGATGAGCGAAGAGGGGCATTATCCCGACCGCAACGGTCGCCGCCTGCCTGACTTCGTGCGCGCCATGCGGCGCCAGTCCGGCAAGCGGAGCGAGGCCCGCAACGGCGGCTGAACGCACACGCGAAAAGCGCATATCAAGCTGCGGATTGATTCGTTCGCGCCGGCAGGCGAAGGGTTTAGGCTAGGTTCGTCATCTACTCAAGCCCCCTGCCCATGCGACCTGCCACCTCCGCGCGTGCCGCTGCCACGCCCCCTGCTCCCGCTGCCGTTTCGCTGGCCGACCGCTGTGTGCTGTGCGTGGGCGGCCTGACTGGCGCGCGCAATCACTATCGCGCCGAGATCGAGACCCGTGACGGCCGTTTCCTTCATCACGATGGCGGGCGGGAAGACAATCTGCACCGTCTCACACCGATGCTGGCGGCGGCTGACATCGTCATCTGCGCCTCCGGCAACATCAGCCACAACGCCTACCACCTGGTCAAGAGCACCTGCAAGAAGCTGGGCAAGCCCTGCGTGCTGGTCAAGGGCACGGGGATTGCATCCTTCCTCGATGGGCTGGGCCACCTGGCGCAGCAGGACAACGTACACAGCGGTCCGTCGGCGCGCGGCGACCGCGTGATCCGGCGCAACCGGTGAGAATCCGGCTGCAAAAAAACATGCTGATTGGAAAAATAAGCAAAAGCCCCCTACAATCGACTCCCTGGCCTCTATTGCCTGCAACAGCTGGCCGCACCGACAACTTGCCCGCCGGGCAATCTCCTGGGAGTCCGCTTGAACATCGTACGTCGCCTGGCCACGAGCCTGCCGGCGCTAGTACTGGCCGTTTCGGCCAGCGTCGCACCGACCGCGCAAGCGGCCCCTCCGCAACCCCAGCCCGGCTTCGGCATTGAGGTCGGCAATGCCTTGCTGTGCCTGAACCAGCTCAACAGCAAGTATTTCTTCGACTACCTCTCGGCCGCCTTCGGCCCGCCCTACAAGACCGAGGGCGGGGCCTACTGGTTCAAGGCCACCAACATCACGCTGTGGGGCATGCAGGCGACCGACTTCCTGGTCAACGACAGCAGCAGCCAGGCCGATTTCATCGGTGCCTATTTCAAGACCACGCCGGTCAAGCTCACCGATGCCATCAAGGACGCGCTGGGCATCCGCTTCACACCCGAAGACGATTCGGCCTATCCGATGCGGCAATCGCAGGCGGGCAGCAAGGTCGTCTACAACGATACCAATGCCAAGATGTATTGCGCCAAATCCAAGTACCTGGTGCCGGGGCCGGATCAGCCCTGATCTGATCTGAACTGAGCCACGCCCTGCCCCATGAAAAATGCCGTCCGGCTTGCACCGGACGGCATTGTCGTTTCTGCCTGCGCACAGGCTGGCGCAGGGGGCAGGCTCGGGCCTATGCCGCGGATTTCCTGACGTCGTCCACGGTACGGATGCAATCACGCCCACCCGCCCTGGCCAGCTCCAGTGCCTGCTCCGACTCGCGCAGCACGGTATCGGGTTCATCGACCTGACGCTGCGGCGTGATCGAGGAGATACCGATGCTGATGGTCACGCGACCGGTCGGGCTGGCGCTGTGGGCGATGTCGAGCAGCTCGATGGACTTGCGGATACGCTCGGCCACGATCAGGGCGCCTTCCAGCTTGGAGCCAGGCAGCAGGACCGCGATTTCCTGGGTACCGAAGCGTGAGAGCAGGTCTTCCGGACGCACGTTGGTATCGCGGATGGCGCTGCCCACGCGGCGCAGCACCTTGTCGCCGGCCATGCGGCCATACAGCTCGTTGTATTGGTCGAAACGATCGATGTCGATCATGATGATCGCCAGCGACAGGTTGGTACGGGCCGCGCGGTTGAATTCTTCCTGCAGGCCACGCTCGAACTGGCGGCGATTGGCCAGGCCGGTCAGGGCGTCTTCCAGGCCCACGCGCGACAGGGTCTTTTCCATTTCTTCCAGGTGCTGGCGGGCATCGTCACGCTCATCGACCAGTTGTATGCGCTCCTGCTGCAGGCTGGCCAGGCTGGACTCCAGCGCCGACAAGGGGTGCAGCAGGGTGCGCAACAGCCCCCAGGACAGCACCGCCGACAGCAACACCAGGACCACGGCAGTGATGACCAGACCTTGCGGCGCGCCCCCCGAGGAAGACAGCTCCGCCTCCGCAGTCAGCACCACGGCAGTCAGAAGCACGACGGCCGCAGTGGCCAGCGTCAGGCGGGTATGGAGTTTCTGTGACAGTGACATAGGCTGGAAACCGACTTTCCTTTGGCTAGATATTTCGGGCGAGGGCAGGAAGAAGCTGGGCAAACGCCGGGCGTGACAATGACGCCCGGCAATACCGGACACGCGAAATCCTACAGGCTCAGGCCCGGTGATGCAATGCACACTTGCGCCGCCGGGCGCCGCAAGGCCCGTGCCGGGTGCTCAGGCCACCTGCAAGGCACGCAGCAGAGGCAGGCGGGTGCGGGCAAACAGACGGGCCTGGGTGGCCAGCTCGGCCAGGTTCTCGGCCTCGCCTTCGAGCCGCACGCCCTCGCGCACCAGGCGCTTGCCCTGGGCGGCGATATGGCGCCAGACCTGGGCTGGCCAGGCATCGATATCGTCGCCGCAGTCCTGGCGGGCCAGCAGGAACAGTTGCTCGATGCGATCGACCCGTACCCCTCCGCCTGTGACCGGACTGACCAGGTGGCCGATATCCCCAGCGTCGGCCACCGGCAATGGCAGCGCGGCGCGCTGCAGCAGGTAGGCGTTGAGCGCGTCGGTACGTCGCGCCACCTGCGCGCGCGTGGCGGCATCGGCCTCGGCCGGCAAGGGCGCGGCATGCCCGGTGCCGATCAGCATGAGCACCGAATCGAGTACCTGCCCCAGGTTCAGGTTGCGATGCGCCAGCGAGGCGGCCAGGTCCACCAGGGTATGGGGCTGGTAGTCCGAGAGTGCCTGCAGGATGGGATCGTAGATCAGGCGGTTGAGGGTGATCTCGGAGGCCACGTTCTGGATCGTCAGCGGTACCTTGTCAGGCTCGGTCAGCAGCACCACGCTTTGCAGCGCCAGTGCCTGGACCCGCTGGCGCTCATCCAGGACTTGCGCGCCGCGTACCCAATAATCACGCCGGAACTGCTGGTTGACCATGAAGTCGCGCACGCTCTGCAGCAGCACCGGGTCATCGATCTCCTGTATCAGCTGGCGTTGCGCCGGCGTCAGGTTGGCCATGTCCAGGTGATCGGCATAGTGCGAGGAACAGGCGAACTGCAAGCCCGCCCGCGCCAGCTGGCGATGCATGTCGGCAAAGGACTCGGCATGCCAGTCGCGATTGAAGTACTCGTGGGCCAGGTAGCTGTGGCTTTGCTGCTGCAGGAGCTTGAGGCGGTCGCGCATGAACGGGTTGGCCTGGGCATAGACCGGGTCAGCCTCGAACATGCGCGCGGCAAAAGCCAGCGCGGCATCGATGCGCGCGGCCGTGGGCAGGCCCTGTTCCTCGTTGCCGGCCTGCTGGGTGTGCTGGACCAGCAGGTCACGCAGGGGCATGAAGGCCGACCAGCCCGGCTGGGTGTTGTAACTGATGTAGAGCACGCCACCCGGCTTGAGCTTGCGGTCGATGAAATCGAAGATGACGGCGCGGTTCTCCTGCGACACCCAGCTCCAGATGCCATGCAGGGCGATGAAATCGAAATCGGGCAGGTCGTCGCGGCGACAGAAGCGCGAGAAACTGGAGTCCTCCATCTGCGCACCGCTGCCGCTGGCAGCGGCCAGCTCCTGGGCGAAGGCGGCCTGGTGCGGATTGAAGTCGTTGCCCCACCAGCGCACGGCCGAGGCGGCCGCATGGAAGTTGGTCGACAGGCCCTGGCCGAAGCCCAGCTCGCAGGCCGTCTGCACCGCCGGCGCCTGCAGGCCGTGGAAAGCAAAGGCCAGCGGCAGGCGCGCCGGATTCATGCCCGGGTAGTAGCCATAGGTATAGGCGATATCGACGACGTAACCGTCATTCCAGTTGTTCAAGTCGGACTCCCGCGACAAGGATGGGCGTTGGTTGAAATGTCAGTTCTTGCCATCACTGCCGCTTTGCGCTTGTGCAGTGGCTAGTGCGGTGTATTTGTGAGAATTGCCGCGCGCCAGTTCGACCGGATACTTGCGGCGATTCAACTCCATCTTCTCCAGCACGGCGCTGCGCAGGTCCACGCCGGTATGATCGGCCAGCTGGATCAGGTAGACCAGCACATCGGCCATCTCATGCCGGATGCCCTCGCGGGCGGCGTCGTCGAGTTCGGCATCGGCGCCGGTGGGCAGCCACTGGAAATGCTCCACCAGTTCCGCCACCTCCACCGACAGCGCCATCGCCAGGTTCTTGGGCGTGTGGAAGCGCAGCCAGTCACGCTCGCTGGAAAAAACGCGAATCAGCTCACGCAGTTCATGGAGATCAGAGGCGGGATGAGAAGCAGTCATGGCGATGGAGCAGTGGGTTCAGATCTGTGGTCGGGTTCCCACTTTATCACCAACCCACACGGGGGCTGGCGACAAGCTTGATCTGGGACAGGTTACAAATGCGAGGATTGATGCACAATGTGATGACCAACTGCGACATGTTGCCGACCATGATGACACTCCTGCGCTCTCCGTTGCGTTCTCTCGCGAAGCTTCCCCTCCTGCTGGCGCTCACGCTGCCGGTGCTGCTGGGGGCCTGCGATCGCACGGTCGACAAGCAGCTGTCCGACTACGACGCGGCACAGACCACCCTGGGTGTGACGCCCAAGCAATTCGCGGCACGCTTCAACGAGCGGCTGCGCGTGGTACTCACCGAGATGAATGTCGACGAGCCTGAGCACATGGCCCGTCTTTACATGCTCGATCCCGAGCGCCTGCATCCCGGTCAATACGAGTACGTGCTCGACACCAAGGTCGGCCCGGCCCAGACCACGCTCATCGGCACCCTCAACAAGAAGGGAGAGCTGCGCAACGTCGGCGTGATGCTGACCAACAAGACGCCTGGCGCGCGCGAGGAATTCCTGGTCTGTGCCGTCAGCGCGGCGCGCAGTTTCATCTCCAGCGGCGAAGACAAGCTCTTGCCGCTGATCACGCGGCTCACCTCGGTGGCCCTGGACAATCCCGGACAACGCATGACCGAAGTCGTGGCCGACCAGTTGCTGTCGGTGGAGCTGGTGCCGCAAGGCGTGCTGTTCCAGGTACAGCCGCGGCAATAACCGGCAGCAATAACCAGCGGCAATATTTTCCGCGCGTCACCCCGCGCGACCCAGCAGGCGTGGTTTGCAACCCGCTTCCGATCGACGTATGCACTACCAGCCAGGATGACTGGCCCGACCGCTGGCCAGAGCACGCACCTTTCGCCTTTTCTTCACCGATGTAGACATCCACGGCAAGCCGCAGGATGACTTGCCATTCACACAGGTTGTGGCAACTCGGGAAACAACGCCATCGCCTGATCACGGGGGCGGGGCCGGCATCACCGGTCCCAACATATACGGGGGCTCGCATGCGCAAGAATCTGCCAATCACTACCAATGAACGCCTGCTGGAGGATGGCAAGTCCATCGTCTCCAAGACCGACCTGCAGGGCAACATCACTTACGTCAATCCCTACTTCATCGAGATCAGCGGCTTCACCGAGGACGAACTGCTGGGCGCGCCACAGAACATCGTGCGCCATCCCGAGATGCCGCGCGAAGCCTTTGGCGACATGTGGGCCACGCTCAAGACCGGCCTGCCCTGGAATGGACTGGTCAAGAACCGCTGCAAGAACGGCGACTACTACTGGGTGCAAGCCAACGTCACCCCGGTGCGCGAAAACGGTCGCGCCGTCGGCTACATGTCGGTACGCACCCGTCCCTCGCGCGAACAGGTGCAGGCCGCAGACACCGCCTATCGGCGCTTTGTCGCAGGCCAGGCACGCGGCATGCGTATCCATCGTGGTGCCGTGGCCGCCACCGGAATCACCGGCTGGCTGCAGGGCCTGCGTGACCTATCGGTAGCGCGCCGGCTGGGCTGGCTGATGAGCCTGCTGACCCTGATGTTCATCCTCGGTGGCGCCATCGCCGGCAACGCCGTGCAAAAGGCCGGTGGCAGCCCCTATGCAGTCTGGCTGGGTACAGCCTGCGGCGCGCTGCTCCTGCTGGGTTCCTGGGCCCTGCTCCACGCCAGCATCGTGGCGCCCCTGCAGAATGCCATCAAGGCCGTGCACGGCCTGGCCGGCGGCGACCTGGATCTGCATATCGCCACCGATGCGCGCGGCGACATGGGCCTGCTGCTGCAGGCGCTGCAGCAGCTCAATGTCAACCTGCGTGCCATCATCGGTGACGTGCGGCGCAACGTCGAATCCATGACCATCTCCACCGGCGAGATCGCCAGCGGCAACATGGACCTCTCCGGACGCACCGAATCGCAGGCCTCGGCACTGGAAGAGACTGCCTCCAGCATCGAGGAATTCGCCGCCACCGTGCGCCAGAATGCGGACTCCTCGGCCAATGCCGACCGCCAGGCGCAATCGGCATCCTCCATCGCCCAGCGTGGCAGCCAGGCGGTCCAGCGCATGGGCAAGACCATGGAAGAAATCGACTCCGCTTCGCACAAGATCGTCGATATCATCGGCCTCATCGATGGCATTTCCTTCCAGACCAACATCCTGGCGCTGAACGCCGCCGTCGAAGCCGCGCGCGCGGGCGAACAGGGGCGCGGCTTTGCCGTGGTGGCCTCGGAGGTGCGCACGCTGGCGCAGCGTTCGGCGTCGGCGGCCAAGGATATCAAGAGCCTCATCGATGACTCCCGCACCAAGGTCGAAAGCGGCAACCAGCTGGTGCAGGAAACCGCACAGGCCATGGGTGAACTGGGTGGCGCGGTGGAAAACATGGCTGTGACGATGGCCGAGATCACGGTCGCCAGCAACGAGCAGAGTGGCGGCATCGACCAGTTGAACCAGGCCATCAACGCCATTGACGAAACCACGCAGCAGAATGCGGCACTGGTGGAGCAGGCAGCCGCTGCCGCAGAAAACCTGCGCGACCAGGCACAGAAACTGAGCCAGGCCATGTCGGTCTTCAAGATCGGTCACGGCAGCCCGCGCGCCACCCCGGCCCCCACTGCGCCTGGCATCAGCAAGGGACGTACCCTGATGCTGGCACAATGAACTGATGCACCCCGCGCGCCGCTTTACATTCACTTGCACAACTTTACCCGTCTATAGCGGCGCGCCACCTTTGCACTGACACTTCCCTTGCTTATGATGAGCGCATGCCAGTCTCGCCCAGACGAGCAGGGCATGCCATCCACTTCAACATCCGGGAGTCCATCATGAGCGTGTCATCCGTCTCGTCCAGCAACAGCAGCTTCTACAACACCATCGTGCAGCCGATCAAGAACGTCGCCAGCGAAGTCGGCGACGAAATCGAAAGCGCCTACGATGCCACCGCCGATGCCGTTTCCTCGGCAGCGCACTCGGTGGCCGACAGCGTCAGCTCGGGCGTGAAAGCCATCGGCAACCTGATCGACACCAAGGCCTGATGCCCCGCATCGCATCGTCGTGACCGGCCGGGAGCGCGCTCCCGGTCATGCCTTGCCTGCAGCAGCCGTGCCATAATCCGGGCAACCCGAATTGCTCCGATCTTGTTTCGCCTGGCCCGGATTTCTCCATGCTGCTGCATACCATCTACCTCATCGCCATCTGTGCCGAAGCCATCTCCGGCGCCCTCATGGGCATCCGCAAGGACATGGATATCTTTGGCATCTGCCTCATCGGCACTGTCGCCGCGCTCGGCGGCGGCACCGTGCGCGACCTGCTCATCGGCCACTATCCGCTGGGCTGGGTGGCCCATCCCGAATACCTGGCCTTCACCATCTGCGCGGCCATCGTCGCGGCAGTGGCGGCGCGCGCCCTGCATCACTTCAAGTCGGCCTTCCTGGTGGTCGATGCCCTGGGCCTGGTAGCCTTTACCGTCATCGGCTGCGATATCGCGCGCGGCTTCGGCAACTTCCATCCGGCCATCGTGGTGATGCTGGGCATGGTCACCGGAGTCTTCGGTGGCCTGCTGCGCGATGTGCTCTGCAACGAGATCCCGCTGGTGCTGCGCCGTGAAATCTATGCCAGCGTATCGCTGCTCACCGGCACCCTGTATGTGGTGATGCTGCATCTGCAGATCGATCCGCGCATCGCCACCCTCAGTGCATTGCTGGCGGGCTTTGCGGTACGCCTGCTGGCCATCCGCTTCCATTGGGAATTGCCGCGCATGGACAAGGAACACGTGCGCGGCTTCGACTAGCGCCGCTTCAGCCCATGACATCTTTTGTTGCAATTGCCTGACCGCGCTTAGCAAACCTGCGGTGTTCAATGCTGCCTCACTGCGACTTGTTATTTTTTATTTGCACGAGGCATTCATGAAACGACTGATGACGATCATCGCTACGGCGATGTTGCTGGCCACGCTGGGTGGCTGTGTCTGCGCCCCCTGGTTCTGCGGGCCCGGGCCCGGCGGCGGTGGCGAACGCGGTGGCTGGGGTGGTGGCGGTCCCGGCGGTGGACCGCGCTGATCGCCCGATACCATAAAAAAACGGGCTGAGGTTTCCTGCACCGTCAGCCCGTACCTGCCTGCTTCCCCTACCCTTGCTGATGCACGGCCTCAGCCAAGCGCACCGACACTTCCCTCCAGCAGCTTCCACGCTTCCTCGCCAAACTTGGCGCGCATGTCCTTGTAGAAGTTGGCGCGGGCCAGCGCTTCCTTGAAAGAGTCCTTGTCGGGTTCGACGATCTGCAAGCCCTTGCCGGCCAGGTCGCTGCGGGCAAAGCCGGAGAACGAGGCGATATCGGCACGTTCATCGCTGGCGGCCTTGTCCAGTTCGCGGCGCACGATTTCCTGGATATCCTTGGGCAGCTTGTCGAAGGCACGACGGTTGCCCAGGATCCAATAGGCATCCCAGACGTGGTTGGACATGGTGCAGAACTTCTGCACTTCGTACAGGCGTGCGGTGCTGATGATGGCCAGCGGGTTTTCCTGGCCTTCGACCAGCTTGGTCTGCAGCGAGGAATAGACTTCGTTGAAGTTGATCGGTGTGGGGCTGGCACCCAGGGCCGAGAACAGCGAGGTCAGCATCGGCGCAGCCGGCACCCGCAGCTTGAGGCCCTTGATATCGGCCGCATTCTTGATCGGCTTGGTGGACGTGGTGATCTGGCGGAAGCCGTTGTCCCAGGGCTTGGACATGGTCAGCAGGCCGACCTTCTCGATCTGCGCGCGCACATAGGCACCCAGTTGTCCGTCCATGGCCTTCCATACCGCCGTGTAATCGTGGAAGGCAAAACCGGTATTGACGATGCCGGCCGCCGGCACCAGGGTCGAGAGCACGGTATTGGCCTGGTTGAAGAATTCCACGCCGCCATTGCGCACCTGCGACATCAGGTCGGTATCCGAACCCAGCTGGTTGGCCGGGAACAGCTTGATCTCCATGCGTCCGTTGGTGGCGTTGCGGATGCGGTCGATGGCTTCCTGCGCGCGCTTGTTGACCGGGTGCGACGGATCCTGGCCGGTGGCGAACTTGTAGGTGAATTCGGCCGCATTGGCCGGACGCGTCATGATCGAGAACAGCGGCAGTGCCGCCGCGGCAGCGCCCACCTTCAAGACCTGGCGACGGCTGATCCCCTTGCTCCCCTTGATCTCCTTCTTCGTGCTCTCGTCTTTCATCTCTTGTCTCCTGTGATCTTCTGATAGGAATCGGATAAGGCAACGCCGGCTTCGTTGGCCGGCGCTTGAAGTTTAATGGATCAGCATACCGCCATTGACGTCCAGTGTGATGCCGGTGCAATACTGCGACAGGTCGCTGGCCAGGAAGACGCACACGCCACCCACGTCGTCAGGGCCGCCCAGGCGCGCCAGCGGGATGGTCTCGGCGATCTCGGCCTTCTTCTCGGCGCTGAGGATGTTCTTGTTGATGTCGGTGGAGATCAGGCCCGGCGTGACGCAGTTGACGCGGATGCCTTCCGGTCCGAACTCGCGCGCCATGGCCCGCGCCAGGCCCAGCACGCCGGCCTTGGCTGCCGAATAGTGCGGACCGCCCAGGATACCGCCGCCGCGCTGCGCCGACACCGACGAGATGCAGACGATGGAACCGCTCTTTTGCGCGCGCATGGCCGGCAATGCCGCCTGCGACATGTAGAGCGTGCCGCGCAGGCTCACATCCAGGATGCGGTCGTAGTCACGGCCGGTGATGTCCAGGAACTTGGCGGGCTGGGTGATGCCGGCATTGTTGACCAGGATGTCGATGCGACCGAACTGCTGGGTCACGGCCGCCGCAGCGGCTTCGCAGGAAGCCTTGTCGGTGACATCGGCCACCAGGCCCAGATGGCCCTCGCCCAGGCGGGCGGCAGCGGCGGCAGGCTCGGCCTGTGCCAGATCCAGGATCACCACGCGGGCGCCTTGTGCGGCCATCAGGCGCGCGGTTGAAAAGCCCAGGCCGTTGATGCCTGCACCGCCGGTAATGATGGCGACTTTATCCTTGAGCAGCATTGTGTCATCTCCAAATAGTTGCGTTCGAATGAGCAACACGGGAGACCCTGCAGGCCGCGCGAAATCCGGACAGCGCTGCGGCTGCCGGCATGGTCTCCTTGTTGTTCTGGCGCTGATCTTGGATCTTTCGCTGTAGCGCGACAAGTGATGCTTTGTCATGGAGATGTGACGAACCATCATCTGCCGTGACGATGCGATAAAATTGGTCGCAAGTCCGCGCCAGCGCATGCTGTGACGCAGCAGAACAACATGACACCACCGAGACGCGATGATTCCACCCCTGACCTCCCTGATGGCGTTTGAAGCGATTGCCCGCAGGAAGAGTTTCAACCTGGCCGCGGCCGAACTGCACCTGACGCCCTCGGCCATCAGCCATCAGGTGGCACGCCTGGAAAAGCTGCTGGGCCTGCGCCTGTTCGAGCGTTCCACCAAGGGCGTGGAGCTGACCCCGGCCGGGCAGTCCTACCTGAACCGCGTGGCCGGCGCGCTGGGCGCGATCAACTCGGCCACCGACGATCTGCGCCACGGCGTGGAGAATTCCCTGCAGATCCACTCCAGTCCCAGTTTCGCCAGCCTGTGGCTGATGCCGCGCATCGGCCGCTTTGCCCAGCGCTATCCCGACATCGCGCTGGGTCTGTCGGCCTCGCCGGAGTTTTCCGATTTCGAGATCGGCCAGGTCGACCTGGACCTGCGCTGTGGCGTGCCGCACTGGCCCGACCTGGAGATCGAACCGGTCCTGTCGGAGCGGGTGCTGCCCATGGCCAGTCCGGATTTCCTGGCCCGCCACCGCATCGAGACACCCGACGACCTGGTGCTGGCGCCGCTGATCCAGTCGCGCGGCAGCCTGCTGCAGTGGCCGGAGTGGTTCGCCCGCTACGCCCCGGACCTGCGCCCGGAACGCATCGCGCTACGCTTCGACCGCGCCATGATGAGCATCGAAGCCGCCGTGCAGGGCCTGGGCGTGGTCTTCGAAAGCAATGCCTTCGGTGCCGAGCACCTGGCCAGCGGCCGCCTGCAGCCGGTGTTTGCGGAAGGCATGGACCTGGAGATCACGCAACACTTCGCGGTCTGTCCGGCGCGCAACAAATCGCGCCCGGAGGTGATCTGCTTCCTGCAGTGGTTGCGTGAGGAAAGTGTTGGACCACAGGCGTAGATGACGGGGATTCAGTCATTGCTGAATTTTCATCGCTTGCCCGATGACAGGACTGTCGCAAAGAATAAGTCTCCACCATAAGAAAACGGAGACCGGCGTGCGGGCAGGATGCCCAAGCGCTTTCCTGTCATGAACCAACATCCCATGCAGCCGCTGGCGCACGCCATCCGCTTCCTCTCCATCGATGCCATCGTGCGTGCCACCGAAGGCCATCAGGGCGTGCCGCTGGGCATGGCCGAGATCGCCACGGCACTCTATGCCCGCCACCTGCGCTTCAATCCGGCCGAGCCGACCTGGTTCGACCGCGATCGCGTGGTGCTCTCCAATGGCCATGGCTCGATGCTGCTGTACTCCCTGCTCTACCTGAGCGGCTACGAACACATCACGCTGGAGCAGGTGCGCAGCTTCCGCGAGTTCGGCTCGCACTGCGCCGGCCATCCCGAGTTCGACCCCAAACTGGGCATCGAAGTCACCACCGGCCCGCTGGGCCAGGGCATTGCCAATGCCTTCGGCATGGCCGTGGCCGAGGCCTACCTCAATGCCCGCTTCGGCGATGGCATCGTCAACCATCGCACCTATGCCTTCGTGGGCGACGGTTGCCTGCAGGAAGGCATCGGCCAGGAAATGATTTCCCTGGCCGGCCACCTGCGCCTGGACAAGCTGACCCTGCTGTGGGACGACAACCAGATCACCGATGACGGCAGTACCGACATCTCCATCAGCGAAAACGTGGCCGAGCGCTTCCGTGTGGCGGGCTGGCATGTGGTCGAAGTCGATGGCCATGACATCGATGCGGTCTCGCGTGCGCTGGAGGCCACGCGCCAGTCAGACCGTCCGTCCATGATTGCCTGCCGCACCATCATCGGCCGTGGCATCCCGCGCGTGCAGGGCCAGCGTGGCGGTCACAGCGCCCGCCTCTACGAGGAAGATGCACAGGCCGCGCGCGACCTGCTGCAATGGCCGCACGGACATTTCGAGGTACCTGCCGAGATCCTCTCGCAATGGCGTGCCTTCGGCCATCGCAACGATACTCCCTACCAGGACTGGCAGGCGCGTGTGCAGGCCCTGCCGGCAGCGCAGCGCGCCGAGTTCGAGCGCATCCTGCGCGGCGAGCTGCCGCAGGACTGGCAACAGACCCTGCTTGAATTCAAGCGCCAGGCCCACACGCCCGAACAGGCGCAGGGTGGCATCCTGATCTCGGCGGCGATCAACAAGCTGCTCTCGGAGGTGATCCCGGAGCGCATGGTCGGCTGCGCCGACCTGGAAGCGCCGACCGCGCACAAGGGGCCGCTGGCGGCCTTCACGGCCACGCATCGCGGCGGTTCCTACGTCCATTGCGGCGTGCGCGAGCACCTCATGGGCGCCATGGCCAATGGTATGGCCGCGCATGGCGGCGTCATTCCGCTGAGCGTGACCTATCTCGCCTTCTCGGACTACGAACGCCCGGCCATGCGCATGGCGGCGCTGATGGGCTTGCCGGTGAAATATGTCTTCAGCCACGACTCCATCGGCATCGGCAAGAATGGGCCGACGCACCAGCCGGTGGAAATCCTGGCCTCGCTGCGCGCCATGCCCAACATGCTGGTGATGCGCCCGGCTGATGCCAGCGAGGCGGTGGAATGCTGGGAGGTCGCCATGCAACATCGCCGTGGACCGGTCTCGATGGTGTTTGCGCGGCAAGCGCTGCCATCGCTGCGCCAGGGCTTCGAGGCAGACAACCGCAGTGCGCGCGGTGCCTATGTGCTGCAGGAAGCGCAATGCGCGACGCGTTCGGTGACGCTGCTGGCTACCGGCTCGGAAGTCGCCATCGCCTGCGCGGCGCGTACGCAACTGGAAGCCCTGGGCATCGGTACGGCCGTGGTGTCGCTACCGTGCTGGGAACTGTTCGACCAGCAGGACGCCGGTTATCGGGATGCAGTGCTCGGTGTGGGGACGGTACGCGTGGGTGTGGAAGCGGCCGTACGCTTCGGCTGGGACCGCTACCTGGGTCACCGTGGCGGCTTCGTCGGTATGCAGGGCTTTGGCGCACCTGGGCCGGCCGATGTGCTGTATCGCCATTTCAATATCACGGCAGATGCCGTGGTGGCCGAGGCGCAGCGACTGCTCTCCGGCGATCCGGCCAAATGATATAAAAATCGCGTGCCACAAAAGCAAAAGGCCCACCTGGAACCAGGTGAGCCGTTCATTGATTAATGCTGGATTAGCCTCGGCCCCGGCTATCTGCAGGGTGCCACGGCGTTGACGTGCCCGGCCTATCTGGCCGGTGCCATCGATATTCAGTTGTTCGTTCTTGCATGGAGAGGACAGTCGCGCGGACGCCCTTGCTCACGAACGATTAATTAACTATTTGCCCCACGGGACGTACCCGTGAGCGGCGGCGAAACCTTGTCACATGCCCGCGCTATCTGCACGGCCACACGTGACGCTTGCCCGCCTTCCGCGCCCTGCGCCGCCAAAGCGGCGCGAGGGGCTGGCATCACCACGATCCCGACCAGTGGCCGGCCCTTGCTATCTGCAAGATGACGGCCTGACGAGAACGTGTTTCATCAACGACGGTGATGCCGCGAGGGCTGCCGGTCTGGCCTGCGGAACGTATGGAAATCCGTTGGCACAGAAGCTCGGCAGCGGGGATGTTCTGGACGAAAGTCCTCGACCTGCTTAGGCGATGACCTTGATGTTGGTCGCCTTGGCGCCCTTGGGACCGGTACCGATCTCGAAGGACACGCGCTGGTTTTCGGCCAGGCTGCGGAAACCAGTGGACTGGATATCCTGGAAGTGGGCGAACAGATCGTCGCCACCTGCATCAGGCTTGATGAAGCCGAAGCCCTTGGCATCGTTGAACCACTTGACTACGCCGGTTTGGGTGCTCATGTCTTTTTCCTTTGAAACATTAAAACGTTGAAACGTGTTGAGGCGATATGCCTGAAGGCACTTGAAACCAAGAACTGAAACCGAAGGAAAGAAAACAGAACGACCGAGGAGGGAACAACAGTCAGGCGGAATTGGAACCAACAAGAATGCAACTTGATGCAAGTACTGAACGGATTATACACAGGATTTGACAAATTGTTCTCAGCTGTTGTTATTTGTGTGGTTTTTCGACAAATCAGCCTCCCCCTTCCCCTTGCCGGCATGCCAGGCCTGGCGCCACAGGATCGGGCATGCGCCCGTTGCGGGTGATGCTGTCGAGCCAACCGGCTTAACCGGTTTGGGCCAGCCCCACGTAATTCCGGTATATTGAACGCAAGAAAAAAAACGCCGTGCCCCGCTTGCGCCTATCGGTTCCACTGCAAACCGGCTCCCGGATTCCTGCTGCATGCCACCCTGCCCCTGCGTATTCAATGCCCTTCTTCAGACGCTTGCGCTCCGCGCGCTCGACAGAGGACTCTCATGTACCTGGCCTGCCGGTACGTCTTGGCATCTCGGGACTGGTCGTGGCGGGGATGGTCCTGCTGGCCGCGGTGCTGGTCTCGGTAGGCTGGTGGGGCGCGCGACAGATCCTGCTCGACATGGCCGAACGTTCGGCACAGGATTCGGGCCGCATCATGACCGAGCGCTCGCGCCGCATCATCGATCCTGCCGTGGCGACGCTGCGCCAGCTGGCCTTCGATCCGATCACCCAGGCCACGCACCTGGATGAACGGCTGGCCCGCTTCGGCGCCTTCTCGGCCGACCTGGTCGCCAATCCGCTGGTCTCGGCCGTCTACGTGGGATATGCCAATGGCGACTTCCTGCTGGTACGCTCACTGCGCGGACCGCAACAGCGCCGCTTCTTTGCCGCACCGGAAGGCAGTGCCTTCCTGGTGCAAACCATCACAGGCACACCCGGTGGACAACAAGAGGGGCAATACCGCTTCTACAGCACCGACCTGAAGCTGCTGGAATTGCGCGAACAGCCCGACTATCACTTCGATGCCCGCCTGCGCCCCTGGTATGCCTCGGCGAATCGCTCGATCGATCCCAGCATCTCCGCGCCCTATGTCTTCTTCACCACGCGACAGATCGGCATCAGCCTGTCGCAACGGGCGCGCGCCAGCGACGCGGTCGTGGCCATCGACATGACGCTCGACGACCTGGCCACCAACCTGGGCAACCTGCGCCTGACCCCGCACAGCGAGCTGGCCCTGGTCGACGATACAGGCAAGGTGATCGCCTATAGCGACATGAGCCGGGTGCTGGTGCAGGACGGTGACAATTTCGATTTCCGCAGTTTGCGCGAACTGGATGTTCCCGCCCTGACGCTGCTGGCGGCACGCGCCCGCGAAGGCGCCCCCAGCGCGCTGTATCGGGCCAGTGGGCAGGAGTGGCTGGGATTGTCGTTGCCCTTCGACGTCATCAGCGGCCATGCCTTGCACCTGCTGATCGCCGCGCCCGGTGACGAATTGCTGGGTCAGCTGGAACGCAATCGCAAGACCATGGTACTCATCGCCATCATCCTGGTGATTGCCTTTCTGCCGCTGGGCTGGTGGGCCGGCCACGCCATCGGTCGCAGCATGGAAGGCCTGGCGCTGCAGGCCCGGCGCATGTCGCGCTTCGACTTCCGCAATATGGGAACGTCGCGCAGCGCGCTGCGCGAGGTCAACATGCTCACCGAGATGGTGGGCAGTGTCAGCCTGACGGTCGAAGCCTTCCTCGATATCAGCGCCATCCTCAGTACCGAGACTCACGTCGAGCGGATGCTGCAACAGGTTCTGGAAAAGTTCGTTCAGGCCACCCACTGCGAAGGCGGCGCCGTCTACCTGTGGCAACGCGAATCGCAGCAGATGCAGCGTGCCGCGCGCTATGGCTTGCAGGATGCCCTGGGCGACACCATGCCCTACGACCTGCAGCGGGTGACACCGCCCGATGCACCTGTAGCCGCCGATGAGCAGCGGCGCGTGGCACTGGATCTGCGCGGGCGCAACGGCTCGCTGGAGGGATTGCTGGTGCTGCTGCCCGCCGACGACAGCGCCCATCACGACCCTCGCTTCCTGGCCTTTGCGCGGCGCCTCTCCGGCATGCTGGCCGTGGCCATCGAAACGCGCCAGCTGATCGCCGCACAAAAAAACCTGCTGGAATCGCTGATCCGCCTCATGGCCGACGCCATCGATGCCAAGAGTCCCTATACCGGTGGCCACTGCGAACGGGTGCCGCGACTGGCCACCCTGCTGGTCGAGCGCCTGGCCGAAGAGCAGGAAGGCCCCTATGCCAGCTTCCGCCTGACCGAGGACGAGCGTTACGCGTTCCAGCTGGCCGCCCTGCTGCATGACTGCGGCAAGGTCACCAGCCCCGAACACATCGTCGACAAGGCGACCAAGCTGGAGGTGATCCACAATCGCATCCACGAAGTGCGGATGCGCTTCGAAGTCCTCTGGCGTGACGCCGAGCTGGAGCTGCTGCGACAATTCCCGGCCGGCTTGCCGCCGGAGCAGGAGCGTCAGTTACGCGACCGCCTCGATGCGCAACGCGAGCGCCTGCGCGAAGACTTCGCCTTTGTCGCGCAATGCAATGTCGGCGGCGAGACCATGTCGGAGGAAGCCATCGCAAGGCTGCGCCAGATCGCCACGCAGACCTGGCAACGCCACTTCGACGACAGCCTGGGCCTGGCCGTGGAAGAGGCGCGGCGCCTGTCGGTCGCACGCGCTGGCCAACCCGCTTCGGCGCTGCCGGCCACCGAAGCGCTGCTGGCCGACCGCCCCGAACACGTCGTCGACTGGGACGACGAGCATCGCCCACCGGTAGAACGCGACAATCCGCGCAACACCCTGGGCTTCGACATGGTATTGCCGCGCTATCGGCAGAACATGGGCGAATTGCACAACCTGACGATACGGCGCGGCACCCTGACACCCGAAGACCGCTTTGCCATCAACAACCACATCGTGCAGACGCTGGTGATGTTGAAGAGCCTGCCCTGGCCCGAGTCGCTGCAAAGCGTGCCCGACACGGCCGCCAACCATCACGAGAAGATGGATGGCAGCGGTTACCCACGCCGCCTCAAGGCCAGCACCCTGCCGTTGCAGGACCGTGTGATGGCATTGGCCGATGTGTTCGAAGCGCTGACCGCAGCGGACCGTCCCTACAAGCCGGCCAAGACACTCTCCGAATCGCTGCGCATCATGGCCCGCATGTGCGGCGAACAACACCTCGATACCGAGTTGTTCCGTTACTTCCTGCGTAGTCGCTTGTGGCAGGTCTATGCCGATGAATTGCTGCGTCCTGAGCAGCGGGACGATATCGATATCCCCGCGATCGAGGCCTTGCTCGTGACGGCGTGAGCAGCCGTTAAAATAGCGCTTTACCCAACTGGATCGCCACCATTTCTCCCCTGATCATCACCGACGACGAGGTCGAGTTGACCGCCATCCGCGCGCAAGGCGCCGGTGGGCAGAACGTCAACAAGGTATCGAGCGCAGTCCACCTGCGCTTCGATATCCGCGCCTCGTCCCTGCCGGATGACGTGAAAGAGCGTCTGCTGGCCTTGCGGGACCAGCGCATCAGCAAGGAGGGGGTGGTCATCATCAAGGCCCAGGCACACCGCAGCCAGGAAAAGAACAAGGCAGACGCCATGCAGCGCCTGCAGGAAATGCTGATGCTGGCGGCGCAGATCGCGGTCGTGCGCAAGCCGACCCGGCCTACCCGGGGATCGCAGCGCAGACGACTGCAAAGCAAGAAACAGCGTGGTGAAACCAAGTCGATGCGCGGGAAGGTATCTGCTTGAACCAGGTGGCGCTTCATTTCAGAGCCATTTACGTGGATGTATTCTGGCGGCCACTGTGGCCCTGTTGATGCCGGGCAAGAATTATCGGATTGATGCAGCAAGGCGTTCTTCATCCTCCGGGGCTAGAGGGCTGGAGGACAGACACACCGGGCAGTCCTGAGGGTAAGATAATCACCGCGAACAAACATATCTCCAGCAGGAGCCAGGCATCATGAGCGAACGTCGCGTCAACCCTGTCAGTCCTATCCATGCCATCAAGCCACTATCGGAAGTGAGCATCAAAAGGACTTATTTCCGGCAATTGAATCAGTGGCGCAAGATGTCCGAGAAATATGCCAAGCAGAGGAAGGCGCGGGAGGCCGAGGAGAAGGATAAGTGAGCCAGGAAACCGGAATGGGCCAAAGAGCCATTGGCCCATTCGACAGGCCCGCTGCGACGTACGACGTTAAACCCATCCCTTCCGGCCCGCCCCCGGTTTGCCCCAGCAGTACAATCCCGCGTAAAATGCGGGCTTCGCGGGTGTAGCTCAATGGTAGAGCAGGAGCTTCCCAAGCTTAAGACGAGGGTTCGATCCCCTTCACCCGCTCCAGTTTCCCTATCTGCAGCCCTTCGCGCCTTGCCTGGTGCGACTTCCCGGTCTGCATCTCACCGTTTCACGAGTCATCCATGTCTGAAAACAAATCCGGCAAGCCGCTGTTCTATGATCCCAGCGAGCGTCGCATCCGCAGTTTCGTTACCCGCGCCGGGCGCGTGTCGGTGGCGCAAGGTCGTGCCCTGGACGAACTGGGCCCGCGCTTCCAGGTGCCCTACGACAAGTCGCCGCTGGACCTGGATGCCACCTTCGGTCGCCATGCGCCCACCGTGCTGGAAATCGGCTTCGGCATGGGCGAGACCAGTGCCAGGATCTCCGCGCTGATGCCGGAGAAGAACTTCATCGGCGTGGAAGTCCACACTCCCGGCGTGGGCAGCTACCTGAAACTGATCGGTGAGGGCAATCTCGAGAACGTGCGCATCATCCAGCACGACGCCGTCGAAGTGCTGACCAACATGATCGCCCCCGATACGCTGGCCGGCGTGCATGTGTTCTTCCCCGATCCGTGGCACAAGGCGCGCCACAACAAGCGTCGCCTGATCCAGGGACCGCTGGTGCAACTGATCAGCTCGCGCCTGGCGCCGGGTGGCTACATCCACTGCGCCACCGACTGGGAGGAATATGCGATCCAGATGCTGGAAGTGCTCTCGGCCGAGCCGACGCTGAAGAACACCGCCACCGATCCGTCCGGCTACGTGCCGCGCCCCGAGTACCGCAATACCACCAAGTTCGAGAACCGCGGCTTGCGCCTGGGGCATGGGGTGTGGGACCTGGTGTTCGAGAAGATCTGAACGGCACTCGACGGGAACGGCACGATCAAGAATCTGCCGCCCGGCTTGCTCAGTAGCGAATAAATTTCCGCGCAATATCCTTGATCCACATCGGCACGAAACGCTGGATGAGACGACGGCCGAGGACCTTGGAAGCAGGCTTCATGCCGGCCTTGAAAGCCGAATCGATGGCGGCGACTTCCTGCACGATTCCTCGTAGCTGCTGCTCGTAGACGGCATAGAGCGCCCCCGGTTCGCGACACTCCGAGGTGTAAAAATGTGAGAGGCGGTCGAACCGACCATTGTCCAGCAACTGGAACTGGTGGAAGTGATAGAAGATCAGCGGACTATCCTGGACCGTCAGAATGCCATCCTTATCTCGACCAAAACGATACTGTGCGTAGTTCCACGGGGCAATGCCTGCCCCAGGATGCATCAGAATGTGGCATTGGGAGTACCTCTCTGGCCATTCGTCCAGATACTTCTGGTCACCCATCCGACCTTCCTCGACTCGGTAATAGCACCATTCAATACATTGCTCACGCCAACGCTTGAGGCACGCCATGCCTTGCTCGTCCCGACGGAAGCTGACCCACTCGACGCAGAATCGACCATTGACGATACGGTCCATCAAGCGTGGTGTAAACCTGTGCTCAATGATGGCAACCGAGGCATCGCCAATTTCATCGAACAATGGCTGAACAGGCGAATAGAACAACAGATCCGCATCCAGATAGGTCATGAAATCGATCTGCGGATGTTGCGCCATTACGTACGATGGCAGGCAAGGCGAGAGGGTCCAGCAGTACTCTGCCACACCACGATCAGCCTTGGCCTTGAGCAGTTCTTCGTCTTCGATTTCTGATAGCGATAACAGGGATACATCCGGCAACGCCAACGCTGTCAGGATGCTTCGAGCCTTCTCGTCCATGCACAGGACGTGGACATGGGCTTGCGGGCAATGCGCCTTGAGCGAGCGCAGCATCGCTACGCCCTTGTACAGATAGCCGCTATCAAATAACGTGCAAAAATATTTCTTGTCCATAGATTACTTTTTTTGGCAAACATATGTTCGGGTAGCTTCGCGTTTGCCCTCCCGAATTGACTCGCTCAAGGTGTATGTAGCGATAAGCCGCAGACCACTGTCTTCCAGCAAGCCAAGGAATTGTTGTTCGTTGAAATGGATCTCGACTGTCTCGACGCCATAGGCCTGCTTGCGATAGTAGACATCCGGCTGGTCCAGCACCACGGGCGTACGATGGAAGATCGCGTAACCCGTGCAGACTCGCGCTGTTTCCAGCACTGCTTTGCCATACTCGGGAATGTGCAGTAGGCAGCAACCCGACAACACGATATCAAATTCACCGTCCGCTTGACGCAGGGACGTTGCATCTTCCACGGAGAAGCGCATCGCGGGGTAGATCTTCTGCGCTAGTTCAATGAAGGGGGTGGAATAATCGCAGCCGCTATAACGAACGCCGATCCCCGCAATTTCCAGCACCTCGGAATAAAATCCACTCGAACAACCAATCTCCAGCAGTGTCTTGCCGGCCGGGTTTTCAGGAAGCGCGCGCAAGGCGTCAACAAGTACATCGAATACCTCAACCGCTACACCATCCCGGTAAGAAAGCAGTTGCCGATCAACCAGTTCACGCTGCCTCGCAGGCAGCAGTTCTGACTGCCAGGCCCCACGAAGCCGTGCGGATTCGCTGAGCGCGGCGCCCCCATCGATGCGAACGTAGTGCGCAGACACATCACGAACGAGTCCAAGCCTTGAAAGCAGCCTGTGTGCTGCGCTTTTTATCTGGCGACAGTGCTTAAGCAAAGACAATGGAATGTCCACGATCAAACCTTCGCGTCCAGGTACTTATGCAGGATTGGGACAAGCTCCTCCATGCGGTGGCGATAGGTATGCTCCTTCAAGGTCCTGGCCTGTCCGGCACGCGCGATTTCCTGCGCTTCTTCCGGATGGGCGAGGTAATAGCGAATCAGCTCGGCCGCCTCTTCAGCGCTCGAATAGGCCACCACCTCGCGGCCGACCTCGAAAATTTCGCCAAGGTTGTCCTTGCGATCCGTCAGCAGCAGAGATCCAACACCCGTCGCCTCGTACAAGCGCATGTTGTTGGCATTGTTTTCAGCGACGTTGATATGGCGATTGAGCGTGATACGACTACGTGCCAGGGCACGATACATATCCATCCCCCATACCTCCCCATGGTGCCTTGCCTTGATCGGCGAAGACGCATCCAGGCTTGCAGCGCCATACCCAAAAAACTCGATCGGTGTATTGCGTGCCAGATATTCGAGCACTGGAATGGCCTTGCCATGATGGCGACTGATTCCGCCCACGAAGCTCGCATCCACATCCTTGGGCTGGTTACCCAGCATCTCCAGGATGCGAGTATCAAAGCCGATCCGGAAGTACTCGCTGGCGATCCCCATATCGTGGAAGCGCGGCACGAAATGCGGGAACGAAGTCAAGATCAGATCATAGCCTTTGACAAAGGAATCTGGTGGCAGCGGGCAGGCGATCTGTCCCACCACAAGTCGCGTATAGCGCCGCAGATGGGCCAAGGCTTCGGGGGAGAAGAAAGACAGATCCTGGCAATAGACCACATCAGGACGTATCGCTTCAATCTGGGCAACAGCGACGTCTCGCAGCCCGGGCAAGCGACGCAGCGCATGTCCGAGCAGCGGCAAACGCGCCAGCCGGTGTGGAATGCGAAGGGTCCAGGAGGAGAATGGCACCTGATGTTCCTGTGCCCAGCCTTGCTGCAACGGTACGCAATTGACCACCAGATCGCTGGCTTCGCAGCCCAGTTCGTTGAGATGTCGACTGTAGAAATCAGATGTACCGAAGCCGGTATCGATCAACGCCTTGAGTTGCTGGTCGTAGGAAGCTTGCGCCAGGGCCGGCTGCTTCTCGTAGATCCGCGCCAGGAAGGCCGGATAGTAGGTGTCAACAATGACAATCTTCATTTTTTCGATGTCCGCTTTCGCAAACCTGGGAAAAGTGTAAATGCACATATGCGCAATGGCATCGTAAGACGTTGCGGCCAGTTGCTCGCTTCCCACCAGAAGGTGGCCAACGCCGGAAGGTAGGCTGGAGAACGTATCGAGCACAATTTCTCCCGCAACGATCCGAAGACACGGGCACTGCCGTATTCATCGGCCGAAAGCACCGCAGCGTCGGGCGCAACCAAGAGCCGCCACCCTTTCCGTCGCACACGCAGTGATACCTCATAGTCCGCAAAGTAATGCGGCAAGCGCCGCGGACGCATTCCCCCAGCGGCAACCAGACCCGCCCATGGGAACAGGACACCGCGCCCCGAAAGCACATCGACCGGCAATGGTTGATCCTGCGCCAGCGCGTTAGCGGCGGGTTGCAGGTCGCTCGTCAGGAATCGCCAGGCATTGACCTTGGCTCCCAGCGACAAGAGGCGATGCGGCGCCACTTCATCACGCACAATACTACCGACGGCTGCCGGTGCATTGTTACGCGCAGCACGCAACAGCGCCATGACGAAATTCGGAGCAACTGCCGTATCGTTGTTCATGAGCAGCACCCAGTCATCCTTACCGGCACGGCTCTGCAAAGAGCGAAACGCCAGGTCGACGGCACCGCCCCAGAACAAACTTCCATCGCCACGTAACACGTCGATATCTTTCTGCTCGTCAAGCCATTTCCCTGTGCCATCAGTAGAGCCATCATCGACCACAATCAGCTGCAAGTCTTCGTCGACGACCTGTGCGCGCAGACAAGTCACCAGCCCTTGTGTCATCGCCAGCCGGTTGAAGACGGGTACGATTACATAGACACTCATTGCCAGGCCTCCTCGACCACGAGTCGGGCAGGTCTGATTGCTTCCTTGCAATCGACTCCAGTCATGATTCCAAATCTTGGCAAATAACGTCCTTTTCCTTCGCCCGTCACTGCTGCTCCCCTTGGGACGACGTGGTATTGACGAACCGGTAGAAAAGTTCGCAATCACGCAGTAGTTCTTGATATGTACCTGATGCTTTTACAGCGCCGTCAACCAGGAAGACAATCTTGTCACAATGCGCAATCGTCGAGAGACGATGGGCAATCAGGATAACGGTCTTGTCGCCACTGAGCGCCCGAATGGCTTCGGTGATTTCTCGTTCGGTCTCGTTGTCCAGCGCTGATGTTGCCTCGTCAAGCACCAGGATCGGGGGATTGCGATACAGTGCTCGCGCTATCCCGATCCGCTGACGCTGCCCACCGGAGAGTCGGGCACCGCGATCGCCGACGATCGTGTCGAGTCCGTCGGGAAGACGTGCGACCAGACTGGACAGTTGGGCCTGCTCAATGACGGCATTCACACGCGCCTCGTCGATTTCATGTGGCAACTGACCGAACGCAATGTTGTTGCGAATTGAATCGTCGGACAAGTAAATGGTCTGTGGCACGTAACCGAAATTACGCCGCCAGGATCTCGCCACTCCATGGGACAGAGGCGTCCCATCCACCAGGATCTGCCCACGTCCGGGCTCCAGTAATCCGAGCAGCAGATCAACGGCCGTGGTCTTGCCGGCGCCCGAAGAACCGACGAAGGCAATCGACTTGCCACGCTCAATGCGCAAGGAAAGGTCATGCAGCACCGGCGTATCGTGCCCCGGATAGGAAAAGGCCAGGTGATCGAACTGAATGTCAGTGGTAAAACTGATTTCGTTCGGGCTCGCGTCGTTGGCCTCCAAACCTACACCTTCAGACTTGCGATCCAGTTCAGTACAGACAGCATTGATATGATACGTGGCCTGCCTGATGGAGATGGTGGCATTCAGGATCCGGTTGAGCGCCGGCATGATCCGAATTGCAGCTGCAGCCAGCAAAACGATGATAGGTAGCATGGCCGCACCACTGTTACCCAACAGGATCGAGACCAGCACCAGCATGACGGTCAGGCTGAACCAGACCGACTCAATCACCGGTCGGGTCACCGATGAAAGCATCGTCGCTTTCATTCCAACCCAGGCGGACTTCTCGCTATAAGACATGCTGCGATCAAGAAAGAAGTCTTCCTTGGAGAGGATCTTGACTTCCTTGATACCACCAAAGGCTTGATACATCCACTTGTTCATCTCGATGAGAAACTTGTTCCCTTCTTCGCCGTAACGTGTCGCCTTCTTGCGCGTATAACGATAGATGACAAACCCCAGCACTCCCGAGACGACCACGACCACCAGCGTCACCCATGGCTGCACAAACAGCAGAAAAGCACTGATGAGCACCAGCACGATCATCTCGGTGGCAATGGTCATTGCAGGTGTCAGGATAAGGCTGATGATCCCGGACACGTTGCGCACATTCTGATATAGCTCTGCTGGGTTTTTCTCCGTGAAGAACAGGTATTCCCGTTCCAGGTAGCTGCGCATGAGACGCGACTCTACATCCAGTTGCAATCGCAGCAGCTGACGAGACTGCACATATTGCTGAATGACGAAGATAATATTCTTGACGATGAACAGCGCAATGAGCGCAATGCTGGAAACGATGATGAAACGTTGCGGCGAGTCAAACTCGAAGGCACGATAGATTGCCCCCAAATAATGGCTGTTGACGATCAGGTCTGGCGAATTGACCACGGCAATATAGGGCATCAGCAAGCCGATTCCCAGGGTTTCCATGATCGCCATCACCAGCATGAAGAGCAACAGCACGATCAGGCTACGCCGTTGTCGGTCCGTATGCAGTGCCAGCGCCTTTTTCAGATTCTGTATCATGCCTTGCGTGCTCTCCGCGCACGGATGAGTTCAATGACCTTGCTCCAGACGCGTTCTGCAACATGGCCATCTGCGTTGAGGAACATGGTCTCACGAGTGCGCACACGTGCATCCAGCTCTTGCTGACTGACGTTGATGACTTGCGGATCGTTCTCGGCCCAACGATCGAGCATGGTCCTGAACTCATCCTTTGAACGAATCGTTGTACAAGCCCCGGAATCCGCCAACTGCAGCAGCATGGTCTTGCGGTCGATATCGGGATGGATTTCCCATTCGATATAGAACAGCGGGTTATTCGAGAACATGGCCTCATACATGGCCGTCGTCTGGAAGCCGATCACCAGCTGGCTATACAGGATAAGCTCGTTGCAGGAGAAGCTGCGATCAAGTGGAACTACATTGGTCAAACCGGCCTTGGCACAACGCTCCAGGAAGAGGGGATTATTGTCCTCGACGTGGCCCATCTTGTAGAACACCAGTACGTCACGATGCCTGCACGCGAATTCGAAAACCTCATCCTCCGCCTGCGCCAGCAACTCGATCCAGTTGAACTCCGGATTATCCGGAAATGCGTACGGAGAAACATAATTTCGAATGCCGAAAGTCAGGAACAAGACCCGCTTTTCGTACTTGTCCCATTCACGATATTCCTTTCGCTGGAACTTGCGATCCCAGTGGAACCACCAGTCCGTATCGAGCTCACCGATGACAAAGATGTCCTTGACGCTGGGCATACGACTGAAATTGAACATGTGCTTATGACCTTCGTTGGCCACGACGAAATAGTCAGCTGTCACAGTGACCGAGTTCAGGTAGCACTCTGCTTCGTTCTGGTAGGTATACTCGGTACCCGTACCTTCACGTTCTGCAACAACCCACTCGACGCCTCGCTTCTGGGCCACATTGATCATCTCAACGACATACCGGTCGTGATTGCTGCCAGAGAAAAAGAAATCGATCTTTCCCGTAACCTTCTCAAGAGCATCAAGGAATCGCTCGAGATACAGCCGATACTCGGCGCGTGCCTGATCGTTGATGGGATCAATGTATTTCATCCGCGCATCTTCATAGAAGCCGCAGCCACGTACACTATGTTCTCGGAAAATAATGGTCTCGGCCACTGCCGTAGCAATCGGGAACTGAAACCAGACACATTCCGTGTTTTCCCGGCGCTGGGAAATCTCATAGAGCCGCTCGAAGCGGCCATCACTTTCCGTTGAAAAATAGATGACTGCTGGGTTCAGTCCCTGCTTTCGCAATTCCTTCAGACGGCGCAATGCCGGCCGATTGTGCGAGATGAAATAGGGCACGGCGAACAGGGCGATATCCAGTTTCAGCTTGAACAGGAACTTGAGCAACGGACGAGGTTCACGGAAAAAACCGCGCAACAGGAATTCGTACTTGAAGCGGCGAAAGACCTTCTGGATGAATACGGATGGACTCATTTATTTTGAAATATTTTGTGAATTGATAAGCTTGGCTTGAGCGAAATGGCGCTGCAGGCGCGATGGTTTGTCTGGAGGGTTCGCAGAGAAAAGTTCTTTCCCAAGACGCCGCAGGCTAGCTCTGATGGCCTGCATTTCCTCTGCCACCTGACCGTCGAAACGGTTCTGGTCATTGGCGCGCTCAGATGTCTGCAAGGCCTGGCCGTATAGTCTGTTGACGACTTCATCAGCGACCGGCATGGTTTTACGTCGAGCCAGATCCCATCGCTCCTGCGGCCATGAAACGCCCACGCGCACAAGTCGCAACAGGACACGTTCAACAAGACTGCGCCGATAGCGTCGTTCGGGAGCAAAGCTGGCTCGCAGGTCGACACAGGAACGGGAAAATTCCAAGCCATACCAGCGGTAGGCCTGGTGGCAACGCTCGAGACGCCAACCGTCAGCGAGGGCTTGTTCGATTGCCTGCAAGTATCCGTCCTGGGTCGTACCAACGTAGTTGAGCGAAGTTGGATAGAGCACAATCTCCGGCGAATAGATCACCACAGGCAAGCCAAGCAATGTCATCTCCTTGCCCACGCTGGACCAGGCATTGAGGAAAAGATCGGCCTCCTGCGCCAGGTCATAGAGCGAAAGATTGTCGTCGGGCCAGTTCACGCTGACATTGGGAGGAAGATCCGTCAGCAGTTCCTTCATGCGTCGCGAATGTTCGCTCTGCACCTGATCGCGACGATTGGGAAACTCCCTTGGATGGACCCGAATGAGAACAAACCACTCAGGCCGGGACTTGGCCAACTCAACCAGATGCCTTACCCAATCCAGAATGCGCGGGAACAGCAGATGCGACGATGGACGCGACGCATTGACCGACTCCACGGCAAAGCGCTCGTCATAACTGCTGGTGCTCGCCACGATGAATTTCTGCTCCTCACCGATTCCGAAACGCTTGCGCAGATTCTGGTACTGGCCAGAGCGCGCTGCCGAGAACACGAATGAGTTGAGCGATCCGAACAGGCACAGGAAGTGGTGCGTAACATCGTCGATGACCGCCGGTGATACTGGTCGATCACGATAGAAATCGAACCGCGACGCCAGGTCCGCCAGATAACCCCAAGTGAAATCCTTGCCAATCATCAAGGTGCCATGCTGTCGTGCCAGATTGGTCCCCGCATGCATGAAATACTGCTCGATTCCTGCCGCGCGGGCGCGCAGACAGAAGGCCCGATGTGCTACGTAGAGACTGTTGTAGACCGAAACCCGGTCAGGTCTGGATTGCGCAAGCAGCCGATCACTGGCCAGCGTCACCTGCGCCGCTAGCCTCAGGAATACCAGATACTCTTCCCAGATCACGTCAGAGAACTCAAAGTCGTTCTTCTTGTGTCGCAAGATCAGTTCGTACAACGCGGTACGACCGACGGGTTTGCCCTGCACGGTCAGCTGATCAAAGTCCTCGGCGGCCAGCAAGTGCGAACGCAGCTGCACAGCTTTCGCCAGCAAGGCGATGATGAGTGCCTCGTCACCAGGCTCGATGTAGTCATCCAGCTCGACGTGACGCAAACCGAGTTTGTCATCCATCAGCCGTCCCTTGGCATGACAACGCTCACACAACTCGCGCTGTTGTTCCTCTGGCGTAGCGGCGGTGAACTTGGCCGACTGGCCGGCTGGACATAAGGGTCGCAAGGCTCCCCGGCAACGCACCATCGTCACCGAGCTTCCCTTCTTGGCGAGAATCTCCCCAACTAGTCCCTCTGGGAAACTGTGCTCCCAGATCTCTGCGGACGGCGAGAAAAATAAAACGTGATTACTCAAAATTATTCCAATTTTCTTGACGACGAGGTCCTGATCTTCATTTGATCAGAATCGGTCCCTCAGGAGTCCATACCGGCATGAAAACCGCCCCTGCCGCAACCCGATAGCGAGGGCGACCACGCAGGAGTATTGGATCAGGAATGGCTCATGCTGAAGCGTTGTCCGGAATACTGCCTGCACAGCATCGGCTTGCTGTTCGATGTCGGCAGAGATGACGTAAACACCCGAAGGGGACGACCGTCTCCGGCAAAAGCCGCATTGGCTACGAAGCTGACCTTACGCACGCTCAAGGGAGGCAGGCGCAATACTTCGCTGCAGGCCACGGCCTTTGTCTGGGCGTCCTGCAGACCGATGACCATCTCATGCATCACGGCGCTGGGGTTGCATTGATAAAGCGTCACCGCCTCCAGACCGGTAGTCTCGATGACCTGGTTGGTGATGAAAGGTCCCGATGGCGGACTGGCGGGATCGAGGGTTGATGAAGGATGAACCATTGCCACACCGCCGGCAGCGCCCTTGTAGAACATGAAGAAATGCGATGCCAGCAAGCCCAGTTTCTTGTATTCGGGAAGGCGCACCCGATCAGGCGTGAACTGCATGCTGATCAGGCCGAGGTCGCTGGACAGGGACTGCCTGGCCAGCATGGCATGAATGTCGAGAAAGGAATTGCCGAAATGTTCCAGGCGCAATTCCTGCTCCAGGAGCACCACCCCATCCTTGTCACGCAAGACGACTGCCAGTCGTCCGGCCGTCGTCAAGCCCGCATTGAGAAACGAGAGGTAGTTGTTGATACCTGCGACCGTGCTGATGTGTCCATCATTGATATACATCTGCACCACCGGCGCAGCCATCCGTGCCGGCGCCACATGCTCCTTGACTTGCCGGTACAGGCGCAATGCTGCCTCGGGGCAAGCCTGGCGCACAAGGTTCTTGATTGTCATGTCAGTGCTCCTCTTGAAGGAAAATTCCACTGTGCTTCAATTCATCAATCATCTTTGCACGCACGACTCCCGTGACTGATTGTCCATAGTACATCGGCGGCAGCGAGTGCTCGACGGCCAGAGTCTGCGTACTCTGATCTACATTGAGCACCAGCGGCAGCAATGCTGCGTTGTCGCACATGGCCAGGAGGGTGTAATGATGCATCTCCTGCCCCGTCGGCAAGGACTGTCCTGCCTCACTCAGCATGGATTTCATGCTGATGGACTGCGCCATGCCTGGCGCGAGCATAAACACAGACTTGACCAGGGCCTCACCCTGCGCATTGAGCAGACTGCACTTCAGTATTGCCTGTCGTGCGTAGCCTGGCTCAAAGGAGGTATGTAGGATACTCAGCAGCGTGTCGAGAGTCTCGGTCAGGAATACCTTGGGGGCCTGGATGACCGTCGTTTCCTCTCGTGAGAACTTGCGGTAGTTGAATGCGCCACTTTGGTAGAGCACCCCACTGGAGAAGCCGTCCGGCCAGTAATACTCGACGTAGTGATCCTGGGCAGTAAACAGGCTCCAGATTTCGCTGCGCTCGATATCGACACACTGGTCAGCGTCAGCCTGCGGGAGCAGTCGCATGGGCATGAGATGGAAGATCATGACCTGATCCTGCGCAGCATCTTGCCATTGGCCGCAGTCCAGGCTCACTGCACTGTCCGGAGGCAGACGTGCGATATCCTCGCGATAGACACTGGTTGTTCCATCGGGAGAGAACACTGTCAGGTCAATCCGATATTCAGTGACCAGCGGCCCCTTGCTATGAGATTTGTTGGAGAGGGTCACGCGCGTACCCAAGCCAAGCTGAGTCAAGGTTCTTATCTGAAAGACATGCAGCGCCTTGAGCGCGAATTTTTCTACGATGGAACTCATCCTTGATCCTCAGCGGTTATTTTTGAAGTACCGATGTCATCATGTTGCTTCGGGCAAAAGCAATCGATGCCGACGCTGTGAAATGGTCGTAGTCCACCACGACCAAGCCGTCGGGCATGGTTTCCGAAACGCGTATGACACATGAGCCATCTTGCATAAAAACTTCAAAGGAGAAACGGTTCCCCACCCTGTTTGCTCGGCAATACGGGCCAGTTCAATATCGACAATCAGGATACGCGTGATCAGGTAGCCCGAGATGACGAAGAAAACGTCGACGCCAACAAACCCTCCTTTGAAAGCAGAGGGAAAGAAATGGAACAGCAAGACATAGGAAACTGCGAACGCTCGCAGTCCGTCAATTTCCGGACGATAGGAGAGTTTCATAGAGTCACTTACATCCGCACAGCGATCCCATTGGCATCCAGCTCTCGCTTGACTTCCATCGGCGTCACACTGGTGAAGTGGAAAATGCTGGCGGCAGCCACCGCAGAGACATGTGCTTCGCGGAAGACTTCAGAAAAATGCTCGGGCTTGCCCGCACCGCTGGCGGCCACCACGGGAATTGAAACGACGTCAGTGACCGACTTGATCAGTTCGATGTCATATCCCTGCATGCTGCCGTCGCGGTCGATGCTGTTGAGAAGAATCTCTCCGGCACCCAGAGCCTCGGCTTCGCGCGCCCACTGTGCCGGCGTCTTGCCGGTCGGCTGCTTGCCGCCATGGGTATAGACTTCATAGCTCCCCGGACCAACCTGCTTGGCATCGATGGACACCACGCAGCACTGGGCGCCAAACTCGCGTGCGATATCCGAAATCAGTTTCGGGTTCTCAACGGCGGAACTGTTGACAGCCACCTTGTCAGCCCCTGCACGCAGGATCTTGCGAACCTGCTCGACCTCTGTGATGCCACCGCCGATGGTCAGGGGCATAAAGCACTCGCCCGAGATATCACGGATGATATCGAGGTTGGGCCCACGCTTCTCGACAGTTGCGCGAATATCCAGCAGAACCAGCTCATCGACACCGCGACTCTCATAGACGCGGCAGATGGTGATGGGGTTTCCCAAGGTTCGATAGGTACTGAAGTTGATGCTCTTGACGACGTTATAGCCGGTGAGCAGCACTAGCGGCAGGACTCGATGTTTAAGCATCTTGGATAAATTTCTTCAGAACATGAATACCGTTGGCCAGGCTCTTTTCCGGATGGAACTGGGTGCCGTAGACGTTCTCCCACTGGACTGCAGCAGTCACTTTTTCGTCGCCATAGAGGCAATGGCTGACCTGTACCTCGGCAGGCAGGCCAGTCATATGGAAGCTATGCACAAAATAGAAATGCGGCGACAACGGCAATCCCTGGAACAATTTCATTCCATCAAGGCTCTCCAGGTTGTTCCACCCCATATGCGGCAGTACCTTGCACTTGGAGATATCGAGCTGGCTCACTTGAGCAGGCAGCAAACCCAGTCCTGGGAAATCGCCGTTCTCAAAACCGCGATCGGCGAAAAGCTGCATGCCCATGCAGAACCCCAGAATAGGGATCTTCTTGTGCAGCACTGCTTCGCGAATCGGATCAGTCAGGCCATGGCTTTGCAACGCTGCCGAACCTGCGCCAAAAGCACCCACGCCCGGAAAAATCAGCTTGGACGCAGACAGGATGTCGGCCGCATTGCTTGTCAGCTTCGGCACACCTCCGGCTTTCTTCAGCGCCTTGAGGACGCTGGCCAGGTTGCCGATGCCGACATCGATGACGGTGATATCGTGACTCACTCTTCGAATCCGTAGTCAAGCTTGATCAGGTCACCTTGTTCATCACGAATGAAATTGCCGTCTTCGTCGCGCTTGAAAATGTAGGGATTGGTGAAGCGATTCATCGTTTCCATGAACTCATCCATCGTGCAACCGATGAACTTCAGGTAGTCGGGCAAATACTTGTGCGGAATCTTTCCTTCCCATTCCTTGGCCAAACGCAGTCCCTCATCGCGCGTGATGCGGCCGAAGCGAATGTCAATGCAAGCGTTATCGGTGGCGCGACCATAACCATATTTCACGAACTTCATGTAGTCGTGCAGGCCACCTACCCACTTGCAATCCAGGTTTTCGTAGTCGGTATAGGTACCTTCAACCGGACCTCCCGGATTGTGGTGCCAGCCCAACTTGGTCATCAATTCCATGTTGGCGCGACCATCCCACTTGGTGAAATAGCCAAGGAACAGCCCGGTCACGCCCACGCGATGCAGATCCTCATCGCTCGGATACTGCCAGGCTTTGAGTTCGCGCATGTCAAAACCGTCATGGACCAGATCGGAGATACGATAGCCAAGCATCTGATACTCCTCCAGCCAGCGTCGATCGAGCACCTGGGCTTCACGAGCATGGGCAGGACCGCCATATTCGAGCTGGGAATTCTCCCCCCAGATGATCAGAGGAATATTGAACTGAACAGCGATCTGGACCGGTGTGGTGAAGATACCGATGTGCTCAGGCCAGCAGCAATCGCCCAGCTTGTGGAACCCAATCTTGGACATCTCGCGATACACCTCGCGATTTGCGCCGATCTGGATCAGGTCGAACCCCAGGTCGCGCAAGAATTCCAGATTCTTGTGGCCGACCTCGGTCATCTCGCAGGGCGTGAAATTGACGCACAGCGGCGTCATGCCGTACTTGTGCTTCATCGTGTAGGCCTGGTAGCAGCTGTCCTTGCCGCCGCTAACAGGAATGATGCAATCCCACTTGCTGCCATCACCGCGATAACGGTCGAGAATCTCCCGGAACTGGCGATCTCGGGCGTCCCAATCAATTTCCGCATGTTTCTTGTCCGAAGACAGGCAGGCGTCGCAAACGCCTTCATCGTTGAACACGATCTCGGGCCGGGTATCCGGCATCACACAACGTTTGCAGTAACGCATATCAGTACTTGATTCTCTTTAAGTGTCGAAAGTGGGGAAACTAGAATTTCAAAGCAAGTTCTCGGCGGTCACCGGCTCACCGTAGCGCACAGCCTGCCTGACGCGACGCCCGATCAACTCGGGCAGGTGCTTGGGAGCCATACCGTAACCGGGGCGCACGCTGCGAATCGCCTCGGCCGTAATAACCTGCCCAGCTTCCAGGTCCTGTACGAAATACAGTGAACGCCTGAACTGCACATTGCCTCGCTCGCTGGCCTTACGGCCATAGTCGATGCCGCCCATGGCCTTCCATGCAGTCTTTGTGTCACGGCACAAAGCGACCAGGTCGGCGGGTTCCAGCGAGAAACTGTCGTCCGGACCACCACCATTGCGATCCAGAGTGAAATGCTTCTCGATGATGCAACTCCCCATGGCGACACTGGTCACGGCGGTGGTGTTATCCAGCGTATGATCGGAAAGGCCAACCAGGGTGCCGAATCGCTCGCGCATATCGGCGATGGTCCGCAGGTTATAGTCCTCGGCGGGAGCCGGGTAGCCGCTCACACAATGCAACAACACCAGCTCCTGACAACCGCCACTGCGAGCCGCATCGACCGCTTCTGCGATCTCGGTTTCGTCAGCCATGCCTGTCGAGATGATCATCGGCTTGCCCTTGCTGGCTACGTAGCGGATCAGCGGCAGGTCAATCGCCTCGAAAGAGGCGATCTTATAGGCCGGTGCGCCCAGCGACTCAAGCAGGTCGGCTGCGGTATGGTCGAACGGGGAACTGAAAATGGTAATGCCCAACTGGCGGGCATGGTCGAACAGTTCCTTGTGCCACTCCCAGGGTGTGTGCGCCTGTTCATAGAGCTCGTAGAGCGAACGGCCGTCCCATAGCCCACCCTTGATGTGGAACTCCGGACGATCGACATCGAGCGTGATGGTGTCGGCACGATAGGTCTGCAGCTTGACCGCGTCAGCTCCCGCCTGCTTGGCCTGGGTGATGATACGCAGCGCCGTCTCGAGACTGCCGTTGTGGTTGGCCGACAGCTCCGCAATGATATACGGCGACTGATCAGGGCCGATCTTGCGGCCGTCAATAGTGATGTAGTCCTGTTTCATGTCTGACTTCCTTGTCGTTCTTTCCATGCCTCACGGCCAAGCACATACTTGCGTACACCGTTCAGGGTCCTGCCAGCGACGATCTTCTCGGCAATCACCTCTTCCAGTACAAATCCGAGGCGCTCGTGAAATTTTTGCGAGACACTGTTCTCGGCCAGGACCTCGCCCCAAATCCGTTGCAATGCAAGCTCCTCGAATGCGTAAGCGACGGCGCAGGCGCCCAGTTCTCGTCCGGTCCCACGCGCCGCATCCGGAGCCAGGTAAAACCCCCAGTAGGCTTGCCCGGGAGCATCTTCCAGCAAGTTGACGAAACCAGCCGCCCGCCCCGCCTGTTCAAAAACTAGCAGATGACGCCGGGTATCCTTCGCGGCGCCGGCAAACCAGCGTGAATGCTCTTCAAGGCTGATCTCGGTCTGGTTGTACATATGCCGGCGCACCTCCGGATGATTGCGCCAAGACAACACCATTTCAAGGTCAGCCTGATTCATCGGGCGCAATACCGAACTACCATGCGGCGCCGTCATCATGCATGCCCCAGCATCATCGCGTCAGCCAGGCGTGCCGCACCATTTCCACCGACCAATGCTGCGGCACGCACCGACATTTTCGCCAGCATGGCAGGCTCTGCAGAGAACGCAGCTACCGTGCTAGCCAACTCCCCGGCCAGGGCTGCATCATTGACCAGCATGCACGCAACGCCGCTTTGCCCCAGTTTAGCGCCGATCTCGGCCTGGTTCGCAGCCAATACAAGCATCAGGGTTGGCACGCCAAGACAGCAACGCTCCCAGGCCGATGTACCAGCCGCGCCAATCGCAAGATCACATCCAGCCAGCAGTTCGGCCATGTTGTGGGCGTTCACATGCAACTGCACATTGGCAGCGAGAGTGGCTATCAGACCTCGGATATCATCTATCCATGGCGAACTACCGCCCAGCACCACATCAATATCGATACCGCCTTGCGCGGCCACTTCATCTAAAGCCAGCAGCACCGTGCGCGTCACGTTGTCCCGATCCACGCCGCCCAGGCTGATCAGGATGCGTTGCAAGCTTGCTTGCTTGCGCCGCGCAAGGCTAGGAGCACGCCAGAGATCGAATTCGGGGCGCAGCAGAACATGCTCGACGCCACACAACAAGACACACTCTGCGTTGACCCATGGTCGATAGTCGCCCGCATCCCGCATGAAGGTCTGATCCAGCAGCAAATCGGCGACATGCTCCCGGTTGACCAAATCATCAATGGCCAGCAACTTGCCGTAATACCCCTTCAAGGATAGCTCCCAGGGAGCACCCAGAGCGTAGTGGTCCACCACCAGCCAATCCAGAGGAGCCACTGTCGCCAGGTTGGTGGCAGTTTCGCGAGCATCCTGCTCCTGGCTCACACCCAGCCAGCGTCGATATTCGTCCTGCTCCGCCACTGCTGGCCCAGCGACCACTGCTGGTAGCGGCATCACCCGAAACCCATCAGCAGTGATCATGTCGCACAAATGACCTGCGTGCATCCGCGACACGAAATAGCATTGCGCTCCCCGCTCCCGCAAGACACGAGCCAGCGTGAGACAGCGCATCACATGCCCCGATCCGATGTCCAGCGACGCATCCACCCGGAAGGCGACGCGCGTGGCGGCCTTGACGCTCATCAGGAATGCCCACCCTGGCGCCAGGCGGCGAACATCAGAACCGCACGCTCCCAGTCTTCAGAAGTGTCGATATCCTGCACGCGATGGCGCGGCATCATCACCGGAACCGAGTGGTCAGCATAAATTGCCTGTGCCGCGACCCAGGCATCACGGGTGCCCCAATAGAACTGTCCGCAATCGTGATAGGCCTCCTCCAGATCCTGCGAGCGAGTCTCTGCGTAGCGATGGTCAAACATATCGATCCGGCCTGCCGCAGTCAGCTTCAGTGCTCGCTGAATTGGAAAAGAATACGTAGTCACCGAGAATGCATAGGTGGCGCCGGTATCCTGCAAGCGTTTCAGTCCACGCGCCAAGTCAACACCCTCGACGAAGGGAGCCGTTGCATAAAGGCAGCAGACCTCGTCGACGACTACGCCCATCTCCATCAGGCTGTTGACAGCATGCTGCACCACCGCTGTGGTACCTGCATGGTCATCGGCCAATGCAGCCGGCCTCATGAACGGTACTTCGGCACCGTGGGCAATAGCGACACTGGCGATCTCGGGATCGTCTGTGGAGACCACTACCTTATCGATACATCCAGATCGCAAGGCTGCCTCGATCGACCATGCCAACATGGGTTTGCCGCAAAAATCGCGAATATTCTTGCGCGGAATTCTCTTGCTTCCTCCTCGGGCAGGAATGACGGCAATTCTCATGTCAGCGCTTTCCTCAACGCCTCCACCACGGCATCTTGCTGTTGCTCGGTGAGGGTGGCATACATCGGCAGGCTGATGGTACGCGCGTAGTAGTCGTTGGAATGCGGGAAACTGCCATCTCCGTAGCCTACCTTCGCCCCCAGTCGGGCGTAATGGGGCTGCGTATGCACGGGAATATAGTGCACGTTGACGCCGATACCCTGCTCGCGCAGGGAGGCAAACACTGCAGCGCGTCCGCCGGCGACACCATCGCGCAGACGCACGACATAGAGATGGAAGGCGGAATAACCATACGACGCCTGGCCAGGCAGATCCAACGGCAGGTCTTGCAAAAGACGATCGTAACGCTGCGCCAGCTCATGTCGACGTGCCACATAAGCATCCAGACGATCGAGTTGGCTCAGCCCGAGAGCCGCCTGGATTTCCGTAAGGCGATAGTTGTAGCCCAGGTCGATCTGCTGGTAGTACCAGGCACCATCGGATGCATGGCTCATCTCGCTACTGTCACGGGTAATGCCGTGGCTACGGAACATGCCCATGCGACGCGCCAACTGCTCGTCGTTGGTCATGGCCATACCACCCTCGGCGGTAGTAATGATCTTCACCGGATGGAAACTGAAGACAGTAATGTCGCTATAACGACAGTCACCAATGGCCTTGCCCTGATATTTCCCGCCGATGGCGTGGGATGCATCCTCGATCACACGGACACCATATTTGCGCGCCAGGGTAGCAATGGCCTCCATGTCGCATGACTGTCCGGTCATATGCACCGGCACCAGCACCTTGGGCAGGCGACCGGCAACCTTGGCAGCCTCCAACTTGGCAGCCAGAGCCTGTACGCTCATGTTGAATGTATCCGGATCCACATCAACAAAGTCAACCTGTGCGCCACAGTAGAGGGCGCAATTCGCGGACGCGACGAAGGTAATCGGAGAGGTCCAGAGCCAGTCTCCCGGACCCAGGCCCAACGCTAGGCAGGCAACATGCAAGGCCGAGGTGGCGCTATTGACCGCAACGCCGAAACGGGCGCCGCAATAATTCGCTACTGCCTGTTCGAAGCGCGGCACACAAGGCCCCTGCGTCAGAAAGTCTGACCGCAACACCTCCGTAACGGCGTCGATGTCAGCTTGCAGCATTTCCTGGCGGCCATACGGTATCATCATCGGTTCCTTGCTTGTTCAGATCTTGCCGATCTTTTCGGCGTTGGTATCAATCCAGGCACGCAACTGTTCTACGCTCATCCACTCCTGATTGTTATCGCTGGAATAGACGAAGCCTTCTGGCACGCGCTTGCCATCCGCGATACGGGCAGCATCCGAGCTCCAGTCGTGAATGGCCGGCAGAATCTTGAAATGCTCAGCGTACTCGTAGGTGTAGAGCGCATCTTCTGGGCTGATCATCTGCTCGTGCAGCTTCTCACCCGGACGAATGCCAACGACCTTCTGCTCGGCCTCCGGCGCCACTGCCGTGGCGATATCGCCAATGCGCATTGACGGGATCTTCTTGACATAGATCTCACCACCGACCATATCCTCGAAAGCGTGCCAGACAAGTTCGACACCTTGCTCCAGGGAGATCATGAACCGTGTCATGCGGGTGTCGGTCACCGGCAGCGAACCAGATTCGCGAATGGACATGAAGAACGGGATCACCGAACCACGCGAGCCCATCACATTGCCATACCGGACCACTGCAAAGCGCGAGCCATGCGAGCCGGAATAGGAGTTACCGGCGATGAACAGCTTATCGGACGCCAACTTGGTCGCACCATAAAGGTTGACGGGGCTGCTGGCCTTGTCTGTGGACAACGCAACCACTCGCTTGACGCCGCGATCGATACACGCATCGATCAGGTTCATCGCGCCATTGATATTGGTCTTGACACACTCAAAGGGATTGTATTCTGCCGTGGGCACGATCTTGGTGGCTGCAGCATGCACCACATAATCCACACCATCGAGCGCTCGATACAGGCGCTCGCGATCACGGACGTCGCCAATGAAGAACCGCACGCGCGGATCATGGCTGTAAAGTTTTGCCATCTCCCATTGCTTCATTTCGTCGCGCGAGTAGATGATGACCTTCTTGGGGTTGTACTTGGCCAAGGTCATGGGGACGAACGTGTGTCCGAAGGAACCGGTACCTCCGGTAACGAGAATAGTCGAGTTATTGAGCATAGCGTTACTTAGTGAATCTGTTGATGATCGTGCAGACTTGGTGAATCTGATCCGCAGTGTGGCCAACCGAGATGGGCAGACTCAACTCGGTGCGGTGCAACTCGTCGGAGATAGGGTACTCCCCGGAGAGGATTCCCTTCATCGCCTCCTGCCTATGTGGCGACAACGGATAATGGATTTCGGTCTTGACCCCATGTTCCAGCAAAAAATCGCGCAAGGCATCGCGCTGTGGATGACGAATTCCGTAGATATGGAACACATCGAATTCATCCTCCCGACGTACTGGACGCGTAATGAAGTCGGGTAATTCCGAGAAGTAAATGTCGGCCAGCGCGCGCTTGTGGACAGTCATGTCGTCCAGATGGCGTAACTTGACTCGAAGCATGGCCGCTTGAAGTTCATCAAGGCGAGAATTGATGCCAACATAGCGGTTCACATACTTCTTGCGCGATCCGTAGTTGCGCAAATGGCGCAGGCGCTCAGCAAGTTCCTCGTCATCCGTGACCACTGCTCCGGCGTCACCGATAGCTCCCAGGTTCTTGGTTGGATAGAAACTGAAACAGCCCGCATCGCCAAACGTGCCCGTCGTCTTTCCCGCAAACCTGGCCCCATGGGACTGCGCACAATCCTCCACCAGCTTGAGGCCATGCTCCCTGGCAAATGAGGTGATGTCATCCATGCGACAAGACTTGCCGAACATGTGAGTAATACAGATCGCGCGCGTAGCAGCAGTCAACGCAGCTTCCAGGCGGGCCGGATCAATATTGAATGTCGCAGGATCGGGCTCGACCAACACCGGTCTGTGGCCAGCACGCAAAATCGCCAGGATCGTGGCGATATAGGTATTGGAGGCTACCAGCACATCGCTACCGGCAGGCAGAGCCAGTGCTTCCAACGAAAGAATCAGTGCATCCAGGCCATTGGCAACGCCGATGCAATGACGCGAACCGGTGTAGGCAGCGAATTCGGCCTCGAAGGCTTCTACCTCGCTACCAAGCACGTACCAGCCACTACGAATGACTCGCGTCGCGGCCTGCTCGAGTTCGGACATAAAGGTCGCATTCGAGTTAGCCAGGCTTTCATATTCAATCATTGACGCCCCGCTCGTAAGGTGTGTCGATATATTCGCTGCGGTCATAGGTATGAGACGACATCACCAGCAGGACGGCGCCCGCGCCAAATGTCATGGTGTGCCAATCCTTCGGCTCGACCAGCAGACACTGCCCGGGATTGCTCAACTCCACGGTCTCTTCGGTAATGCCGTCATTCATGTAGATGGAAACCTTGCCGTTCAAGGCAACCAGCGCCTGACGGGTGTGAGAATGCCGGTGTCCGCCACGAGTCTGGTCATCGGCTCCGTAGATCCAGTAGGTCCGCACTACCTGAAAGGGCAGTGCAGCCTCAAGTACTGTCAGTGAACCGCGCTCATCGGAAAACGTAGGCAGGCTGAGCATCGTGAAATGCGACATGGCTTACTCCTTGTAATCCATTGCCTTGTATCCATGTTTCTTGATGAGTTCGTCGCGCTGCGCGGCCTTCAGGTCTTCACGCGCCATCTCGGCGACCAGCTCGGCAAACGAAGTCTGAGGTTGCCAGCCAAGCTTCTGCTTGGCCTTGGTCGCATCACCGAGCAAGGTTTCCACCTCGGCAGGACGGAAGTACTTGGGATCAACGGCAACGATGCAACGACCTTGCTCGTCGTAACCCTTTTCCTCCAGGCCACTGCCCTCCCAGCGTATCTTGATCTGCAATTCACGCGCTGCCGCGTCGACAAAATCCCGCACGCTGTATTGCACGCCAGTAGCAATGACGAAGTCTTCCGGCTGTTCCTGCTGGAGCATCAACCATTGCATCTCAACGTAGTCACGTGCGTGCCCCCAATCGCGTCGGGCATCAAGATTGCCCAGATACAGGCGCTCCTGCAATCCCAGCTTGATACGTGCAAGGGCTCGCGTGATCTTGCGCGTCACAAAGGTTTCACCACGATTCGGGCTTTCGTGATTGAACAGAATGCCATTGCAGGCATAGATACCGTAGGCTTCACGATAGTTGACCGTAATCCAGTATGCATAGAGCTTGGCAACAGCATACGGACTGCGTGGATAGAAGGGCGTGGTCTCCTTTTGCGGCATTTCCTGGACCAAACCATACAACTCGCTGGTGCTAGCCTGGTAGAACCGGGTCTTTTTTTCGAAACCGAGAATTCGAATAGCCTCGAGAATTCGCAATGCACCAAGAGCATCGGAATTGGCCGTATATTCCGGCTCTTCGAAACTGACCGCAACGTGACTTTGTGCTGCCAGGTTGTAAATCTCATCAGGCTGAGTCTGCTGGATGATGCGAATCAGGCTGGAGCTATCGGTCAAGTCACCATGATGCAGGAAGAACCGCACCCCATCTTCGTGACGATCACGATAAAGATGGTCGATCCGATCCGTATTGAACAGACTGGTGCGGCGCTTGATGCCATGGACGATATACCCCTTGTCCAGCAGAAATTCAGCGAGATAGGCGCCGTCCTGGCCGGTAACGCCGGTAATTAATGCAACTTTTTGGGAGTGGCTCATGATTGTAGTAGTTGTCGTGTGTCTGTCATTCAACCCAGACGCGTGGCTGAGCGCAAGAAATCCTGATACGCAAGTGCGAGGCCATGACGCAGATCCACGCGTGCCTGCCAGCCAAGTGCGTTCAGTCGGGCGCTGTTCATGAGCTTGCGGGGAGTTCCGTCGGGCTTGCTGGCATCGAAAACGATTTTCCCTCGATAGCCCACCACCGCAGCAACAGATTCCGCCAACTCACGGATACTCACGTCATCTCCGTAACCCACATTGATATGGCTGAGCATGGGTTGCGTGTGCTGGTCATAGACACCCTTGTCCAGCGCCATGACATGCAGGCAAGCCGCCGCCATGTCATCCACATAAAGGAACTCACGGCGCGGTGTTCCGCTACCCCACACCATCACGTCTGGGGCTTCGTTGACCATAGCCTCATGAAAACGACGTATCAACGCCGGAATCACATGGGAATTTTCGGGGTGATAGTTATCCCCCGGACCATACAGATTGGTTGGCATGACGCTGCGGTAGTCGATGCCATGCTCCGTACCGAACTGACGATTGTAGCTTTCACATAACTTGATCCCCGCGATCTTGGCAATCGCATATGGCTCATTGGTCGCCTCCAGCGTTCCCGTCAGCAAGGCAGACTCACTCATCGGCTGCTCGGCCAACTTTGGATAGATACAACTCGATCCAAGGAAAAGCAGTCGCTTGACACCCGCACGAAACGCCGACTCGATCACATTGGCCTGAATCATCAGGTTGGCGTAAATAAAATCGGCTGGATAGACGTTGTTGGCATGAATCCCCCCGACCTTGGCTGCAGCCAGATACACCTGATCAGGTCGTTCCCGCTCGAAAAATGCACGTGTTGCCGCCTGATCAGTCAGATCAAGCTCCGCCCGACTCCGGGTGATGAGCGAACGCTCATGATGCCCGGCTGCAAGCAGGGCGCGTCGAATTGCAGAGCCGACCATACCCCCATGGCCGGCAATGAAGATCCTTGGAACAATAGCGTTCATTGCTTAATTTCCACACCTTTAGCCGGATCTGACAGATCCGCCTTGAGTTGTTCTATTTCCTCACGCAAAGTTTCGTATTCAACAACTTTTCGCCGGAGAAATTCTGCTGTCATCCTCGATTTCTGACTAATCCCAGTGGGCGTAAGCAGATAGATATAGCCAAGCTTGTGCTCGCTACGACTGAAGTTCTGCATCTTGACCCAGCCCTTTTCCACCAGTGCCTGGAAGCAATAGTTAACGCTCCCAAGGCTGATACCCAACTCCCGGGCAAGCGCCCGCTGGCTTACTTCAGGCGTCTGATGCAAACGACGCAGCACCTGAAATTGGATCTCTTCCTGAAAGTCAGCCATTTTAACCGTCGGTTAGGGTGAAGAAATGCGAGTTTTCAATGGGACCATCGCCCCGCAAGACATGGTGACCACCAAAAAAACGACCCTGAACATGAATTCAGGGCCGTTCATACAATGAACGTATTGTGCCATAGCATCACTGGCAACCGCACAATCCTCACTAAAATTTGTTTAGGCACCTGCAACAGCGTCGCATGACTCGAATCGATTCTCATAAAACAACATACTGTTTGATAAGTGATTTTCTTGCGAGCAACCTGCTATCCGAGCGCCAATGGAGAATACCTGGAGAAGTGTTCTTCACACTTGAGTGATGTCAGTACTATTTGAGCTTGAACACCGCCACCGCCTGCGACAAGGCCTCGGCCTGGAACTGCAGGCTCTCAGCGGCGGCCGCAGCCTGCTCCACCAGCGCGGCATTCTGCTGCGTGACGCTGTCCATCTGCACCACCGCCTTGTTGACTTCGTCGATGCCGCTGCTCTGCTCGCGGTTGGCCGTGTTGATCTCGTCCATGATGGCGGCCACCTTCTGGATCGCGCCGATGATCTCTTCCATGGTGCCACCGGCGCCATGGACCAGGCTGGAGCCAGCATTGATCTTGCCTACCGAATCATCGATGAGTTCCTTGATCTCGCGCGCGGCCGTGGCGCTGCGCTGGGCCAGGCTGCGCACTTCAGATGCCACCACCGCAAAGCCGCGGCCCTGCTCGCCCGCGCGGGCCGCTTCCACGGCTGCATTGAGCGCCAGGATGTTGGTCTGGAAAGCGATGCCGTCGATCACGCTGATGATCTCGACGATACGGTGCGAACTTTCTTCGATGGCTTGCATGGTCTGTACCACCGCGCCGACCATCTCTCCGCCCCGGCGTGCCACGCCCGAGGCCTGGTCTGCAAGCTGGTGGGCATGATGGGTGTTCTGGGCGTTTTTCTGCACGGTGGAAGTGATTTCTTCCATGGAGGCAGCCGTCTCTTCCAGCGATCCTGCCTGCTCCTCGGTGCGTTCGGACAGGTCGCGATTACCTGAGGCAATCTCGGTGGCGGCCACGGTGATGGCGCCCGTGCCGGTGCGCACTTCGGAGACGATGCCGGCCAGGTTGTCGTTCATCTCCTTGAGCGAGTGCAGCAGTTGCGCCGTCTCATCCTTGCCGATGATCTGCACCTGCGAACGCAGGTCGCCGGCGGCCACCGTCTGCGCAATCTGCACGGCCTCGCCCAGCGGGCGCACGATGCTGCGCACCAGCCACCAGGTGATGCCCACGCCTGCCAGCAAGGCAATCGTGATCGATGCCAGCAACAAGGCGCGCGCCTGGCGGTAGTCGGAGAGGCTGTCGGCGTTCATCGCTTCGCGCATGGTGTGGCTGTGCGCCAGCACCGCGGCCACGACGTCGTCGATCATCTGGGTAGGCAGGCGATCCACGCCCTTGACCTGTTCGTCCACCCGCGCCACCGAGCCGGGATCGTCGGGCGCATAAGACTTGAGGGCGGCCAGGTATTTTTCCAGCAGCTCGGCGTGGGCCTGCTGCGCCTTGACGGCACTGCCGGCCTCCATGCCGATGCGTGGCATCAGCGACTCCAGCGTCTTGAGCTTGGCCTGGGTGGCGGCGCTTTCATCGACGAAGGCTTGCCGGTACTTGGCAAAGGATGCCGGATCCTTGCCACGCAGCAGGGTGTTCTTCCACTCCTGCACCTGGATCTTGAACTGCACCTGGGCGCTGCGGGCGGCATCGACCGATTGCTCGATCAGGGCCGCCTTCTCCATGGCGACGCTGCCCTGGCCGTAGATCTCGCCCAGCACCATCCAGCCACGTATCCCCACAAACGCCGTCGCCGCCAACAGGAAGGCCGACAGCAGGCCCAGGCGAACACCAATCTTCAGGTCGTTGAGCTTCATTTTCGCTCCCCCGCGAAATGACTGTGCGGCGGAGATTCGCCTGGACAGTCAAGTTCATCATAGCCCGAAGAATTGTGAAGAAAATCAAAACCTTGGCACGCTATGACAAGTAGCAGGTCCGGTGTGTTGCGCTGACAACGGCCGCTCCATTCGCGCCCGTTGGCGGGGCATCAAAAGGCTGTCGGCTGGCGAGAATTGATGAGGAAGCGCGCAGAGACGCGCGCCGATCAGGCCGAAGCCGGTTCGATGCCCGCGATCAATGCAATGATCTGGGCGCCATAGGTTTCCAGCTTCTTTTCGCCCACGCCGGTGACGTGGCGCAGGTCATCGAGCGATTGCGGCCGGGCCTTGGCGATCTCGCGCATGGTGGCGTCGTGGAAGATGACGTAGGCCGGCACGTTGTGCTCGCGTGCGGTTTCCACGCGCCACCAGCGCAGCTTCTCGAAGAGCGCCTGTTCCTCGCTGGACAGGTCGGTCTCGACGAAGCCCGAACGCTGCGAGCTGCGCTTGGCCTTTTCCGGTTTCTGGTAGCGCCGCAACTGCACCGCCTGCTCGCCACGCAGCACCGGGCGTGCGGCTTCGGTGAGCTTGAGGGCGCTGTAGTTCTCGGCATCCACGGTCAACATGCCCAGGGCGATCACCTGGCGCAGGATGGCGCGCCATTCGGCTTCGCCGCGATCGCTGCCCACGCCGAACACCGAGAGCTGGTCGTGCCGCCACTGCTTGACGCGTTCGCCATCGATGCCGCGCAAGACCTCGATGACGTGGCCGGGCGCGAAGCGCTGCTCGACCCGATAGACCGTGGAGAGCAGCTTCTGCACCTCGACCGTGGCATCGAAGGACACCGGCGGCGTGAGGCAGGTATCGCAATTGCCGCAGGGGCCGGCCTGCTCGCCGAAGTAGTCGAGCAGGCGCATGCGGCGGCAATGCAGGGTTTCGCACAGCGAGAGCATGGCATCGAGCTTGCTGCCCTGCACGCGCTTGAAGGCCTCGTCGGCTTCGGACTCGTCGATCATGCGGCGCTGCTGCACCACGTCCTGCAGGCCATAGGCCATCCAGGCGTCGGCGGGCTGGCCATCGCGGCCGGCGCGGCCGGTTTCCTGGTAGTAACCTTCGACGCTCTTGGGCAGGTCGAGGTGGCAGACGAAACGCACGTCGGGCTTGTCGATCCCCATGCCGAAGGCGATCGTGGCGACCATCACGATGCGGTCCTCGCGCAGGAAGCGCGCCTGGTTGGCGGTACGCTGCCCGTAGTCCATGCCGGCATGATAGGCCAGTGCGTTGATGCCTTCGCCGCGCAGGAAGTCGGCGGTTTCCTCGACCTTCTTGCGCGAGAGGCAGTAGACGATGCCGGCATCCTCCGGGTGCGCACTCTTGATGAAATCCAGCAGCTGCTTGCGGCCGTTGGCCTTTTCGACGATCTGGTAGCGGATGTTGGGACGGTCGAAGGAGGAGACGAACTGGCGCGCATCCTCCAGTTGCAGGCGATGGATGATCTCTTCGCGGGTCTGCTGGTCGGCCGTAGCGGTCAGCGCGATGCGCGGCACCTGCGGAAAGCGCTCGTGCAGCACCGACAGCTTGATGTACTCGGGGCGGAAATCATGGCCCCACTGCGATACGCAATGCGCCTCGTCGATGGCGAAGAGGGCGATGCGTGAGGCCTCCAGCAGATCCAGGCAGCGCGGCGTCATCAGGCGCTCGGGAGCGACGTAGAGCAGGTCCAGGTCGCCCTGACGCAGGCGGCGCTCGATCTGCAGGGCTTCGTCGAAGCTCTGGGTCGAATTGAGGAAGGCCGCGCGCACGCCGACTTCGGCCAGCGCGTCGACCTGGTCCTGCATCAGCGCGATCAGCGGCGAGATCACCACGCCGGTGCCTTCGCGCAACAGCGCCGGCACCTGGTAGCACAGCGATTTGCCGCCGCCGGTGGGCATCAGGACCAGGGCGTCGCCGCCCTCGGCCACCTGATGGACGATCTCGCCCTGGTGGCCGCGGAAGGAGGAATAGCCGAATACCGTTTCCAGGACGTGCAGGGCGCGTTCTTGCAAAGGAGCCCCGGCGGGCAGGGAATCGAAATCGACCATGGGAGGAAAAGCCGTGAAGCGGAGATGAGGCGAAGGCGCTATTTTATTGCAGCCAGCCCTGCGCCACCCCGACCAGCAGGAAAGCGCCCAGCAGGGCTCGATAAACGATGAAGGGCCATGTCGAGAATCGCTCCAGGAACTTCATCAGCCCCCAGATCGCCGCAAACGCCGACAGGCTCGCCACGGCCAGGCCGAACAGCAGCACGCCCCAGGCTTCCAGCGGGATATGCGCATGCAGCAGCACGGCCAGTTCCTTCAGGCCGGCCAGCGCGATGGCCGGCAAACCCAGCAGGAAGGAAAAGCGCGCCGCTTCCTCACGACGGAAGTTCAGGAACAGCGCTGCGGTCAGCGTCGAGCCTGAGCGCGACACACCCGGGATCAGCGCCCCGACCTGGGCCAGGCCGACGATGAGGGCATCGCGCAGGCGCATCTGGTCGACGCTGCGGCGATGGCGGCACACCATCTCCGAGATCGCCAGCAGGATGGCCATGCCGATGCAGGACCAGCCGATCACGCTGAGGCTGCGCAGGGGCGAACCGCAGGCATTGAGCACATGCGACAGGGCCAGGCCGGCAATGCCGATGGGGATGGTCGCCAGGATGATGGCCACGGCCAGCTTGAACATGGGATCGTTGAAATCGCGACGACGCCAGGCCGACAGGCTGCCGCCGGTCACCGCCACCACGTCGCGACGGAAATAGCTGATCACGGCAGCCAGCGCGGCCAGCTGCATGGCCGCCGAGAAGGCCGAGCCCGGATCGTGCCAGCCGAGGAAGGCCGGTACCACGCGCATGTGGGCGGTCGAGGAGATGGGCAGCAGTTCGGTAATGCCCTGGACGATGCCCAGGAAGCCGATCTGTGCGTAATTCAGGGATGCGAAGCCGATATCGAGGCCGGCGCTGCAAACATTGGCCATGGGAATGTGCTCTGGAAGGGTTGGCGATGGATTTTATGGTTCGCCGGCGAGCGGGCTCGCCGACGGGTGCAGCAGTGTAACGCGGCTGGGGCGGCCAGTGGCGACCGCCACCCGGTTTATTCGACCCAGGCCACCGCGCCGGTATAGGCGGTCGCCAGCACGACGATGCCGAAGACGATGCGATACCAGGCGAACAGGGTGAAATCGTGCGAGCTGATGTAGCGCAGCAGCCAGCGCACGCACAGGAAGGCCGAGACGAAGGCCGCCACCGTGCCCACGCTGAACAACGGTACATCGGCCGCCGACAGCAGTGCACGCTCCTTGTAGAGCGAGTAGATGGTGGCGGCGAACAGGGTCGGGATGGCCAGGAAGAAGGAGAATTCGGTGGCCGCCTTGCGCGACAGGCCGAACATCATGCCGCCGATGATGGTGGCACCCGAGCGGCTGGTGCCGGGGATCAGCGCAAAGGCCTGGGCGATGCCGACCTTGAGGGCGTCCAGCGGGGTCATGTCATCCACCGACTCCACGCGGGCCGAGGCCATGCGCAAGCGGTCCTTGTTGCGACGCTCCACCCACAGGATGATGAGGCCGCCGACGATGAAGGCAATGGCCACCGAAACCGGGTTGAACAGCACCTCCTTGATGCGGCGGCTGAACAGGAAGCCCAGGATCGCTGCCGGCAGGAAGGCGATGATCAGGTTGATGATCAGGCGTTGCGCGCGGCGGTCGGTGAACATGCCGCCCAGCACGGTGGCGATGCGTACCCGGTATTCCCAGCAGACTGCCAGGATGGCCCCGGCCTGGATGACGATCTCGAAGACGTCGGCTTTTTCCTTGGAGAAACCCGGACCGGTGAACTGCAGCAGGCTGTTGGTCAGGATCAGGTGGCCGGTGGAGGAAATGGGCAGGAATTCGGTCAGGCCTTCGACGACGCCCATGATGAGCGCCTTGAGCGCGAGGAGAGTATCCATAAGGTGGCTGGGAGCTGTTTCTTGTGGAGTTGAAAGGAAATGAGGGGCAAAAACGGCTTTTTGACTGTGCTCATTGTCAAAAGGTGCTGCAACGCGGCGAAATTCTACCGTACCGGCCCGGGCTTCCCTACATTGCGCATGTGAATTCGCGCTACCATGCCGCTTTCACTGCTTCCACACTGACCGAGCTGGCCATGAGCGAATTCATCATCTATCACAACCCCAAGTGCGGCACCTCCCGCAATGCCTTGCAGGGCCTGCGCGATGGCGGCGTCGAGCCGACCATCATCGAATACCTGAAGAACCCGCCCGACCGCGCCACGCTGAAGAAGCTGATCGCCGACATGGGCGTACCGGTGCGCGAAGTGGTGCGCGCCAAGGAAGATCTCTACAAGGAACTCGGCCTGGACGACCCGGCCGTGGGCGACGAGCAGCTGATCGATGCCATGCTGGCCCATCCGGTGCTGATCAACCGCCCCATCGTGGTCACACCCAAGGGCACACTGCTGGTGCGGCCCAGCGAGCGGCTGGCGGAAATCTTCCCCTGAAGGTCGGGCCTGGCGTCAGCGGGCGCCAGGCGCGGTCGCCGTCTCCAGCGCACCCAGCCAGAACAGGGCGGATTCGCGGCTGTCCCCGCACATCTCCGCCGACGGCTGCAAGCCGCCACAGAAGGCCGGGCGCTCGGGGCGGCCGAACAGGCGGCAACGCAGTTGCTCATCCAGTTGTACGCAGGGAACGCCCGCCGGCTTGCCCGCCGGCATCCCGGGGATGGGGCTGGTGATGGAAGGAGCGATGCAGCAAGCGCCACACTGATCTCGGCAATTCATGACGCATCTTTGCAAGGGGAACAGGGGCGCATTGTATCGCCTTTACATCTGCATCACTGAGGGGCGACCCGGGCGGGCAAGCCTTGACGCGTTGACCATTGCCACTTACATTGCCCACTCCCGGTCAGCATGTTTCTCATGTCAGCAACAGCCAAAGAACCGCGTTGGGAACGACGCAAGCAGGACCGCCCGCAGGAATTGCTGGCGGCGGCCTTGCAATTGTTCGTCGAGCGCGGTTTCGCCGCCACCCGCCTGGAGGATGTGGCGGCCCGGGCCGGCGTCTCCAAGGGCACCCTCTATCTCTACTTCGATGGCAAGGAAAGCCTGTTCAAGTCCGTGGTGCGCGCCAACATGCTGCCCCTGCTGGACGAGGCCGAAGCCCGTGTCGACCGCCACGAGGGCAGCAGTGCCGAGCTGCTATGCGAGCTGATCCGCAACTGGTGGGAGGCTGCCTCGCACACCGGGCTGAAAGGGATTTCCAAGCTGATGATGGCTGAATCGGGAAATTTCCCCGAACTTGCCCGCTTTTATCACGCAGAAATCATCGCCCGCAGCGACGCCACCGTGGTGCGCGTGCTGGAACGCGGCATGGCCCGCGGCGAATTCCGTCGCATCGATGCCGAGGCGATGAAAAAGGTCATCGTCGCGCCCGTGGTCATGCTCATGCTGTGGGACCAGTCCCTGGCCCCCTGCGCCATCGCGCCCATCGATACCGACGCCTACCTGAAGAGCCTCATGGACCTGTGCGTCCATGGCCTGAAGGCCTGATCTCCTCGTTCCGTCCGCGTTGCACTGAGGAAAAGCCGCAACAAATAGACGATACCGGCTACCCGAGGCGCCCCTTCCCCGCAGAGATGAGCTGATTAGCTCGTCGGTGTTTGATAAAATGCTGCCTTTCCGTCGCTACTAGATTAGAGCCACCGCCATGAACCTCGAACAAGCCCGCTTCAACATGATCGAACAGCAAATCCGTCCCTGGAACGTGCTGGCGCAGGATGTGCTGGACCTGCTGACGGTCGTCAAGCGTGAAGAATTCGTCCCCGCCGCCCATCGCAGCCTGGCCTTCTTCGACACCGAAATCCCGCTGCCGGGTGGCGAGAGCATGCTGGCGCCGAAGATCGAAGCGCGCATCCTGCAGGAATCCAACGTCAAGAAGCATGAATACGTGCTGGAAATCGGCGCGGGTTCGGGCTATATGGCGGCCCTGCTGGCCCACAAGGCACGTCACGTGACGACGGTTGAGATCTCGCCGGAACTGAAGTCCCTGGCCGAGCAGAACCTGTCGGACTACGGCGTGGCCAACGTCGATGTGCAACTGGGCAATGGCGCGCAAGGCTGGGCGGGCGCCGATGGCAAGGCTGCTGAATACGACGTGATCGTCATTTCCGGTTCGCTGCCGGTGCTGCCGGAAGCCTTCGGCAAGCAGCTCAAGGTCGGTGGCCGCCTGCTGGCCATCGTCGGTTCGGCCCCGGTGATGGAACTGCAACTGATCACCCGTACCTCCGAACATGTCTTCGAGACGCTCAACATCGTGGAAACCGTGGCCAAGCCGCTGCATGCCGCGATCATCCCGTCCCACTTCTCGTTCTGAAACAGCAGGACGGCGTCATGGAACATATCTCCGCCACCGAACTGGCTGCCTGGATCAACGATCCAGAGCGCCCTACCCCTCTGCTGCTGGATGTACGTGAGCCCTGGGAACACCAGACCTGTCATATCGCGGGTTCGCAGCTGGTGCCGATGAATACCATCCCCGGCCGCTTCTCCGAACTGGAAGAAGACCAGCCGGTAGTGTGCATCTGCCATCACGGCGGCCGCAGCATGCAGGTCGCGGCCTTCCTGGAGCGCCAGGGTTTCACCCGCGTCATCAATCTCAGTGGCGGCGTCCACGCCTGGGCCAGCCAGGTCGACCCGTCCATGCCCACCTACTGATGCGCTGGCGGCCTGCCTCCACACGGGGCAGGCCGCCTGTGGCACGAGCGCCGGGTCCTCCGGCGCTGGCTTGTCCCTGACTTTCCTACCTAGCTGGTTTGCACCGGTCGCTGCAGCGACGGCGCGGTCTTGAGCGCATGCAGCGATGCCGCCAGCATGCGCTCGCCGTCCTTGACCAAATCGAAGCTGTCCGGTGAAAAGAACCAGTCCGTCAACAGGCCGCTGAAGGTCGAATGCGCCATCAGGCAGGCCAGGCGGATATCCAGCGTGGCCGGCAACTGGCCGCGCGCCACCGCATTGCCCAGGATCTGCTCCAGCCGCAACATGCCATCGACATGGCATTCGCGCTGGCGGATCAGGATGGGGTCGTTGGCGTCGGCAAATTCACATTTATTGAAGATGATGTCGAAGACGCGCCGGCTGCGCTCGTCAGTGGCCGCCATGGTCAGCACGTAGACGCCGCTGCGCAGGAACTGGCCAAGCGGATCCTCGACCTGCGGGCTGGCGTTTTCCTCCAGCACCGCCTCCATGGGCAGGCGCACGCGATCGCACATGGCGTCGAAGAGATCACTCTTGTTCTTGAAGTGCCAGTAGATGGCGCCGCGGGTCACGTCGGCGGCCTTGGCCACGTCGGCCAGCGAAGTCTGGGAGACGCCGCGCTCATAGAACACCTGCTCGGCGGCATCGAGGATGCGCGAACGCGTTTCCAGTGCTTCTTCCTTGGTGGAGCGGGCCATGTCAGCAACCCACGCAGGAAAGTGAAGGCATTTGCATCATGGCAAGCCCCATGGGAACGACAGCGCTGGGCAGCTCATGCCGCAGGTGCACATGCCGTGGCGACAGGAATTGTCTGTCCCAGATGCCATATTGGCAGAAACTGTCATGTTGTTGAAAGAGTTCATGAAGCACAATATCAGGTCGGCTGGATCGTCTTCCTGATCGGCCCGGCCACATCAGGTGAATGCAGGCGGAGAAGGAAGAGCTCGGATTTACTTGTACGAAAACGGCATCTAAATGCCCTCAAAACGAAAATGCAAGGGATCACTCATATTTTCCTACGCCGTTTCGAACAAGTTTGCTAAATTAACGTGGTGTTGAGAAGAAATACATACATTCATGGATGTATGTATAATAGCATCCGCTTCAAGTCCCTGCCGTTCGTCATGTGCAAATTTTTTCATCGCCCTTGCCGGGAAGCGGGCGCGTGATTTTGCGCATTGCAGCAACGTGTCCTGGCCATCGCCCTGTGCCCTTGGCCGAGACCGCATCAACGTCGTAACCGGTTCTACCGAATTCGTTTCATCGCCGCTCTGGCGGCTTCAACTTTACTTTCGTGCGAGATATCTATGAGCTCAGTCAGTCGTTTCACGCGCCTCACCATGACCGTCGCAATCGCCGCCGCCCTGGTCGCCTGCGGACAAAAACCCGCCGCCCAGGGCGGCCAGATGCCGCCGTCGGAGGTGTCGGTGGTGACTATCGCCCCGCAGCGCGTGGCCATTACCAATGAACTGCCGGGCCGTGTGGAAGCCTTCCGCGTAGCGCAGGTGCGCGCTCGCGTGGCTGGCATCGTCCAGAAGCGCGTCTTCAAGGAAGGCAGCGAGGTCAAGGAAGGCCAGACCCTCTTCAAGATCGATCCGGCCCAGTACAAGGCCAGCCTGGACAGTGCCCAGGCCACCCTGGCACGTGCCCAGGCCAACCTGGTCCAGACTTCGCTGACTGCTCAGCGCTACAAGCCGCTGGTGGAAGTCAATGCCGTCTCCAAGCAGGAATATGACAATGCCGTGGCCGCACAGAAGCAGGCCGAGGCCGATGTCGCTTCCGGCAAGGCCGCCGTGCAGACTGCCAGCCTGAACCTGGGCTATGCCACCGTGACTTCCCCCATCACCGGCCGCATCGGCCGCGCGCTGGTGACCGAAGGCGCACTGGTGGGCCAGGGTGATGCCACCCAGCTGGCACTGGTGCAACAGCTCGATCCGGTCTACGTCAACGTGACCCAGTCCAGCGCCGACCTGCTCAAGCTGCAGCAAGCGATGGCGGCCGGCCAGTTGAAGAGCGTCGGCGACAACAAGGCCGGCGTGACCCTGGTGCTGGAAAACGGCCAGGCCTACCCGCTGCCGGGCAAGCTGCTGTTCTCCGACATCAGCGTCGACGAGAGCACCGGTTCGGTCTCGCTGCGCGCCGAGTTCCCCAACCCCAAGCGCGTGCTGCTGCCGGGTACCTATGTGCGTACCAAGATCGAACAGGCCGTCGACGAGGCGGCCCTGCTGGTGCCGCAACAGGCCGTCATGCGTGACGCCGGTGGTTCGTCGGTGTTCGTGGTCAATGCCGACAGCAAGGTCGAAGCACGTCCGGTCAAGACCGGCGCTGCCCGTGGCAACAACTGGCAAGTGCTGGATGGCCTCAAGGAAGGCGACCGCGTCATCGTCGAAGGCCTGCAGAAAGTCCGCCCGGGTGCGCCTGTGAAGCCGGTGCAATGGAGTCCCGCGGGCGCTCCCGCTCAAGCGTCGGGCCAAGCGCCCAAGCAGGATGCGAGCGCCCAACCGAAAGCTAACTAAGAGGCTGCCAGATGGGAAAGTTCTTTATTGATCGCCCCGTATTTGCGTGGGTGCTAGCGATCTTCATCATGCTGGCCGGTGCGCTGGCCATTACCGGCTTGCCGGTGGCCCAGTACCCCAGCATCGCGCCGCCGACCATCGTGGTCACGGCAACCTACCCGGGTGCGACCGCGCAGACCCTGGACGATTCGGTGACCAGCCTGATCGAACAGGAAATGAACGGCGCCGATGGCCTGCAGTACATGGAATCGCAAAGCCAGGCCAACGGCCAGGTGCAGATCACCGTCACCTTCTCGCCTGAAACCAATGCCGACCTGGCCGCGGTAGATGTGCAGAACCGCCTCAAGCGCGTGGAGGCCCGCCTGCCGGCAGCCGTCACGCAACAGGGCGTGCAGGTGACCAAGTCGCGCTCCAACTTCCTGCTCTTCATCGGTCTGTCCTCCACCGATGGCAAGCTCGATCCGGTGGCGCTGGGTGACTATCTGTCGCGTAACGTCTTGAACGAAATCAAGCGCGTCCCCGGCGTGGGCCAGGCACAGCTGTTCGGTACCGAACGCGCCATGCGCATCTGGATCGATCCGAACAAGCTGATCGGCCTGAACCTGAGCCCGGCCGACGTGACCGCCGCCATCACCGCGCAGAACGCGCTGGTCGCTGGCGGTACGCTGGGTGCCCTGCCCAGCCCCGGTTCGCAGCAGATCGCCGCGACCGTGGTGGTCAACGGCCAACTGACCACGGCCGAGCAGTTCGGTGACATCATCCTGCGCGCCAATGCCAATGGCTCCAGCGTGCGCATGCGCGACGTGGCCCGCATCGAAGTCGGCGGCCAGAGCTATGACACCTCCGGTCGCCTGGATGGCAAGCCTTCCTCCTTCATCGGCGTGCAGCTCTCGCCCACCGCCAACGCGCTGGGTACCGCCACCGCCGTGCACAAGAAGATGGAAGAACTGGCCAAGTACTTCCCGGCCGGCGTGAAGTACACCATCCCCTACGACACCTCCAAGTTCGTCAAGATCTCGATCGAGGAAGTGGTCAAGACCCTGATCGAAGCCATCGTGCTGGTGTTCCTGGTGATGTTCCTGTTCCTGCAGAACATCCGCTACACCATCATCCCCACGGTGGTGGTGCCGGTGGCCCTGCTGGGTACCTTCGCCACGCTGCTGGTGTTCGGCTTCTCGATCAACGTGCTGACCATGTTCGGCATGGTGCTGGCCATCGGTATCCTGGTGGACGATGCGATCGTGGTGGTGGAAAACGTCGAACGCATCATGAGCGAGGAAGGCCTGTCGCCGCCTGAGGCGACCCGCAAGGCCATGGGCCAGATCAGCGGCGCGCTGATCGGTATCACCCTGGTGCTGATCGCGGTGTTCATCCCGATGGCCTTCTTCGGTGGCGCCGTGGGCGCGATCTATCGCCAGTTCTCGCTGTCGATGGTGGCCTCCATGGTGTTCTCGGTGCTGATGGCCTTCACGCTGACCCCGGCACTGTGCGCGACCATCCTCAAGCCTGTCGAGAAGGGTCACCACCATGAGAAGAAGGGCTTCTTCGGCTGGTTCAACCGCAAGTTCAACACCACGGCCAGCGGCTACCAGGGCCTGATCGCCCGCATGCTGGGCAAGGCCGGTCGCTACATGATCGTCTATGTGCTCATCGTGGGTTGCGTGGCGCTGCTGTACGCACGCCTGCCGGCGTCCTTCCTGCCCAACGAAGACCAGGGCTACATCATTACCAACGTGCAGCTGCCGCCGGGCGCAAGTACCGCGCGCACGACCGAGGTGGTCAAGCAGATCGAGGACTACTACATGAAGGACCCGGCCGTGGAACACGCCATTGCCGTGCTGGGCTTCTCGTTCTCGGGTAACGGCCAGAATGCCGCCCTGGTGTTCACGCCGCTGAAGGACTGGTCGCAACGCGACAAGTCGCAGTCGGCCGACGCCATCGCTGGCAAGGCCTTCGGCACCTTCATGCGCATCAAGGACGCGATCGTGTTCCCGCTGAACCCGCCGCCGATCCCGGAACTGGGTAACGCGACCGGCTTCACCTTCCGTCTGCAGGACCGTGCCGGCATGGGTCACGCCGCGCTGGTGCAGGCCCGTAACCAGATCCTGGGCATGGCTTCGCAAAGCAAGGTGCTGGCCGGTGTGCGTCCGGAAGGCCTGGAAGATGCGCCGCAGCTGCAACTGGATATCGACCGCGACAAGGCCAATGCGCTGGGCGTGCCGTTCTCGACGATCAATAGCGTGCTCTCCACGGCGCTGGGTTCGTCCTACGTGAACGACTTCCCCAACCAGGGCCGCCAGCAGCGCGTGATCGTGCAGGCCGACGCCAACCGTCGCCTGCAACCGGAAGACCTGACCGGCCTGTACGCTCGCAACGGCGACGGCAACATGGTTCCCTTCTCGTCCTTCGTGACGGCCAAGTGGATCAATGGTCCGGTGCAGCTGATCCGCTACAACGGCTATCCGGCCATGAAGATCGCCGGCGGCGCCGCACCTGGCCGCAGTACCGGTGAAGCCATGGCCGAGATGGAATCTTTCGTGGCCAAGCTGCCGCCTGGCTTCGGCTTCGAATGGACCGGCCAGTCGCTGGAAGAAAAGACCTCCGGTAACCAGGCCCCGGCCCTGTACGCTCTGTCGCTGATCGCCGTGTTCCTGGTGCTGGCGGCCCTGTATGAAAGCACCTCGATCCCGCTGGCGGTGATGCTGGTGGTGCCCCTGGGTATCCTCGGCGCGCTGCTGGGCGTGACGCTGCGCTCCATGCCCAACGACGTGTACTTCAAGGTGGGCATGATTGCGGTGGTGGGTCTGTCGGCCAAGAACGCGATTCTGATCATCGAGTTCGCCAAGGATCTGCAGGCACAAGGCAAGGGCCTGATCGAGGCCACGCTGGAAGCGGTGCACCTGCGTTTCCGCCCGATCATCATGACCTCGCTGGCCTTCATCCTCGGCGTGCTGCCGCTGGCCATTGCCTCTGGCGCCGGTTCGGCCAGCCAGCGTGCCATCGGTACCGGCGTGATGGGCGGCATGATCACGGCCACCGTGTTGGCGGTGTTCCTGGTGCCGATCTTCTTCGTGGTCGTGCGCAAGATTTTCAAGGGCAGCGAGCGTCAGCGCAAGTTTGACGCCGAGCACTCGCCCAAGATCAATGTGGAGAATAACAATGGCTAATCTGTCGATGCCGCGCACACCCCGCCTGCTGCAACTGTGCGCAGCGCTGGCCGTGGCCGGCGTACTGGGGGGCTGCTCGCTGGCCCCCACCTATGAGCGCCCGCAGGCGCCGGTGGAAACGGCCTACCCGGCCGATACCGCCGGCCGTGCGGAGCTGCAGGCGGTCAATCTGGGCTGGCGCCAGTTCTTCCCGGACCAGCGCCTGCAGCAACTGATTGCAGCCGCCCTGGAAAACAACCGTGACCTGCGTACCGCTGTCCTGAACATCGAGGAAGCCCGTGCGCAGTACCAGATCGCCCGTGCCGACCTGCTGCCCAGCCTGAACGCCACCGGCAGCGCCGCGCGTAGCCGCACCGCGGCCAGCCAGTCGCTGACCGGCCAGCCCTACATCAGCAACAGCTACCAGGTGGGCCTGGCGGTACCGGCCTACGAACTGGACTTCTTCGGTCGTGTGCGCAACCTCAAGGACGCTGCACTGGCTTCCTATCTGTCCACCGAAGAGGCGCAGAAGTCGGCCCAGATCAGCCTGGTGGCCCAGGTCGCCCAGGCCTACCTGTCCGAGCGTTCCTATGCCGAGCAGTTGCAACTGGCCGACGACACGCTCAAGTCGCGTGAGTCCAACCTGCAGCTGGCGCAGAAGCGCCTGGATGTGGGCGCCAGCACGGCGCTGGACTTCCGCCTGACGCAAACCCTGGTGGAGTCGGCCCGCGTGGCCAAGGCCCAGCTGGAACGCCAACGCGCCCAGGCGGAGAACGCCCTGACGCTGCTGGTGGGCAAGCGGGTCGGTGACCTGCCGGCGGCGCAATTGCTGTCGGATGAAAAGATCGTCACCGACATCCCGGCCGGCCTGCCCTCGGAACTGCTGACCAACCGTCCGGACATCCGCTCGGCCGAGCAGAGCCTGCTGGCGGCCAACGCCAACATCGGCGCGGCGCGTGCGGCATTCTTCCCGCGCATCTCGCTGACCGGCAGCTTCGGCAGCGCCAGCAGCACGCTGGGTGGGCTGTTCGAATCCGGTTCGGGTGCCTGGAGCTTCGGCCCCTCGCTGTCGCTGCCGATCTTCGATTTCGGCCGCAACAGCGCCAACCTGGACCTGGCTGAAGTCCGCAAGAACAAGGCCGTGGTGACCTACGAGAAGACCATCCAGACCGCCTTCCGCGAAGTCGCCGATGCCTTGGTGGCACGCGGCAGCCTGGACGACCAGGTCAAGGCCCAGGAAGCCTTCCTGCTGGCCCAGCAGGAACGTCTGAAGCTGACCGACCTGCGCTTCAAGAACGGTATCGCCTCCTCGCTGGACCAGCTCGATGCCCAGCGTGACCTGTTCTCGGCGCAGCAGGCGCTGATCCAGGCGCGACAACTGCGTCTAAACAATGCCATCGATCTGTACAAGGCATTGGGTGGCGGGCTCAACGAGAACTCGGTGAGCGTGGCGGCCAAATAACAGGCCAGGTAGTCGCCCTCCCCATCCCGCAAGGGAGGGCACAATGAAAAAGAGCAGGCCAGCTGGCCTGCTCTTTTTTTTCGCGCCTCGGCATTAGCGGGCGGCCGGCTTGCCCATGCGTTCCAGCTCCCAGCCGGCGGCCTGGTACTCCAGATAGACGGTCACACCCAGCTTGCGCGCCTGCTCGAAGGCGTCTTGCGCGCCCTTGGCATCGGCCTTGGCCAGTCGCGCCTGGCCGACGAAGAACCAGGCCTCCGTGAGCGCCATGTCCTGGTCGTCGCCCTTCTTGCGCCGTGCCGCCTGCAGGACGTCGTCCTCGTTCAAGGTACCGGCCACCAGGCCGAGCAAGGGGCTGGGCCAGTTGCTGTTGATGCCCACGCCCTTGGCCGCTGCCAGCAACTCGGCGCTGACGGGTTGCCCCAGGCGCCGCGCCGTCAGTCCCTGCCACAACATCGGATAGTGGCGCACCTCGGAATCGGTCTGGCCGGCCGCGACCGACTGGCCGAAATCGGCCAGGGCCTCGTCATACTTGCCCAGGAAGAAGCGCGAGATGCCACGCGACTGCAGCAACGACGCTTCCTCGCCGCCCAGCGCCAGCGCGCGGGTGTAATCGGGGATACTGCGCGCGAATTCGCGAGAATCACGCAACACATGCCCCCGGCATTCCCAGGCACGCGGCACGGCCGGCGCCAGGCGCACGGCCTGTTCGGCATCGGCCAGGCCCAGTGGCGCCTGGTCCATTTCGGCGCGCACTTCGGCGCGCACTTCGGCGCGCCGGCACAAGGCCTCGACCATGTCGCTGCCCTTGAGACGGCCACCGGCGATGGCACGGTCATAGGCTTCCAGCTCCTGCTGCAGACGGCGGCGCAGGGTCTGCGACAGCGATGGTGCGCCCAGATCCAGCCCCAGGAAGCCGCTGCGCTTGATGGCCTCGCGCTCGACAAGCTCCCCTTGCGGGGTCACGCCGTTGAGCTGCTGCAGGCTGGCCGCCAGCATCTCCAGTTCGGACGGCGTGACCGATTCCTTCAGGGTATCGAGCGTCATCTCGGTCTGCAGGACGTTGCCACGGAAGCTGCGATTGATCCCATACTCGAAGAAGGCATTCCTGACATGGCGGATGACAGGATCACGCATCACCGCCACGTTGGCGGGCCAGACGATGCGCATCTTGTAGCGCATGCGATACGGTGCGCGCGTGACCACGGCGGGGAAGCTGCGCTTGATGTTCTGGGGCAGGTCATACACGCCGTTCATGTTGCTGGCGCCGTACTTGACCAGCCAGCCCTCCGGATACTCCTTGGCCGGCTTGGGCAACTTGAAGCGCACCGTCATCGTCACGCGGTTGGCGACCGGATCATCCTCCAGCACCGGCTTGCCGGCCAGGTCGATGCCGGGGTAGCGGCGCTCGTAGCTGGACAGGGCGAACTTGCGCAGTCGCTCTTCGGAAATGCTGCGCGTGTTCACGCGCATGATCTCGGCATCCACGCCCATCCAGGTCCAGTTGGCGCTGAGCGTGGCATCGCTGTCGAAGGCGGGGACTTCCAGTACCTCTTCCAGCGTCATCGTATTGCGCGCCAGTTCATCGGGCCAGTGCATGCGGTCCAGCTGGCGCGTCTCCGGCGCCACCGGCAGGATGGCCGCCCCCTCGATGCCGGTTCCGCTCCTGGCGAGGCTGGCGGACTGGCCCTTCATGGTGGGGTCAAGATAGTAGTCGACGCCGTCCAGGCGCAAGCGCACCAGGATGTGGTCGAAGACGCTCGGACTGGGCAGGTAGCGCGGCACGATCCGGGGACCGGACAGCGAGGTCAGCACCGGTGTGGCCTCCAGGTCCATGGCGCGCAACAGCGTGACCAGCAGATAGGTCTTGTCCTTGCAATCGCCGTAGCGGTCGCGTACGACGTCGGCAGGGGGATGAGGACGGTGCGAGCTTTCGCCGATGGAGACCGAGAAATAGCGGATCTCGTCCTGCACCCACTGCAGCGCCGCCACGGCCCGCTGCTCGGCGGTGGGCAAGCTCTTCCACTGCGCTACGCGTGCCTGCAGTTCGCCAGGCACCGCGGCCGGCGGGAACAGGTCATTGGCCCAGCGCGCCACGTTGTTCCAGTTATCCCAGGTGGAGAACTGCAGGCCGCGATAGGGCATGAAATCCTTGGGGACCCAGCGGTCGACATCTTCCGGCTTGTAGCCGCGTTGCGTGAAGCGCAGCTTGCGCCAGCCGGCGGCTTCGCTGATCTCGGGACGGATCTCGGGGCCGTTGACGTCGCCCACCATCTTCCACTGCACGGGTTCCGCAAGCGGATGGTTCAGGATCACGCGGCGCAGTTCCACCGGCATGTTCCAGTCCCAGCCGGCATCCTGCGCATAAGTGCTGCCGAACACCGGATTGGCGCCATCGATGGAATAGGCATACTGGACCGTGTCGCCCACACGCAGATCGGCCACCAGCAGGACTGCGGCGACGGTGCCGCTGTAGACGCCATTCTCCAGGCCCAGTTCGCGCTGCAGGAAGCGCACCTGTACCCGAGCGGTCTGGTCCAGTACCTCGCGACCGCGCAACACGCGCAGGCTATGCAGATGCAGCTTCTGGTACTGCGGCACGAACTCCAGGCTCACCTGGCCGACGGCCGCCAGCAGGTTGCTGTCGTTGACCTGGATGGCGCGGCTGACGAAATAGGAAGGTGTGCTGCCGGCGCGGAACTGGCTATCCCACAGGCGCAAGACAGCTGGATCGGTGCGGCTGGTGGTGGGGATGTCGGCGCGTTCCACCCAGGCTGGCACCGGATCGCCGCGCGTAAAGGACTCCGCTGCGACCTGGATTTCCCGTACCGGGATCTCGGGCGCGGCGGCCTTGTCGTCTTGCGACTGGGCCAGTACCGCGATGGAGAAACAGCTCAGTACGACAGCCAGTACCGTTCTTGCCGACGTTAAGCGCATTGACATCCCCCTGGATAGAGACTGCGCCCGCGTCCCGCAGGCGCTGTTTATAGGTGTAAGGACATGGATTGTACGCTGCGATCAGTGCCGGCTGTCTTGTACCAAGGGCAGCAGCAGCGCCAGCGTGCGTCCGGTCGCGCCCTGGTGCTGGCGTGCAAAGCGGGTGGCGGCTTGCGCCATCCGGGCCGTGGCGTCGGCATCGGCGATCAGGGACGACCATTGGCGCAGCAGCGTGACGGCATCGTCCACCCGCATGGCCGCACCATCGCGCAGGGCATCTTCGGTGATGACCTGGAAATTGAAGGTATGCGGCCCGATCAGCACCGGCTTGCCCAGCGCAAAGGCTTCGATCAGGTTCTGTCCGCCCAGGGGCAGGAGGCTGCCACCGATGAAGGCGACGTCGCACACGGCATAGTAGGCAAACATCTCACCCATCGAATCACCCAGTACGACATCCACCTCCTCCACGCGGAAATCCTGCTCCAGTTCGGAACGGCGGCGCAGGCGCAAGCCGCGCGCAGCGATCATCTGCGCCACCTCATCGAAGCGTTGCGGATGACGCGGCACGATGATGGTCAACCAGTCGGTCTGGCCCAGCTTGGCCAGCGCATCCAGGATCAGCGGCTCCTCGCCCTCGCGGGTGCTGGCACAGAGCAGGACCTTGCGCGCTCCGATGGCGCGCTTCCACGCCCGGCCGCGCTCGACGACCTCGGCCGGCGGCTGGACGTCGAACTTGAGGCTGCCCGTGACAGCCACCTGCCTGGCCCCGAAGGCCGACAGGCGCTGCGCGTCGGCCTCGGACTGCGCACCGACGACATTGATGGCCTCGGCCGCGGGCCGCAGCAATGCGCCAAAGCGCTGGCCGCGACGCAATGACCGCGCCGACAGGCGCGCATTGGCCAGCATCACCGGCACCTTGTGGCGACGGCATTGCTCGATGAGATTGGGCCAGACCTCGGTTTCCATCAGGATGCACACCGCCGGACGGAAATGGCGCAGGAAACGCGCGCACATCCAGCCGGTGTCATAAGGCAGGAAGCTCTGCAGCACGCGCCCGCCATGCCGCGCAAAGACCTGCGCGCCGGTTTCACGACCGGTGGCAGTCATGCAGGTCAGCAGTACCCGGTGACCGGGATAGGCCTGCAGGAGGGCATCAATGAGCGGCTCAGCCGCACGCGTCTCGCCCACCGACACCGCGTGGACCCATAGCAAAGGAGCCTGCGGTTCGGGCAGGCGCGGATAGAATCCCAGCCGTTCGGCCACATGGGCGCGGTAACCGGGCTCCTGGCGGCCACGACGCCACAGGCGCAACAGCACCAGCGGCATGCCGACCCACCACAATGCGCTATACAACCACCGCATCTCAGACCAGCGGATGGCCGGCCAGGCGCGTGAGGATGGCCAAGGGGCTGGATTGCTGATCGTACTGGCGCTCCGGTGCCAGGTGCAGGGTCTGCTCCATCATGTACTGCCCCGACATGACGGCGTGCGATGCCTGGTCGGAGAAGCAGATCCAGACCGAGCCGGCAGCGAAAGGCATGGTGACCTGCTGGGCGTCCTGCTGGTATTGCATGTCGCCCTTCATGCCGTCATGCAATTGCAGCATCAGATGGTCGTATTCGCTGCGGAAGGTCTTGGTCACGTGCAGCGCCTTGAGCACGCTGGCCTGCCAGCGCACGTAGGGCTTGGCGCGCGGCAGGAAGCGCCGCGCCACGGTTTCGAAGGGCTCGCCCACGCGCCAGACACGCGGCACGCCATCCGGATTGACGTTGGTGAACACGCGCAGGATGCGCTCGCCATAGTTGGGACGGGACGGGAAGGCATCCACATGCATGCGACGGTCATCGGCGCGCCAGGACTGCGCACGTGTCTCGACCTGCATCGGACGGTAGCTGGTGGGTGCCACGCGCAGCGCATCACGGTACTTGGGCAGGAGCGTATGCACCAGCGACAGCGCCTGCTCGCGGAAGCGACCGACCATGGCGGCCAGTGCCAGCTGCTGTTCGGCACCGCCGGCGGCGCCCTTGATGTGCCCACGGGCATCCAGGCTGATATTGCGGACCTTGGGGTCGCGCACGGCCGGGTCGAGCAGCTTGCGCTCGGACTCCAGCAACTGGAAGGCCAGCTGCGGGAAATACAGTACCTTGCCGGCTTCCAGCGCGGCAATCCAGTCCTGGTTGGGATTGTCGACCTGCCATTCGGTCAGGCCGATCTCGATGATTTGCGATTCCATGGCGCGTATTATGCCCGCAAGCGCAGGGGTCGTGTATCTGCCGGAACGTGTAAAGGCCAGCCAGAACGCCCGCCACAAGCACCTGCCAGCAGCTTCCGGTGAGTTTGCGCGCCTCGTTTGATCTGCTTCAACGCATGCCGCTGGCGGGCGTCTGCCTTGTCATTCCAGCAAATCCAGCGCGGCCTTCAAGACCTGGTCTTCGGTCGGCGGGCTGCCCAGGTCACCCAGGTTGATGATGCGGGGCGACCAGTTGCCTTCGGTTTTCCAGCGCGGCGAATCGCAATACAACTCGACGGTCGGCTGGCCATAGGCGGCCGCGATATGGGTCAGCCCGGTATCGAGCCCGATCACCAGACGCGCCTGCTGCACCAGCGCGACCGCCTGCATCAGCGGCAGGGCCGGCAGCACGGTGGCGCCTGGAATGCCGGCGGCCAGCACCTGGGCGGCCTGCTGCTCCCGGCTGCTGCCCCAGGGCAGCAATACCGGCAAGCCGCGCGCGGCCAGGGCCTGCCCCAGCTTGATCCACTGAGCCTGCGGCCATTGCTTGGCGGCGCGCGCGGTGCCATGGAAGAAGACCACATAAGGCTGCTGGGGCATCCACGGCCAGCGTTGCTGCGGCGGCGCCTGCATGGCGAAGTCGGGCGGGCCTTCCAGCTGATAGCCCAGCGCGCAAGCGGCCACCAGGCGTGCGCGCGTCACCGCGTGGGTGTGGCGGTCTACCGGAATGCTCTGGTGATGGAAGATGCGCGAGACCGGCTCGTAACCCGAGCCTTCGGTGGCATTGGCAAGGCCAATACGGCGCCCGTCGCCGGCCAGGCGCGCCATGCGCATGACCACGCTGGTCTTGAGCAGGCCCTGGGTATCGAAGACGACGTCATAGCGCTCGGCGCGCAGTTGCCGCCGGAAAGCGCCGATCTCGGCACGGGTGGTCGCCGAGAACAGGGACTTGCGCCAGCGGCGCAGGGCAATGGGGATGATATTGCGCACCAGCGGGTTCAGGCGGACCAGGCTGGTATAGGCTTCTTCCACCACCCAGTCGATCTGGGCGCCGGGGAAATGGCGATGGATGTCCGCGACCATCGGCATGTTGTGGACGACGTCGCCTAGCGACGAGACGCGGACAATAAGGATTTTCAAGGCTGGCCCACTCTGGCTGAACGTAACTGTGGGCCAGCATCTTACCTCATCGGCGCCTCAGAACGGCAGAGTCACGTCGGGACGGGCGGCCAGGATCACCTTGCGGAACTCGGCCTGGATGCGCGCCAGGGCCTCCGGCGTCTCGGCTTCGAAGCGCAGCACCACCACCGGCGTGGTATTGGAGGAACGTGCCAGGCCGAAGCCGTCGGCGTATTCGACCCGCAGGCCATCGATGGTGATGATGTCCCGGGCGCCCTCGAAGCGGGCGTCGCTTTGCAGCTTGCCGATCAGTGCCACGTTCTCGCCTTCCTGCAGCTGCAATTGCAGTTCCGGGGTGCTGACCGACTGCGGCAGCGCGTTGAGCACGGCCGACGGGTCGTCCTGGCGCGCCATCAGTTCCAGCATGCGCACGCCGGCATAGAGGCCATCGTCGAAGCCGAACCAGCGGTCCTTGAAGAAGATATGACCGCTCATTTCACCGCCCAGCGGGGCGCCGGTCTCGCGCAGCTTGGCCTTGACCAGCGAATGCCCGGTCTTCCACATCAGCGGCTGACCGCCGCGCGCGCTGATCCAGGGCGCCAGATGGCGCGTGCATTTGACGTCGTAGAGGATCTGCTTGCCCGGATTGCGCGTGAGCACGTCCTCGGCAAAGAGCATCAGCTGGCGGTCCGGATAGATGATCTGGCCATCCTTGGTCACCAGGCCCAGGCGGTCGCCATCGCCGTCGAAGGCCAGGCCGAGCTCGTTGTCGGTTTCCTGCAGGCAGTGGATCAGGTCCTGCAGATTTTCCGGGTGGGCCGGATCGGGATGGTGGTTGGGGAAGTTGCCATCGACCTCACAGAACAGCTCGGTCACCTCGCAACCCAGCGCGCGGTAGAGCTCGGCCGCAAAGGCGCCTGCCACACCATTGCCGCAATCCACGGCGATCTTCATCGGACGGGCCAGCTTGACGTCCGAGATCATGCGCTGGAGATAGGCATCCTTGATGTCATGGGTGCTGTAGCCACCGGCGCCCTGCGGGAAGTCGCCCTTGACGATGGCGTGGTACAGCGCCTGGATGGTCTCGCCATGGATGGCCTCGCCGGCCAGCACCATCTTGAAACCGTTGTAGTCCGGCGGATTGTGGCTGCCGGTGACCATGATGCCCGACTGGGTAGCAAGCACATGGGTGCCGAAATACACCATGGGCGTGGCGACCATGCCCAGGTCGATCACATCCACGCCGACGGCCTGCAGGCCACGGGCCAGCTGCGCCGCCAGCTCGGGGCCGGACAGACGGCCGTCGCGACCGATCACGACCGTGGTTTGCCCCTTGGCAAGTGCGGCAGCGCCGAAGGCCTGGCCGATCTGGTAGGCGACCTGGCCGTCCAGGGTCTTGCCGATGATGCCGCGGATGTCGTAGGCCTTGAAGATGGAATGAGCGAGTGCGTTCATGAGAGGCAATAGAAGGTGACGATCAATGAGGGACGCATCTTTTTTTTCTTCTCAACATCATCCAGCGCGGAGACCTGAAGCGGACGATACGAGAATATAACCAAAGATAGGCCACGATAAAGGCAAATGCACAAGCCATCAGCAACCAGGTATTGCGCCAGAACAAGGTCGCCGGCACCACGGCCAGCGACGACAGCAGCCACAGGTAGGGCGATGTCATGGAATTGCCCCGGATCAGCGAGCGCGCATCCTCGCGACCTACGGCCCAGCGCACCAGACGACGGAAGATGAGGCTGTGCAGATGGATGCCGTCGGGCATGCCGGCAGGCATGCCGCGCACGAATACGCGACGATAGGCCGAGAACAGTGTTTCAAATACCGGGTAGATCAGCAGCAGCAAGGCATACCAGGACGACACTGCCGGATTGCGCATGACCAGCAGGATGGAAAGCTCGCCCAGGACGAAGCCTAGGAAATAGGCCCCGCCATCCCCTAGGAAGATCATCCCGGCCGGGAAGTTCCAGATGAAGAAGCCGGCAATGGCACCGGCCACGATGAGCGCCGACACCAAGACGAAGGTGTCATTGACCTGGAAGGCCACATAACCCAGCGACATCAGCATGCAGATCGTCACCACGCCGGCCAGGCCGTTGAAGCCATCGATGATGTTGACCGCGTGCGCCACCCCGGCCACGGCGAGCATGGTCAATGGCAACGCGATCCAGACCGAGGTGATCTGCCAGGTCATGAAGCCCAGATCGATATGGCTGATGCGCGCGTCCATGAGCACGAAGCCCATCAGGGCCGCCACGAAAGTCAGGCCCAGACGGCGGGTCGGACTGACCTTGCGGGTGAAATCCTCGACCAGGCCGCCAGCGAAGGCTACCGACGAACATAGCAGCAACATGCCGATCTGGATGGCCAGATCCCGGGTACGAAAGGAGGAAATACAGCAATTGATGGCGACGGTGGCAAAAATGCAGAGACCGCCGATACGGGGAACCGCATGGACATGCACCTTTTGCACCCCATCCAGGTCTACATCCAGACCCGCTTCATGGACGTGGGCATGTCGAATGACCAACAAAGTGAAAACGGCTGAAATGACAAAACTAATTAAAAAAGAAGACATGTATTGAGTTGCCTACGGGACGGGCTTCCGCCCTTTTTGGGTATAAATGCGCCAGAAAACCTCGAACATGCAACGATATCACCCACCGATTCTCGTGCAGCAGAGTCTGGTGCCGGCATTGTCGCATGCTCAAACACCCAACGTCCTGTTCGACATCAGTATCGAGATAAATTTCTAAAATTCTCTATTTCTCATTTTACGGGATTTAATAAGGCCTCAGGTGGATGGTTTACAATGCGCGGCTATTGGCGCGGAAAACGATCTCAATGACCACCAATACCGAGATAGAGAGATCGACGGCTCGACGTCAGTGTCTTAATCCGCTACCGCATCCGGACGCAGGCATCTGAGCCTCAAGAACTCAGGGCGCGGCTTAGGCACTGACCGCTCTGCGCGACATATCCAATCATTGTGACCATGTGCAGGTCTTTGCCGCCTGAAGACCTTGCACGCAAATTCATCCGCTACTGATGCCCTATTGATACATGAGCGAGCCTACCCCCCTCAGGATTTCCGTCATCACCGTCTGCTACAACAGTGCGGCCACCCTCGGTGCCGCCCTGCAATCGGTGGCCGACCAAAGCTGGCCCCACATCGAACACATCGTCATTGATGGCGCCTCAACCGATGGTACGCTGGAGATCATCGAGCAATTCCGTCCTCACCTGGCCAAGGTCGTCAGCGAACGCGACCACGGTATCTACGACGCGATGAACAAGGGCCTGGCACTGGCCAGCGGGGATATCATCTGCTTCCTCAATGCCGATGACCACTACGCCTGGAACGGCGCGCTGGCCGATGTCGCACAGCAGATGCAGGAGCATCGCCTTGAGGCCTTGCTGGGCGACGTGGCCTTTTTTCACGCCGGCGAACCTGCGCGTACCGTGCGACGCTATCGTTCCAACCGCTTCCATCCGGATCGACTGGCCTGGGGCTGGCAACCAGCCCACCCGGCGCTGTTCCTGCGACGCAACGTCATCGAACGCGTCGGACAGTTCAAGACCAGTTACCGTATCGCCGGCGACTTCGAATTCATCGTGCGCGCCTTCCATGGCGCCAACCTGCGCTATCGCCATCTGCCCAAGGTGTATGTGCGCATGCAGACCGGCGGCGCCAGCACCGATGGCCTCAAGTCCAAGATCCGGCTCAACCGCGAAGTCCTGCGCGCCTGTCGCGAAAATGGATTGCGCACCAACATGCTGAAGATCCTCTCCAAGTATCCACTCAAGCTGCTCGAACTGGTCAGCCATTGAGCCGGCGGCAGAGATCTGCCTCTCCCCCATTCCTTTTCATCCATACAAGAACACCATGATCCTAGTCACCGGCGGCGCCGGCTTCATCGGCAGCAATTTCGTACTGGACTGGCTCGCCACTGGCGACGAGCCCGTCGTCAACCTGGACCTGCTCACCTATGCCGGCAATCCGGCCAACCTGGCCTCGCTCAAGGACGATTCCCGGCATACCTTCGTGCATGGCGATATCGCCAATGCCGACCTGCTGGACAAGCTGCTGGCCCAGCACCAGCCGCGTGCGGTCATCCACTTCGCCGCCGAATCCCACGTGGACCGCAGCATCCATGGCCCGGAAGCCTTCGTGCAAACCAATGTGGTGGGCAGCCTGCGCTTGCTGGAAGCGGTCCGCAAATACTGGAAGGGCATGAATGCGGAGGCTGCCGCTGCGTTCCGCTTCCTGCATGTCTCCACCGATGAGGTCTACGGCTCGCTGGAAAAGGATGCGCCGGCCTTCAGCGAGACCCATCCCTACGAGCCCAACAGCCCCTATTCGGCCAGCAAGGCTGCCAGCGACCATCTGGTGCGTGCCTACCACCACACCTATGGCCTGCCGACGCTGACAACGAACTGTTCCAACAACTACGGCCCTTACCATTTCCCCGAGAAGCTCATCCCGTTGTGCATCCACAATGCGCTTACGGGCAAGCCCCTGCCCATCTACGGCGATGGCCAGCAGATCCGCGACTGGCTTTATGTGAGTGATCACTGCAGCGCGATCCGCCGCGTGCTGGAAGCCGGCACCGTCGGCCAGACCTACAACGTGGGCGGCTGGAACGAGAAGGCCAACCTTGATGTGGTCCGCACGCTGTGCACCGCGCTGGACGAACTGCAACCGCGCGCGGACGGCCAGTCCTATGCGCAGCAGATCACCTTCGTGGCGGACCGTCCCGGCCATGACCGCCGCTATGCCATCGACGCCAGCAAGCTGGAACGCGAACTGGGCTGGCGCCCCGCCGAGACGTTCGAGACCGGCATCGCCAAGACGGTGCGCTGGTACCTCCAACACCAGGCATGGGTCGATAATGTCACCAGTGGCGCCTACCGCGACTGGATCGGCCAACACTACGGAGACTGAACATGACACGAGTACGAAAAGGCATCATTCTTGCCGGTGGCAGCGGCACGCGCCTCTATCCCATGACCAAGTCGGTCTCCAAGCAGCTCATGCCGGTGTACGACAAGCCCATGATCTACTACCCGCTCAGCACCCTGATGCTGGCCGGCATCCGCGACGTGCTGATCATCTCCACGCCCCAGGACACGCCGCGCTTCGAGGACCTGCTGGGCGACGGCAGCCAATGGGGCATGAACCTGCAGTACGCCGTGCAACCCTCACCGGACGGACTGGCCCAGGCCTTCCTGATCGGCAAGGACTTCATCAACGGTGACCCCTGCACCCTGATCCTGGGTGACAACATCTTCTTTGGCAATGAGCTGACCCAGCTGCTCAAGAGCGCACGCGACCGCAGCGAGCGTGCCAGCGTCTTCGCCTATCATGTGCATGACCCGCAACGCTATGGCGTGGTGGAGTTCGACGACCAGCAGCGCGCCCTGAGCATCGAGGAAAAGCCGCTTGAGCCCAAGAGCAACTATGCCGTGACCGGGCTGTACTTCTACGACAAGCAGGTGTGTGATGTCGCCGCGTCCATCCGCCCTTCGGCGCGTGGCGAACTGGAAATCACCGACGTCAACAAGTTCTATCTCGAACACCAGCTGCTGGACGTCGAGATCCTCGGCCGTGGCTACGCCTGGCTCGATACCGGCACCCACAGCAGCATGCTGGATGCGGCCAACTTCGTGGCCTCGGTGCAGCAGCGCCAGGGCCTGATGGTCTGTTGTCCGGAGGAGATTGCGTTCATGAATCGCTGGATCGATCCGGAACATATCCAGAAGCTCGCCGCGCCCCTGGCCAAGACCGACTATGGCCGCTACCTGCTGCGCCTGATCAAGTGAGCCCTTCACCATGACCTCATCTGCCAGCCAGGACTGTTACGTCATCGGCGACCTGCAAGGATGCGATTCGCCCCTGCAACGCCTTCGGCAAAGCCTGCCGGCCGATGACGGCCATGCACTGATCTTCGCCGGCGACCTCATCAACCGCGGCCCCCAATCCCTGCAAACCCTGCGCAGCGTCATGGCCATGGGCGAGCGGGCGCGCACCGTGCTGGGCAACCACGACCTGCACCTGCTGGCAGTGGCCTGCGGCATCCGTCCCGCACACCGCGACGACACGCTCGACGAGATCCTCAACGCCCCCGATCGCGAGGCGCTGATCCACTGGCTGCGGCACCGCCCCCTGGCCATCTTCGAGCAGGGCCACCTGATCGTGCATGCGGGGGTATTACCTCAGTGGGATGTACAGCAGGCGCTGGCGCTGGCGGGCGAAGTCGAGGCCATGCTGCAGAGCGACCAGTGGATAGCCTTCCTGCGCCACATGTATGGCAACCAGCCCGATCGCTGGCACGATGACCTGGCCGGCTATGATCGCCTGCGCTGCGTCATCAACGCCTTCACGCGCCTGCGCTTCTGCCAGGCCGATGGCACCATGGATTTTTCAGTCAAGGAAGGCGCCGATGCGGCGCCGGAAGGATTGATGCCCTGGTTCGAGGTACCAGGTCGCCGCAGCACGGACGTGACCGTGGTCTTCGGTCACTGGTCCACGCTGGGATTGATGATGCGCGATAACCTCATCGCCCTGGACACCGGCTGTGTCTGGGGCGGCAAGCTCAGTGCGGTGCGCTTATCGGATCGGGCGCTGTTCCAGGTGCAGTGTCCGCAGGCACGCCGGCCTGGCTGAGCTGCTCGGCCGTATACCCCAGCCCCCCTGCAATGACTTCCCTGGCCTTGCGTGCCAGGTCGCGTCGATGCGCGCCATCGGTGCTGATCAGCGGTAGCTGCGTCAGCTCGGCGGTCATGCCGCGTGCCTTGAGGATCGTCATGATGCTCTCGGCAATGGACATGTCGCCGATGAAATCGGCCGCGCCATGCAGTTTCCCCTCCCCATCCACGTAGCGCAGCGCATAGGGCTGCACCGGCGCGCGGGCGTCGATGGCGGCTTCGAACAGGTTGGCGTGGAAAGGCAGCAGCGTGCCTTGCGCGGCCGTCGTGCCTTCAGGGAAGAAGGCGACGTGCTCGCCCTTCTCGATGCTTTCCACCAGTCCCTTGAAGATGCGACGCACGTCGCTGGCCTTGCCGCGCGAGATGAAGATGGTGCCGGTCTTGGCGCACAGCCAGCCGATCAGCGGCCAGTGCCGGATCTCCGACTTGGCCACGAAACGGCAAGGCTGCAAGGTGTTGACCACGAAGATATCCAGCCAGCTGACATGGTTGGACACCAGCAGCGAACGCGGGATCGGCAGGGGACTGTCGACCTTCACCTGAATGCCGCAGATACGCAGCAACTTGCGCGACCAGCGCCGGATATGGGCCTCCCGGCCCTTCTCCGAGGTGAACGGGAACAGGAAGGCACAGACCGCCATGCCCTTGAACAAATGCGCAATCAGGCGCAACAGACGGAAAACGAACATGACGTGGCCGGCTCGCTGGCGATGGGCTGAAAACTGATTGACCAAAAATTACGAAAAGTCAAAAACCGCGTCAGCGGAAATCAACGTTCGAAGGCGATGTGTCCCGACACGATGGTGGCCTTGACCACGCCCGGCAGCTCATAACCCAGGAAAGGCGTGTGCTTGCCCTGGCTGGCCAGCGCCGTGCCCTGCACCTTCCACATGGCATTGGGATCGAACAGGCACAGGTCGGCCACGCTGCCCACGGCCAGGTTGCCGGCCTTCAGGCCCGCCACCTTGGCGGCACGGTGGGTGATCTTGGAGACTGCCTTGGAGAGCACTTCCTTGCCCTCGCCTTCGGTTTCCAGTGCCCACTTCAAGGACAGCGACAGCAGCAGTTCCAGGCCGGTCGCGCCAGGTGAGGCTTCGCCGAAGGGCAGCAGCTTCTCGTCGTCATCGACCGGGGTGTGGTCGGAACAGACGGCGTCGATGGTGCCATCGAGCAGCGCCGCGCGGATCGCTTCGCGGTCACGCTGCGAACGCAGCGGCGGGGTCAGGCGGGCGTTGGAATCGAAGTAGCCGATATCCAGGTCGCACAGGTGGATGTGGTGCACGCCCACGTCGCAGGTCACCGGCAGGCCTTCGCTCTTGGCCTGGCGCACCAGTTCGAGTCCGGCCGCCGAGGACATGCGGCACAGGTGTACGCGTGCGCCGGTGGCGCGCATCAGTTCGAACAGGGTGTAGAGCGCAATCGTCTCCGACATCACCGGCACGCCCGACAGACCCAGGCGCGAGGCTGCCGGGCCGCTGTGGGCGATGCCGGTGCGGCCCAGGTGCGGATCCTGCGGGCGCAGCCAGACGGTGTAGTTGAAGGTCTTGGCGTATTGCAGCGCCGACAGCAGCACGGTGGTATCGGTGATCGGCTCTTCGGCCTGCGAAAAGCCGATACAGCCGGCGTCGGTCAGCTCGGCCATTTCGGTCAGGGCCTTGCCCTTCAGGCCGGCGGTGAGCGCGCCCAGCGGGTAGACGTGCGCCTGGTTGAGCGACTTGGCACGGTGCTTCAGCATTTCCACCAGGCCCGGCTCGTCCAGCACCGGATCGGTATCGGGCGGACATACCAGGCTGGTCACGCCACCCTGGATGGCAGCCTGCATCTCGGACTCCAGCGTGGCCTTGTATTCATAGCCGGGCTCGCGCAGGCGCGCCGACAGGTCCACCAGGCCGGGGGCCACCACCAGTCCGGTGGCGTCGATGGTCTTGTTGGCCACGAAGTCAGCCGGTGCCTGGCCGACACCGACGATCTTGCCGGCGGCCACGTACAGATCCTGCTGGGCGTCGATGCCGTTGGCCGGGTCGATCAGGCGGCCGTTCTTGATATGCAGTTTCATCAGTTGAATGTCTTTTTAGCGAGTCGTCTTAATTCTTCAAAATTTCCTGCAAGCCAGGCTTCTTTCTTCCTGCGCGTCCAGCCCTTCAGTTGCTGCTCAGCTGCCAGTGCTTCTTCTCTTGTTCCAAAGCTCTCCGACTTCAACAGCTCGACCGGCAAACGAGTCGACGTGTAGCACGTCATTGCAGCAGATTGATGCTGCGCCATCCGCGTCTCGATATTGTCCGTATGGCCTACGTAGTAGCTTCCATCCGAACAGCGTAAAAGATAAACATAAAACGCCATGTTCACCTCAGCCACTGGTCACGCACACCGTGCGCTGGCTTCGATACGGCCCTGCGGTCCTACTCAGCCCGAACGGGCTTAGGTGGAGCGGGGACGCTCAAACATTGACTCCGTTCGCCCTGAGTAGCCGCGTAGCGGCGTATCGAAGGGCAGATTCAGGACACCTTACTCAATTCAATTACCGGCCACGATACTCATGACCGCCATGCGCACCGCGATGCCGAAGGTCACCTGCGGCAGGATCACGGCCTGGGCGCCATCGGCCACGGCCGAGTCGATCTCCACGCCGCGGTTCATCGGGCCCGGGTGCATCACGATGGCGTCCGGCTTGGCCAGCGCCAGGCGCTCCGGGGTCAGGCCGTAGCTCTTGAAGAACTCCTGCGCCGAGGGCAGCAGGGCGCCGCTCATACGCTCGTTCTGCAGGCGCAGCATGATGATCACGTCGACGTCCTTCAAGCCCTCTTCCATGTTGTGGAAGACGCGCACGCCCATCTGCTCCAGGCCGCTGGGCAACAGCGTACGCGGGCCGATGGCGCGCACTTCGGGTACGCCCAGCGTGGTCAGTGCATGGATGTCGGAACGCGCCACGCGGCTGTGCAGGATGTCACCCACGATGGCCACGCGCAGGTTGCTGAAGTCCTTCTTGTAGTGACGGATGGTGTACATGTCCAGCAGACCCTGGGTCGGGTGCGCGTGACGGCCGTCACCGGCGTTGACCACGTGGACATGCGACTGCTTGGTGTCGATCAGGTGCTTGGCGATCAGGAAGGGTGCGCCCGACTGCGCGTGGCGCACCACGAACATGTCGGCGTGCATGGCCGCCAGGTTGTCGATGGTGTCCAGCAGCGACTCGCCCTTGCTGGTGCTGGAGGCCTGGATGTTCAGGTTGATCACGTCCGCCGAGAGACGCTTGGAGGCGATCTCGAAGGTGGTGCGGGTGCGCGTGGAGTTTTCGAAGAACAGGTTGAAGACGCTCTTGCCGCGCATCAGCGGCACCTTCTTGACTTCGCGATCGCCGATGCTGACGAAGGACGAGGCCGTATCGAGGATGTGGGTCAGGATGGCGCGAGGCAGGCCCTCGATGGTCAACAGGTGTTGCAGTTCGCCGTTTTTGTTCAGTTGTGGATTAAGCATGGACCACCGTGAGAGTGAAGCGGCCGTCGTCGGCGCGTTGCAATTGCAGGTTTTCTTGTTTGGACAGCGCAACCGAGGTCGCCAGGAAGTCCGCCGTGATCGGCAACTCGCGACCACCGCGGTCCACCAGGGCCGCCAGCAGCACGCGTGCCGGGCGGCCGTAGTCGAACAGTTCGTTGATGGCCGCACGGGTGGTGCGTCCGGTATAGAGCACGTCGTCGATGAGCAGGATGGTGGCGCCCTCGACATCGAAGGGGATCTGGCTGGGTTTCACATCGGCGCGCAAGCCCTTTTCGGAAAAGTCGTCGCGATAGAAGGAAACGTCCACGAAGCCCAGCCGCGCGGCCAGGCCCAGTTCAGCCGCCAGCCGCTCGGCCAGCCAGGCGCCGCCCGAATGGATGCCCACCAGCGCAAGCTCGGTTGCGCCTTGCAGGCCGGCCTTGATCTGCTGCACCAGGTCCTGGTACAGCGCTTCTGCATCAAGCTGGGAAGGTGTTGTGCTCATGAATGTGCGTCGTCAAAGTATTGCTGCAAAATGATGGCGGCGGCCTGGTCGTCGATCTGCTCGCCGCGCTGGTGTTCGATCACTGCCGAACTGTAGCGCTCGTCCACCAGCGTCACTGCCACGCCATGGCGGCCGTGCAGCTGGTTGGCGAAACGGCGGCAGCGCACGCTCATCTCGTGCTCGGCGCCGTCGGGGTGCAGCGGCAGGCCGACCACGCAGCGCGCCGGCTGCCATTCGGCGATCAGGCGCGCGATGGCGGCAAACTTGCCGTCATTGGTCGGCTCGCTGATCACCGTCAGCGGCTGCGCCTGCTTCAGGCCGGTATTGCCCACGGCCACGCCGATGCGCTTCAAGCCGAAGTCGAAGGCCAGTACGGTATCCAAGCTTGTCCTTATGCCCGTCCGGCGTCGCCGGAGAGCATCACCGGGTCGATGCCCAGCAGGGCCAGCGCCGCCGTGAAACGTTCTTCCACCGGCAGCTCGAAGATGATGGCCGGATCGGCCTTGACCGTCAGCCAGCCGTTGCGACCGATCTCGCCCTCCAGCTGGCCCGGGCTCCAGCCCGAGCAACCCAGGGTCACCAGCACGCGCTCCGGTCCATTGCCATGGGCCACCGCCTCCAGCACATCCTTGGAGGTGGTCAGGGCGACATCATCGGTCACCTGCAGGGTGGAGGAATACTTTTCCGAGCTCGAATGCAGCACGAAGCCGCGCTCCACCTGCACCGGGCCGCCGAACATCACCGGCCGGCGGTACAGCTCCGGCAGGGCCTCGGGCGTATCGGGCTGGATCTCGAGCTTGAGGTTGATGCGGTCGAACAGCACATCCATGGTCATGTCGGTGGGCTTGTTGATGACCACGCCCAGGGCGCCGTTATGGTTGTGCTCGCACAGGTAGACCACCGTGCCGCCGAAGATCGGGTCCAGCATGGACGGCATGGCGATGAGGAAGTGGTTGGTCAGGTCCAGCTCCAGCGGGGGCCGGGTTTCCTCGCCGGCATCGTCCTCGCCCTCGGGGTGCTGGCCGGATGCGGCCGCGCCAGCCTGGTGGGTGAGAGCGTCGGAAAGGAAGGGATCGAAAGCACCAAAGGATTCCGAGGATTCGTCGAAATCCTCGGCTGAAAAACTGAAGGGAGAATTACGTCTCTTGATCATCCCGACATTTTAGCAGTTTTGGCCGCCTCCCCATGTGAACAAAGGGGCAGCGCCGCCATTGCCAGCAAGAAAGAGGCCTGCCGGCAATGGCGATGCTCAGTTTCCGGCCAGCATCTGCGCCACGGCCTGGCGCGCCTGGGCGCCCAGCTCGGCCAGGTCCAGACCGGGGATGGCGTCGTCCCGTACCACGGCCCGGCCAGCGACCCACAATGCCTTCAGGAAAGGCCGTCCACCCGAGGCCACCGGGCCGATGGCCGGGTCGTGCAGGCCGAAGTAGCGCGGATCATCCAGGCGATACAGGGCGATGTCCGCCTGCTGCCCCACCTGCAGGCCATCCAGCGCCCCCAGCCCCAGCACGCGGGCGCCGCCGCTACTGCCCCAGCGCACCACATCTTCCACCGTGGCCTCGTCGGCGCCGCCCTCGAAGTGGCCGCCACGCCAGGAGGGGGTGGCTTCCTGGCCGCGGCGGGCGCGCTGCATCAGCCAGGCGGCATGGGTTTCCGAGATCATGTCGGCGGCTTCATTGGAGGCTGCCCCATCCACGCCGATGGACACCGGCACGCCCGCGGCCTCCAGGGCGCGGATGGGCGCAATGCCGCTGCCCAGCCGGCCATTGCTCTGCGGGCAATGGGCGATGCCGGTGCCAGTGCGGCCCAGCAGGGCGATCTCGGCCTCATCGAGCTTGACCAGATGCGCGAACCACACATCCGGCCCCAGCCAGCCGATGCGCTCGCAGAACTCCACCGGCGTGCAGCCGTGCATGGCATGCGCGCTGTCCTGGTAGCCGACCGTCTCCGAAAGATGGCTGTGCAGGCGCAGGCCCATCGCGCGCGCGGCCAGGGCGATCTCGCGCAACTCCTCGGGGGCGGCCGAGTACAGCGGCGTGGTCGGCGCCATCACCACCCGTCGCATCGCCGCTGGCGAGGGATCATGGAAGCGCCTGGCCAGCCGGCCCATGTCGGCGAGGAAGCCCTCCAGCGTCTCCGGCCGCAAGGCGCTGGGCAATTCTGCCTCCAGCTGGCGGGTGCGGGTGGCGGTGCCACGGCATAGCACGAAACGCAGGCCCAGCCGCCCGGCTTCGTCGAAGAGGATCTCCGAGGTATCGAAGGGCATGCCCGGGTAGTACAGGTAGTTGTGGTCGGCAATGGTGCCGCAGCCCGAGCGCAGCAGCTCTACCATGCCGATGCGTGCGGCCAGCCGGAACAGGTCGGCATCGAAGCGCGCCCGGTAACGATAGGGTGTGGCCGCCAGCCAGGGCGTGAGCGTGGCATTGATGCCCAGCGGATCACCCTTCAACAGCGACTGGAACAGGTGGTGATGGGTATTGACCCAGGCCGGGTAGGCCACGCAATCGCCGGCCTCCAGCACCTCTTCACCGGGCAGCGCATCGAGCTTGCCGATGGCGGCGATGACGCCATCGCGCACCCGGATGTCCGGCCCGGCATGACGCGCGGCGGCGCCGGGCAGGCCGGTCATGATGGCTTGCAGGTTCCTGATCAGGAAAGTGGTCATGGTCAATCGACTCCGTGAGGTGACATGTTCAACCCATCTCGCTTTCATGCCAGCCGGCCAGCATGGCGCGCGAGAGCGCACTCATGAGCCAGAACAGCAGGATGCCGGTCAGGGTAATCAACAGCAGCGCCGCAAACAGGCGCGGGATGTTCAACTGGAAGCCCGCCTGCAGGATCTGGTAGGCCAGTCCCGAGCCGGTGCCACCGGTGCCGGCCACGAACTCGGCCACCACCGCACCGATCAGCGCCAGCCCGCTGGAGATGCGCAGGCCGGCGAAGAAATACGGCAAGGCACTGGGAATACGCAGGCGCCAGAGCGTCTGCCAGCGCGTGGCGCGGTTGAGCCTGAACAGGTTCAACAAGCCCGGATTGACACTGCGCAGTCCCAGCGTGGTGTTGGAGATGATCGGAAACAGCGCCATGATGGTCGCACAGACGGTCAACGCGGCCGTGGTGTCCTTGACCCAGATGATGATCAGCGGCGCGATCGCCGCAATGGGCGTGACCTGCAGGATGATCGCATAAGGAAACAGGCTGATCTCGATGAAGCGGCTCTGCACGAACACGAAGGCCAGCGCCACGCCCAGCGTCACCGCCAGCGCGAAGGCGAGGAAGGTGATCTTCAGCGTCACCAGCAACGCGTCCAGCAGCATGCCCCAATCCGCCACCAGGGTACGAGCGATCACCACGGGCGACGGCACCAGGTAGGGCGGCACCTCCAGCAGCGTACACACGGTCTGCCACAGCAGCAGCAAGGCCGTGCCGATGGACAGGGGCGCGACCACGCGCCAGAAGCCGGGACGGTTGACCAGCGGTTCAGTGTTGGGCTTCATGATCACCTCCCTGCTGGTTGGCCAGCGTCAGGTAGTCCGACAGGGTCTTGCAATACTGCAGGAACGGCGCCGAGATGCGGAAAGCCTCATCGCGCGGCCCTGGTACATCGATGGCCACATCGGCGATGACACGCCCGGGGCGCGCGGCCATCACGATCACCCGCGACGACAGGAACACCGCCTCGTAGATGCTGTGGGTCACGAACACCACCGTCAGGTCTTGCCGGCTCCAGATATCACGCAGGTCGGCATCGAGCCGGTTGCGGGTGAATTCATCGAGCGCGCCGAAGGGCTCATCCATGAGCAGCAGGTTGGGCGAGGTCGCCAATGCCCGGGCGATGGAGGCGCGCATCTGCATGCCGCCGGACAACTCCCTTGGCAGCACGTGGTGGAATTTTTCCAGCCCCACCAGCTTCAGGGCGGCCGTCACCCGCGCCTCGGCTTGCGCGCGCGGGACATGACGCAGGTCCAGCGGCAGGCGCGCATTCTGCGCCACCGTGGCCCAGGGCATCAGCGTGGCTTCCTGGAACACCATGGCCAGCGTGCGCTCGGGCATACCGACGGTGGCCAGGTTGCCGCCCCACCAGCGCAGATGGCCGTGCGAGGGTTCTTCCAGCCCGGCGAACATCTTCAGCAGGGTACTCTTGCCGCAGCCGGACGGGCCCAGCAGCGAGACGAACTCGCCCCGCCCGATATCGAGCCTGACTTCGTCCAGTGCCCGGGTGCCGTTGCGGTAGGTCTTCTCCACCCGCTGCGCCGACAGCACCGGGGCCGCTGCAGGCTCGACGGCTGCCCCCTCCTGCTCCCATGCCGCGGCCTGCGACATGGCGTGATCGTCTCTGTCCATCTTGGCTCCTTGCCGGCTCATGCCGAGGGATGAATGCGGAACACTTCGCGCTCGCCGTGTGCTTCCAGCAGCTCCAGCAACATGCGGCGCATGATCAGGCCCGGACGGTCGGACGCCATATGGAATTCCTGGCGGCGCCGCACATCGATGCAGGCATCGGGATCGGTGGCTTCCAGGATCTCGCGGTCTTCCACCAGGATGGGCGCATCCCAGGCGATCAGCTCGGCCTCGGAACACTGCTCCTCGGTATCGTTGCGATACAGCCATTGCGCCAGCATGATGGAACCGTCGTCGATGGGCGTGGCGCAGTTGTAGATGATGTGATGCCGGCCACTCTCGGGATAGGTACAACCGAAGCGTCGCACGAAGGGCAGGTACCAGCGGTTGAACATGTGACGCACCGTGGTATCGGCGGTGCTGCCGGTGACGCGGTGACTGGCCGCCACGTTCTTGATCGGCACCCGCGTCTCGGCCTCGAAGCCGTAGTCGGTTTCCTCGATCTCGTACTTCTCCGGCTTGGGTTGGTCGTACAGGCCGAAGGTGGCCCGATGCACGTAGCTGAAGTGGGAATTGTCGAAGGAATTCTCCATCATGCGCAGTGCGCTGGTCTCCCAGCGTTCATAGAACTGGAAGATGCGCCGGTAGCCCGGTGCGCCATCCTCGGGAAACTCCGGGATATCGCGCAGCGGATCTTCCAGCGCCACCCACACGTAGCCGTAGCGCTCCTTGCAGTGATAGGACTTCACGCAGGCCCCCGATGGCACGCTGCCATCGACGCTTTGCGGCACGCGCACGCAGGCCCCCTCGCCATTGAAGGTCCAGCCGTGATAGCCGCAGACGATGTTGCCATTCTCCACAAACCCCTTGGAGAGCCTGGCCGTGCGATGACAGCAGCGATCCTGCAGCGCCGCCGGGCTGCCGTCTTCCTTGAGCCACACGACCAGCTTCTCGCCCAGCAGCGTGAACGGCTGCGGACCTTGCTTCAATTGCGCTATCGGCATGAGCGCATACCAGAACCTGCGCAAGACTTTCTGTTGGGTGACCAGCATGGTGGTACTCCTTCTGCTTGGGGCTGTGGACTTGTGTTATCCACAGCGCCGGCCGGCGCGCCAATACGGTCGCCTTCGCCGGAACAATGCTGCTCGTCAGGGCATGACCTTCATGTCCTTGACGAACTGGGTGGTATAGGCCTTGTGGTAGTCGGTGCCGGCCTTGAGCAGACCGGTGGCGACCATCACGTCATAGGTCTGCTTCCAGCGCTCGTCGGTCATGACGCCGATGCCGGACTTGGCCGCGTCGCCGCCGGTGACCACCTTGAGTTCCTTGAGCTTGCCCAGTGCATAGGCCAGTTGCTCGTCGCTCATGTTCTTGTTGTCTTGCTTGATGAGGGCATTGGCCGGGGCGGGATCTTCCAGGTAACTCTTCCAGCCCTCGGCGGTGGCCTTGACGAAACGCTGCACCAGATCAGGTTTGGTGGCGACCGTCTTCTGCAGCGTGACGATGGTGGTGCCATAGGGCGGATAGCCTTCGCTGGCAAAGAGGAAGAACCGGCTCTTCACTCCCGCCTTGTCGGCCTGGAACAGCTCCGACGAGGGATAGGCCTGCTGCGCGATAGCGGGGTCGGCAAAGAAGGGCTGCAGGTTGAAGGTATAGGCCCTCGACTGCGCATCGTTATAGCCATACTTGGACTTGAGCCAGGGCCACCAGCTCGCCTGGCCAGAACCTGCCACCAGGATGGTCTTGTTCTTCAGGCCGCCCAGGCCGCTGACGTCGTCATGGGTCATCATGCCCTGCAGGTCGGACTGGAAGGAGGTCCCCACTGTCACCAGCGGCAAGCCCTGCTCGATGCCCTTCATGACGGTGAAGTCGTAGCCCATGCTGAAGTCGGCCTGCCCGGCCACCAGCAACTGCATGTTGTTGACCTGCGGGCCGCCCATCTTGATGGTCACGTCCATGCCGTACTTCTTGTAGATGCCCTTGGCCACGGCCTGGTAGAAGCCGCCATGTTCAGCCTGTGCATACCAGTTCGACAGCAGCGTGACCTTGTCCTCGGCATGGGCCACGCCCGCCATCGGCCATGCCGCCACGCCCAGCAACAGCCCTGCCATACCGCGCATGAACGCGCGCTTGCACATCATCGTCTTCATCTTCGCCTTCCTCTCCAGGTGGGTTGAACTTGCCTTGCCTACGGTCATGCCTGTCATCGATCCAGTATCAGCCTCGCCCCTGCGCAGCGCGACACGCACGGCATCAGCGTGCGCCCGCTGGCGCGTGCCGCGACACCGAGCACGCTGTCGCGATGCAGGGGCTGGCCCTCCAGCACGGTGCTCTCGCAACTGCCACAGAAACCCTCGCCGCAGGAGGTGCCGATCTCCACCCCTGCCTGTGCGGCAGCGGCCACGATGCTCTGCCCGCGCGCCACGATGCAGCGCACGCCAGAACGTTGCAGCACCAGCTCGAAGGCGGTGTCCACAACCGCTGCATCGGGTGGTGCCGCGACTGGCGAAATGGGGGCCGAAAACAATTCGATATGGATGTCGTCCTCGCGCCAGCCCGACTGCCGCGCATGACGACGCGCTGCATCGATGAAGGGGGCGGGGCCGCAGACATAGAGCGGCGTAGAGCGTGGCGACGCCGCCAGCGCTGCGGCAATCGCGGCCTCGGTCTCGGGACCATCCAGGCCGAGATGCAGCGACAGGCCGTGGGTGATGCCAGCGAGCTCATGGAAGAAGGCCGCATGCGCCAGGCTGCGGGCAAAGTAATGCAAGCGATGCCGACGGCCGTCCTGCGCCAGCTCGGCCGCCATCGCATAGAGTGGCGTGATGCCGATGCCGGCCCCCAGCAGCAGGGGCGCGCGCGCGTCAGCCACCAGCGGGAAGGCATTGGACGGCGCCGATGCCGTCATCAGGCAGCCCGGCTCCACCTGCTCATGCATCCAGGCCGAACCGCCACGCGAGGCGGGTTCCCGCTTGACGGCGATGACGTAGCGATCACGCTGCTGCGGCGTATTGCACAGGGAATAGGCGCGCGTCAGTCCCGGCGCCAGGTGCAGGCGCAGGTGCGCGCCCGCGCTCCACTGCGGCAAGGCCTGGCCATGCTCATGGACCAGTTCGAACAGGCGGATATCGGCTGCCAGCTCGCACACCGCCGCGACACGCAAGGGCAGCACGGTGGCGTCATGGGCATCGACCAGGACATCGACGAGGGCGTTCATCGTCCACCTCGGCGGGAGCGGGTGACGTAAAAGTGCAGAAGGAAAGACGCCGACGGACGCGGCAGGAAGAAAAATGGCGGAGCGTGGGCGATGGGCATGATCTCGTGTCCTATGGAATATCCAGGACCATCGGAAAGATCCGATGGCGTCACGAGCAATGCCCCGCAAGCCGATTTGGAACCGACTGCTAGCCGCTTCTACTCACTGAGGGATATAGCAAGGCGCGTGCCAATGCGCTGCCCCGCCAGCGTCCCCCATCCGTCCACGTATCGCCGCCGCTGCAATGAAAAAAGGACGGCATGTGCCGTCCTTCGGTGCAAGCCGGATGCACAAATTGGTGCATCCCGCCTTGCGTCACATCAAATGCGCACCATCAGGATGCCGCACTCACGCCACCCCGTGACTCTTGAACCAGGCCACCACCTTGACCCAGGCATCCTTGGCATCGGCCTCGACATAGCTGGGCCGGTAGTCGGCATTGAAGGCATGGCCGGAATTGGCGTAGACGTGGAATTCCGACTTGTTGCCGGCCTTCTGCAGGGCCTCCTTCATCTGTTCCACGCTGGCCACCGAAATACCGGGATCCTTGCCACCGTACAGGCCGATGACCGGGGTCTTGAGCGAGGCAGCGATATCGATGGGCTGCTGCGGGAACAGCGCCGTGTTCTCGCCCACCAGGCGGCCATACCAGGCCGCACCGGCCCGGACCTTGGGATTGTGGGCGCTGTAGAGCCAGACGATGCGGCCACCCCAGCAGAAACCGTTGATGCCCAGGCGACTGAGGTCGCCACCGTTCTCGCCGGCCCATTTCACATAGGCGTCGATATCGCCCATGACCTGCGCATCGGACACCTTGGAAATGATGTCCTTCTGCAGCTCGGCAATGGAGGTATAGGCCATGGGATTGCCCTGGCGCACGAAGAAGTCCGGTGCGATGGCCAGGTAGCCCAGCTTGGCGAAGCGCCGGGCGATATCGGCGATGTGTTCATGCACGCCAAAGATTTCCGAGACCACGATGATCACCGGCAAGCCGGTCTTGCCCTCGGGCTGGGCGCGATAGGCCGGCACGCGCTGGCCGCCGACGTCGATGGCCACCTCACCGGCAGTCAGGCCCTGGGTATCGGTCTTGATCATGGTCTGCGCGCAGACCGGCATGACGGCCGCGGCAAAGCCGGTGCCCAGCGCGGTCTTGAGGAAGGTGCGGCGGTCAGCGGTGGCGGGCAGGCTGCTCTGGCCCACCAGGCTGTCGAAATCGTTGCGAAGCTCGTTCATCAGGTTCTCCGTCGTGGTGGCGCTTGGCCGCGCCGTATCTATGAGAGGGGAAGTGACTCAGGATCCATGAAAAAGCGGCCTGCATGCAGGCCGCCGCAGGTCGCTTTCTCGTGATCGCGCCCGCTTGTTCTCTGGCACGACCGGCGCATCCTAGCCGGATACTAACCGTAAATCGACTGCCCCGTTCAAGCATGCGCCGCCAACGTGCTGCCGCCCGGCAGTTCCGGTGCCCCGGGGGTGACATCGATGATGCGCTCGGCCACCGGCTGTGCATAGGAGGGCGCTGCATGGGCCTGCGCGGCATCCAGGCGGAAGACGCTGACCAGCTGCTGCAGGCCGGAGGCCTGTTCCTGCAGGGAGCGCGCCGCCGCCGCGGCCTGCTCCACCAGCGCCGCATTCTGCTGGGTCATGTCGTCGATCTGGATGATCGCTTCATTGACCTGTTCGATGCCGCCGCTCTGCTCGCGGTTGGCGTGGGTGATCTCGGTCATCACGTCAGTCACGCGCTTGATGCTGGTGACGATGTCATTCATGGTGCTGCCGGCCTGCTCGACCAGCTTGCTGCCGTTTTCCACCTTGCCCACGGAGTCGCCGATGAGCACCTTGATTTCCTTGGCAGCCGAGGCCGAACGCTGCGCCAGCGAGCGCACCTCGGACGCCACCACGGCGAAGCCGCGCCCCTGCTCGCCGGCGCGCGCTGCCTCGACGGCGGCGTTCAGGGCCAGGATATTGGTCTGGAAGGCGATGCCATCGATGACGCTGACGATATCGGCCACCTTCTGCGACGAGTCGTTGATCGATTGCATGGTCTGCACCACCTGCGAGACGATGCTGCCGCCCTGCACCGCCACGTCGGAGGCGGCCAGCGCCAGGTCGTTGGCCTGGTGGGCGTTCTCGGCGTTCTGCTTGACGGTGGAATTCAATTGCTCCATCGAGGAGGCGGTCTCTTCCAGGGCGCCGGCCTGCTGCTCGGTGCGCGAGGACAGGTCGAGGTTGCCGCGCGCGATCTCGGCGGAGGCGGTGGTGATGGTCTCGGAACCCTTGCGCACCTCGGCCACGATGGCGGCCAGCTTGTCGCGCATCACGCGCATGGCGGCCATCAGGCTGTCGTTGTCGCCGCTGCGGGTGTGGATGACCACGGCCAGGTCGCCCTCGGCGATCTGGCCGGCGATCTGTACCGCGTAGTCGGGTTCACCGCCCAGCTTGCGCAGCAGGTGACGGGTCAGCCACACGGCGGCCAGGATGGCGGTGATCACGCCTACGGCGCTGATGATGAGCATCAGCAGGCGCGCCCGTGCATAGGCCGCGGCGCTGGCCTCGGCGGCCTCCTTGTTGACCTTGTCTTCGAGGGCGGCCAGGGCCTTGAGCTCGACCTGCCAGGACTTCTGCACGGGCAGGTATTGTTCCTTCAGGAATTGCGCCAGTTCATAGGCTTCGCGGCGCTTGCCGAATTCCACCGCCTCGTTGATCAGCTTCTCGGCATTGGTGGCCTGGGCCTGGATCTTGGGCAGGGCGGCCTTTTCCTCGTCGGTGGTGTCCGGCGATCCGGCAAAGAGCTGCTGCAGTTTCTGCGCCGCCATCTTGTACTTGAGCGTCTGGGCCTCGATGTACTGCGCCTCGATATCGACGTCCTCGGGCGCCGCCGGCAGCATCAGGTTGCGCAGCGAGATGGAACGCTCGCCCACGGTCTCCATCATGTCCTTGACCAGGGCGCTCTCGGGATTCTTGACCTCGACCACATGGGTGAAGCGTCCCTGCACCTGGTGCATGTTGAAGATGCCGAACGCGGTGACGATCACCAGCAACAGCACCACCCACGCAAACCCGAGCCCCAGGCGCGTCCCCATTTTGATCCCAGATTTCATCTCGTCTCCTCCTCGTTGGTCATCGCAGACCGGACGGAAAGACGAGGGGGCGTGCGCCGCGCCCATGGCGCGTGCCGATGCCGTGATGTTCTTGTCCCCTGCTCGCTTCCCTGCCCTGGCCTGCGTCGGGCCGGACCAGGCCTGGTCCGGCTCAGTGTGTCGTCCCGTCTTGTCATGCCTGCGGTTGCGACGCCAGCCTGCCGTTTTTCTAATTCTCGATGCGCGGGCTTATTAGTTTGCCAGCTTGATAGTTAATTAACTTGCAAGGTACATCAGCGAAGCGACACCGCCACACCTCAGGTGTGGCGGTGATGTTGCCTGGATGACCACATGTCATCCAGCGTGCCGGCACAGTTGTGCCGGCTTGCCGATTTAGTGTGCCTCGTCCCAATTCTTACCGATTCCGACCTCGGCAAGCAAGGGAACTTTCAGCTCCGCAACATTTTTCATCAGTTCGGGCAGCTTTTCACGCACCAGCGCCAGTTCCTGTTGTGGAACTTCCAACACCAGTTCATCGTGGACCTGCATGATCATGCGCGTCTTCAGGCCAGCCGTTTCCAGCCAGCCCTGCACGGCGATCATGGCCAGCTTGATCAGGTCGGCGGCGGTGCCCTGCATGGGCGCGTTGATCGCCGCACGCTCGGCCCCCTGACGGCGCGGACCATTGGGCGAATTGATCTCGGGCAGCCACAGGCGACGACCGAACACGGTTTCCACATAGCCGCGCGCCTTGGCTTGCAGGCGGGTCTCGTCCATATAGCGCTTCACGCCGGCGAAGCGCTGGAAGTACTTGTCGATGTACATCTGCGCGGCCGAGCGCTCGATGCCCAGGTTGCCGGCCAGGCCGAAGGCGCTCATGCCATAGATCAGGCCGAAGTTGATCACCTTGGCGTAGCGACGCTGCTCGGACTCGACCTGCTCGGGCGCGATGCCGAAGATCTCGGCGGCGGTGGCGCGGTGGATATCCTCGTTGTTGGCAAAGGCCTTGAGCATGTTCTCGTCTTCGGAGATATGGGCCATGATGCGCAGCTCGATCTGCGAATAGTCGGCCGAGACGATCACGCTGCCTTCGGGGGCGACGAAGGCTTCGCGGATGCGGCGTCCCTCGGCGGTACGGATGGGGATGTTCTGCAGGTTGGGATCGTTGGAGGCCAGGCGACCGGTCACGGCCACCGCCTGCGCGTAATTGGTGTGGACGCGCCCGGTGACCGGATTGATCATCTTGGGCAGCTTGTCGGTATAGGTGGACTTGAGCTTGGAGAGGCCGCGATAGTCCAGCAGCACCTTGGGCAGCGGGTAGTCCTCGGCCAGTTTCTGCAGCACCTCTTCGTCGGTGGAGGGCGCGCCCGAGGCGGTCTTCTTCACCACCGGCAGCTCCAGCTTGCCGAACAGGATCTCGCCCAGTTGCTTGGGCGAATTCAGGTTGAAGGGCTGGCCCGCCAGTTCATAGGCCTGCTGCTCGATCTCCAGCATGCGCCGGCCCAGGTCGTGCGATTGCTGGCCCAGGATCTCGCTATTGATCAGCACGCCGTTGCGCTCGATCTTCTGCAACACCACCGAGGTCGGGACCTCGATCTTTTCATAGATGAAGCGCAGCTTGTCGTCGTGCTCGATCTGCGGCCACATGGCGTGGTGCAGGGCCAGCGTGACCTCGGCATCCTCGGCGGCGTATTCGGTGGCGCGCTCGATGGCGACTTCATTGAAGCCGATCTGCGAGGCGCCCTTGCCGCAGACCTCGGCATAGGTAATGGTCTTGCGTTCCAGGTGGCGCGCGGCCAGGCTGTCCATGTCGTGGGTGCGGTGCGACTCGAAGACATAGGATTCCAGCAGCGTGTCGTGCTTCACGCCGGCCAGGGCGATGCCGTAGTTGGCAAAGATGTGGCTGTCGTACTTCAGGTGCTGGCCCAGCTTGGCCTTGGTGGCATCTTCCAGCCAGGGTTTCAGGCGCGCCAGCACGTGCTCGCGCGCCAGTTGCGGCGGCGCATCCTGGTAGTTGTGCGCCACCGGGATGTAGGCCGCACGTCCTGGCGTGCAGCACAGCGAAATGCCGACCAGCTCGGCCTGCATGGCTTCCAGCGAGGTGGTCTCGGTGTCCACCGCCGTCAGCTCGGCGGCATCGATGGTCGCGATCCACTGGTCCAGCTGCGCATCGGTCAGCACGGTCTCGTACTCGACGGCCGTGGCCGGGGCAAACAGGCCGCCCTGTGCCGGCGCCTCCGCTTCGGCAGACGCTCCCCCCTTGGCCGTTCCTGCTGCCGGCGCAGACGCCGGTGCCGATGCTGCGCCATCGCTGACCTCGCGCAGCCAGGTGCGGAAATTGTTGCGCGTGAAGAGATCCTTCAGGGTCTCATTGTCCTGCGGCTGCATGGTCAGCGATTCGAGGATGCCGACCATGTGCGCCGACAGGTCGCAATCGGTCTTCACCGTCACCAGCACGCGGCCTTGCGGCAGCCAGTCCAGCGCGCGACGCAGGTTCTCGCCGACCACACCGCTGATCTTGTCGGCATTGGCCATGACGCCATCGAGCGAATCATAGGCGGTGAGCCACTTGACGGCGGTCTTGGGACCGCACTTCTCCACGCCCGGCACGTTGTCGACGGTGTCGCCGATGAGGCTGAGATAGTCCACGATGCGCGTGGGCGGCACGCCGAATTTTGCAGTCACGCCGGCAATGTCGAGAACTTCATTGCTCATGGTGTTGACCAAGGTAACGTGTTCGTCGACCAGCTGGGCCATGTCCTTGTCGCCGGTGGAGATGATGGTCTCCAGGCCCGCCGCGGTGGCCTGCACCGACAGGGTGCCGATGACGTCATCGGCCTCGATGCCCTCGACCATCAGGATGGGCCAGCCCAGCGCGCGCACGGCGGCGTGGATGGGTTCGATCTGCAGGGCCAGGTCTTCCGGCATGGACTTGCGGGTGGCCTTGTAGTCGGGATAGAGATCGTCGCGGAAGGTCTTGCCCTTGGCGTCGAATACACAGGCAACGTAACTTGCGGGATAATCGTTGCGCAGGCGGCGCAGCATATTGATGATGCCGTACAGCGCACCGGTGGGCGCGCCCTCAGCGTTACGCATATCGGGCAGGGCATGGAATGCGCGATACAGGTAACTGGACCCATCAACTAACAACAAGGTTTTTTGCATATGGAACAGAGAGGAAAGAATGTCCCGCGCCTGCGGGAAGTGGGAGACATCGAACGCGCTACCGCAAAGAAAGCGCGCGAGTCGTGGCATGTACTCACGATTATGGCAGAATTCATCGAATCGACCGAACGTCTGTCGGAGCTGCGTCCCGCGGTTTCCATCTTCGGCTCTGCCCGCATCAAGCCCGACAATCCCTATTACACGCTGTGCGTGGACATCGCCCGCCGCATCTCCGATGCTGGCTATGCCGTCATCTCCGGTGGCGGCCCGGGCATCATGGAGGCCGCCAACCGTGGCGCCTATGACGGCGCCTCGCCCTCAGTGGGCCTGAACATCCAGCTGCCGCACGAGCAGCATGGCAATCCCTGGCAGGACATCTCGCTGTCGTTCCGCCATTTCTTCGCCCGCAAGGTAGCCTTCGTCAAGTATGCCGATGCCTATGTGGTGCTGCCGGGCGGCTTCGGCACGCTCGACGAACTCACCGAGGCACTGACCCTGATGCAGACCGGCAAGTCGCGCATGATGCCGGTGATCCTGGTGGGCAGCGAGTTCTGGGCCGGCCTGGTGGACTGGATCAAGACCCGCCTGGTGGACGACGGCATGATCTCGGCCAAGGACGTCGACCTGCTGCAGGTCATCGACGACCCGGCCGAGGTGCTGGCGGCGATCCAGAAATTCCATGCCGAGAAGACCACCCCGGCCGAGGAAACCCAGATCGAGTCGGAACGGCAGAGCGGGATGTTCCTCTGATCCTTGCGAAGCATTGCAAACCGGGGCCCGTGGCGAAAGCCACGGGCTTTTTCCTGCCCGCAACGATGTTGCCTTCCTGATCATTCCGCCAAGAAACGCAGGAGCCCCATCACAATGGTTTGCTACAATGAACAAAACAACACCCACCATTTCCCTGCAAACATCATGAAACCATCCAACGTCTGGTTCAAAGAGTCCCTGGCAGCCGTGCTGCTGTGCGCATCGGCTGGCCTGGCCGCGCCGCTGGCGGTAGCGCAAACCGCCGCGCCAGGCCTGGCTGCCCAGCCCGCACCGCCGCCGCCCGAGCTGGAAAAGCTGGAAGAAGGCGAACCGCCGGCCGTGACCATCCGTAAGCCGGGCGAGGATGCACGTACCCAGGGCAATACCATCACCGAGCGCCGCGATCACGGCCAGGTCAAGGAAATCGAGGTCAAGTCCGGCCCCAGCACCTACTACCTGCGTCCGCAGAGCGTGGGTACCGCCACGCCGGGCGATGCGCCCAGCGCACCGGGCACCAATCCTCAATGGAAGGTGGGCGAGTTCGACTGGGGCGTCAAGAAGCCGCAACAGGACGGCGACACCGACAGCAAGAAGTAAGCGCTACCGTTGCCCCGCCTGGCTGAGGCCGGCGGGCATCACCCCGGCTGCACAGTGCAGCCGGTTCCGGGACCGGAAAGCGCGCGCAGCAGCCGCCTTTCCGCTTGCCTGCCGATCCCGTCGGCATGTGCACGCATCATCACGTACCACTCTTTCAATTTCGTCATGGCAGTCTTTACACCGGTCAGTCTGGACCAACTCTCCGACTGGATCCAACAATTCCCGCTGGGCCGCGCCACCTCGATCAAGGGCATTTCCTCTGGCATCGAGAACAGCAATTTCTTCATCGGTACCGACAGCGGCGAATACGTGCTGACCCTGTTCGAGAAACTGCACATCGAACAATTGCCCTTCTACCTGGAGCTCATGCGCCACCTGGCGCAACGCGGCATCCCGGTGCCGGCGCCGGTACCCAATGACAAGGGCGCCATCGTCAATCTGCTCAACGACAAGCCGGCGGCCATCGTCAGTAAGCTCGAAGGCGAATCCCAGCTCGACCCGCAGCCGGTCCATTGCGCCGCGCTGGGCGACATGCTGGCGCGCATGCACCTGGCGGCCAAGGACTTCAAGATCATGCAGCCCAACCTGCGCGGCCTGGCCTGGTGGCTGGAAACCACGCCGGCGGTGCTGCCCTTCCTGCCGGCCGAGCTGGGCAGCCTGCTGGCCGACGAAGTGCAATTCCAGAAGGAATTCGCCGCCACCGCCGACTACCGCGCCCTGCCGCGCGGCCCGGTGCATGCCGACCTGTTCCGCAACAACGCCATGTTCGTGGGCGAGAAGCTGTCGGGCATCTTCGATTTCTACTTCGCCGGTTGCGACACCTGGCTCTTCGACCTGGCCGTGACCGTCAACGACTGGTGCGTGGAGCTGGACACGGGCGTGCTCGATATCGCCCGTGCCGACGCCATGCTGGCGGCCTACCGCGCCGTGCGTCCGTTCTCGGAGGCCGAGCGCATTGCCTGGCAGCCGATGCTGCGCGCCGCCGCGCTGCGCTTCTGGCTCTCGCGCCTGTATGATTTCTACCTGCCGCGCGAGGCCGAGATGCTCACGCCGCATGATCCCACCCATTTCGAACGCATCCTGCGCCTGCGCATCAAGGAAACGCCGCCGGCGCTGTAACGACTGGACTTATGGAAAAGATCCCCGCACATACCGGCTGGTCCTGGGTCAAGCAAGGCTTTGCGCTGTTCCGCAAGCAGCCGGCCGAGATGTCCACGCTATTCCTGGCCTACATGTTCCTGATGCTGATACTGGGCATCATCCCGGTGCTCGGCCAGATGCTGCCGCTGATCCTCATCCCGCTGTTCTCGATGTCCTTCATGCAGGCCTGCGCCCAGGTCGAGAAGGGCGAACGGGTCTATCCCAACCTCTTGCTGCTGGCCTTCCGCAGCCCGGTGCGCAACACTCTCTTCAAGCTGGGTCTGCTGTACCTGCTGGTGGCTACCATCGTGGTGGCGGCCTCGGCGCTGGCCGATGGCGGCGTGTTCTGGAAAGCCATGATGGGCGGTGGCCTCTCCACCAAGGAACTCGAAAGCGCGGCCGGCAGCATGCGCATCGCCATGCTCGTCGCCGCAGCCCTCTATGTGCCGGCGGCCATGGCCTTCTGGTATGCCGCACCGCTGATCATGTGGCAACAGATGTCGCTGGGCAAGGCACTGTTCTACAGCTTCTTCAGCGTGCGCCGCGCCGGTGGCGCCTTCCTGGTCTACGGCCTGGCCTGGATCGTGATCGCCATCGTGGTGCCCACCATCATCAGCATGGCCATCACCCTGGCCACCGGCAGCCTCAGCGCCGTCTTCTTCGTGCTGCTGCCGATCTCCATCCTCTTGACGGTGGTCATGTACTGTTCCTTTTATCCGACTTACACTACGGTCTTCGGAAAGCCCCCCAGAGGCTTAGCCAGCCCGTCGCAGAGCGGAGACAAACTCGTCTGACAACGACGGCGCCTGCCAGCCGGCTGTCGTAGCGCGCGTTCCCCACGGGAGAGGGGGACACGCCGCACAGTGCGCATCTGCGCCCGCCAGCCTGGGCCGCTTTCCATCACACCAAGGCAACTTTATACGGGGTACAAGATGCGCATGAATATGCCGGTCACGGGCGTGGAACGCCCGCTGGTCGATGGCAAGGCCATTGTTTCCAAGACCGATCTCAAGGGCAACATCACCTACGTCAATCCTTACTTCATCGAGATCAGCGGTTTCGACGAACAGGAATTGCTGGGCGCGCCGCAGAACCTGATCCGCCATCCGGACATGCCCGGCGAAGCCTTCGCCGACATGTGGGCCACCATCAAGGGCGGCACGCCCTGGACCGGCCTGGTCAAGAACCGCAGCAAGAATGGCGACCACTACTGGGTACGCGCCAATGTCACCCCGATCCGCGAGAATGGCCAGGTAGTCGGCTACATGTCGGTGCGCACCTGCCCCGAGCGCGATGCGGTCAAGGCTGCCGAGACACTGTATGCCACCATCCGCCGCGGCCAGGCCAAGGGCATCGCCCTGCATCGCGGCGAAGTGGTGCGTACCGGCCTGGCGGGCTGGCTGGGCAAGCTCTCGCGCATGCAGTTGAATACCCGTCTGAACCTGTCCATGGGCATCATGCTGGCCATCCAGTTGTCGGTGGTGTTCGCCGGCATCGCCACGCTGCACCAGTGGTGGATCAGCGCGCTGGCAGCCGCCTCAGCGGTACTCTCGATCGTGCAATGGATCGCCCTGCGCCACGCCCTCATCAAGCCGCTGCACCAGGCCCTGGACATCACCCACGCCATCACCGGTGGTGACCTCTCGGTACGCATCGAACCCGGCCGCCACGACGAACTGGGACGCCTCCTGGCATCGCTGCGGCAGATGACGGTCAACCTCACCGCCATCATCGGCGACGTGCGCTCCAATGTGGAGAGCATCACGCTGGCCACGCGCGAGATCGCCACCGGCAACATCGACCTGTCGCGCCGCACTGAGGCACAGGCGGCCAACCTGGAAGAGACCGCCTCCAGCATGCAGCAACTGTCCTCGACGGTGCGCCAGAATGCCGATCACGCCGTGCAGGCCAACGAACTGGCGGGTACCGCCTCGTCCATCGCCATGAAGGGCGGCGACGCGGTGGCCAGCACCGGCACCACCATGAACGAGATCAGCGAATCGTCCAAGAAGATCGTGGACATCATCGGCCTGATCGACAGCATCGCCTTCCAGACCAACATCCTGGCGCTCAACGCCGCGGTGGAAGCGGCCCGTGCCGGCGAACAGGGACGCGGCTTTGCCGTGGTGGCCTCCGAGGTGCGCTCGCTGGCGCAACGCTCGGCCGCAGCGGCCAAGGAGATCAAGCAGCTCATCGATGACTCGGTGGAAAAGGTCGACGTCGGCAATCGCCAGGTGGAACAGGCCAGCAGCACCATGCGCGACATCGTGGCTTCGGTGCAACGTGTCTCGGGCATCATGGGTGAGATCAGCGAAGCCACGCTGCAACAGAGCGCCGGCATCAACCAGGTTCACGAAGCCATCACGCAGATGGATGCCAGCACCCAGCAGAATGCCTCGCTGGTGGAAGAAGCAGCTGCCGCTGCCACCAGCCTGGAAGAACAGACCATGCGATTGCTGCAGGCCATCTCGGTCTTCAAGTTCAAGCGCAGGTAAGCCCGCAGCAACGGCAGGCCTAGCTTGCCGTTGCGCCGTCCTCCTGCAGGGGCGGGAACGGCGCATAGATATCGCGATAGCGTTTCAGGCGCAGTTGCAGCGCGCGATGGCGTGCCGCATCCGGCAGGTACAGGGCCTGTTGCGCCGGCTTGCGACAGACTTCCTCCTCGTGGCCGCCGTCGGCCAGCCAGGCCAGGCGCGCTGCACCGAGTGCGCCACCGGCTTCGCTGCCCACATGCGTGACAATACGCACATCCAGCGCATCGGCCATCAACTGCGCCCAATAGCTACTGCGCGCACCACCACCGACCAGCGACAACTCGGCCACGTCAGTGCCGGCTGCTCGCAAGGCATCGAGCCCGTCGACCATGCCGAAGGCCACGCCTTCGAGCACCGCGTAGCCCAAAGCGGCGCGCTGGTGCTCCGGTGTCAATCCATGGAAGACGCCGGTGGCATAGGGATCGTTATGCGGCGTGCGCTCGCCCGACAGGTAGGGCAGGAACAGCGGTGCATTGTCGCGTGCCTCGTCGTCGAGCTGCTCGATCTCGGCCAGCAGGCTCTTCTCGTCCACCGAACACAGGCGACAGAACCAGCGCAGGCAACTGGCGGCCGACAGCATCACGCTCATCTGGTGCCAGCGCTGCGGCAGGGTATGACAGAAGGCGTGGATGGCGCGTCCCGGATTGGGGCGGAAGCGGTCATTGACCACGAACAGCACCCCCGAGGTGCCCAGCGAGAGGAAACCATCGCCCGGCCTGACCGCACCGATGCCCACGGCACTGGCCGCGCCGTCACCGGCACCACCGGCCACGAGCACGTCGGCACCCAGGCCCCAGGCCTGCGCCACCTCGGGCAACAGCCGGCCCGAGACGGCACTGCCATCGACCAGCGCCGGCATCTGCTCACGCCGCATGCCGCTGGCCGCCAGCAATTCATCGGACCAGTTGCGGCCCTCCACATCCAGCCACAGGGTACCGGCAGCATCCGAGGGATCGGAGACCTTCTGCCCGGTCATCTTCAGTCGCAACCAGTCCTTGGGCAGCAGGACGGTCGCGATGCGTGCAAACAGTTGCGGTTCATGCCGCGCCACCCACAGGAGCTTGGGCGCGGTAAAGCCCGGCATGGCCAGGTTGCCGGCGATGCCATGCAGGCGCGGGGCGCGACGGCTGAGCTCGGCGCATTCCGGCGCGCTGCGCGAATCGCTCCACAGGATGGCCGGGCGCAGCACCGCGTCCTCGGCATCGAGCAGCACGGCACCATGCATCTGGCCCGACAGGCCGATGGCGCGGATGGTCCGGAAACGCTCGGCGCCCAGCTGGGCGCGCAATTTATCCACCGTCTCGCAGGCGGCCTGCCACCAGTCGGACGGCGCCTGCTCCGACCAGCGCGGATGCGGCCGCGACACATTGAGCGTGGTCCCAGCCAATGCCAGCAGCGTGCCATCGCTGCCGATCACCACCGCCTTGACTTCCGACGTACCCAGGTCTATCCCAAGATACATGGTGCTCCTCGTTTATCGTTTTTGAACGGCCATTCTATGCCGCCTTGCCTCACCACGGGCGGCTTTAGCGGGCCTGGCCCAGCCATTGATGCAGCTTCTGCAGCGCCGTACGGATGAGCTCCACCAGGCGCGGGTCGCCGGCCAGCTCGCCCCACAGCACCGCGTCCTCGCAGTAGGCCTGCACCGGATCGGCCGCTGCAAGCATGGTGCGCACCGCGGCAGGATCGAAGATGCCATCCTGGTATTCGTAGGGCAAGCGGCCTTCGTTCCAGCGCTGCAGGAACACCAGGAACAGCGCCGGCAGCATCGCCGTCGCATGTGGCATGCGCCCGGCCGCGAGACTCTCCTGCAGGGTCGGGCGGATGAAACCTGGAATCTTGGAATAGCCATCGGCGGCCACGCGCTGGTTGGTATCCTGGATGGCCGGGTTGGAGAAGCGCGCCAGCGTGGTATCGCGATAGGCCGCCAGGTCGATCGGACTGGGCGTGAGGCAGGCGATGACATCCTGGGTGACGTAGTCGTACGCCATCTGGCGGATGTCTGCGCGCAACGTGCCCTCGTGGATGTATTGCAGGCCGGCCAGCGTACCGGCCCAGGCGATGCAGCTATGGCTGGCATTGAGGATGCGGATCTTGGCCTCTTCGTAGGGCAACACCGAGGCCACCATTTCCACGCCGGCGGCTTCCAGGCGCGGACGACCGGCCTTGAAGTCATCCTCGATCACCCACTGGATGAAGGACTCGCCCATCAGCGCGCAGGGATCGTCGACGCCGGTGGCCTGCTTCACGCGCTCGGCCACAGCGGGCGTGGGGCGCGGCGTGATGCGGTCGACCATGGCATTGGGGCTGGTGGTATAGGCCTCCATCCAGGCCACCAGCGCCGTCTCGCCGCGCAGCACCAGGAACTGGCGCAGGCCATCGCGGAAGCGCTCGCCGTTGTGACGCAGGTTGTCGCAGTTCAGCAGCGTCAGCGCCGCCTGCGAATGCGCCTGGCTGCGCGCCTGCAGGATGGCGGCGATGGCGCCGTAGATGGTGCGCGGCGCACCGCTGCCATCGAGCGCGCAGCGCAGGTCGCCGGCCAGGTCGGCATTGGCGGTATCGAGCTGGTACTGGTGGTCCAGGTAGTAGCCGCCCTCGGTGACCGTGAAGGAGATGATGCGGGTGCGCTCCTCGGCACCGGCGGCGATCAGCTGCGTGAGCTGTTCGTCCCAGGGCAGGATGCGGCCGATGGCGCCGATGCGCTGGTAGCTGCGCTGGCCTTCGGGCGTGACGGTCTCCAGCGTGTACTGGCCCTGCTGGCGCGCCAGGGCATCGAGCAGCGGGCTCATGTCGGCGCGGATGTTGGCCAGCGCCAGTTGCCAGCGGCGGTCGGCGCCACTCTCGCGCAGGGCATTCAGATAGACCGCCTGGTGGGCGCGGTGGAAAGAGCCGGCGCCGATGTGCAGCCAGGTCAGGCTATCGGCGACGTCCTGGTCTTGGGGGGAGGCAATGCGGGTCATGCCGTGTCCTTGTCGATGACGTTGAATTCTGTGGAGCCAGGGCTCAATGCTGACGGCCACCGGGTGCGGCCACGCTCGATGCCAGGCGCGGCAAAGCCCGTCCCTCCTGGTCGAACAGATGGCAGCGCGCCGGATCCGCGGCCAGGCCGATCACCGTTCCATGCGGCGCGTCGAGGCTGTCGGGCACGCGCAGGATGAGGGCATCGTCGGCACCTTCGTAGGCGGCATAGAGGTAGGAGAAATCGCCCAGCAACTCCAGCGCCGAGCAGCGCGCCTGCAAGGCCGCCTGGCCCTGGGCGATGTTGAGGTGCTCGGGGCGCACGCCCAGCGTCACCTTCTGGCCGGGCTGCAGGGTGCTGCCATCCACCGCCGCCCATTGGGTGCCGCCACCGTGCAATTGCACCTGCACGCCATCGGCCTGTACCGCCACCACGCTGCCATCGATGAAGTTCATCTTGGGCGAACCGATGAAGCCGGCCACGAAGCGGTTGGCCGGATGGTGATACAGGGTCTGGGGCGAACCGACCTGTTCGATGCGGCCTTCCGAGAGCACCACGATCTTGTCGGCCAGGGTCATGGCCTCGATCTGGTCGTGGGTCACGTAGATCATGGTGGTCTTGAGGTCGTCATGCAGCTTGGCGAACTCCAGGCGCATCTTCACGCGCAGGGCGGCATCGAGGTTGGAGAGCGGTTCATCGAAGAGGAACACGCTGGGCTGCCGCGTGATGGCGCGACCGATGGCCACGCGCTGGCGCTGGCCGCCGGAGAGCGCGCGCGGCTTGCGGTCCAGCAGATGGTCGATGTGCAGGATCTTGGCGGCGTGCTGCACGGCGGCGTCGATCTCGGCCTTGGACTTGCCGGCGATCTTCAGGCCAAAGGCCATGTTGTCGTACAGGCTCATGTGTGGATACAGCGCGTAGGACTGGAACACCATGGCCACGCCACGCTTGGAGGCAGGCACCTCGTTCATGCGACGGGTGCCGATGTCGAGGTCGCCATCGCTGATCTCTTCCAGGCCCGCGATCATGCGCAGCAGGGTCGACTTGCCGCAGCCCGACGGGCCGACGAAGACGACGAACTCGCCGTCCTCGATCTCCAGGTTGATGTTGCGCATGACTTCGTTGTCGTCGTAGCGCTTGGCCAGGTTCCTGATGCTCACTGCTGCCATGTCTGTCTCCTAGGGGTCTTGTTGTGGTGTGGCGTGGTGTAGGTACTGCGCCGGTGTGCAGCGCAGTCCTCGCTAGCGCAGCCAGATCAATTCGCTGATCAGTTGCGGGAACTGCTTCATGTCCTCGAATACCTGATGCGCGCCGGCTTCGCGCAGGCGCCGCGCCATCGCCTTGCGGTCATGCGCCACACCGGTAAATCCCAGCACGTGCATGCCTGCTGCTGCCGCCGCGCGCACGCCGGTGACGCTGTCATCGACCGCCACGCAGCGCGCCGGATCGACGCCGAAACCGGCCGCCGCCGCCAGGTAGACATCGGGGGCGGGCTTGGGCCTGGCCACGGCATGGGCGCTGTAAATGCGCCCGGCAAACTGTGGATACAAGCCGCAGCGACGCAGGCCAGCCTCGATGCGCGGGGCATCGCTGTTGCTGGCCACCGCGCGCGGCAGACGGATAGCCTGCAAGGCATCAACGATGCCCGGCACCGGTTGCGCCTGCTCGCTGCAGGCCAGCGCGACCGTGGCATGGATGCGCTCCATCTGTGTGGCTTCCATGCCCAGTTCGAACTCCATGTCCACCTCCGAGAGCAGTACGTCGGTGTACATGCCCAGGCGGTTGGCGATGGCGTCGTGCAACACCTGGCTGCGCTGTTCCAGCACATGCGGCGCCTCGTCGGCATCGGGCCAGGCCGGCAACAGCGGCAGCAGTTCGCGATGCAGTACCGCCAGCGCGATGCTCTCGCTGTCGAGCAGCACGCCGTCGCAATCGCAGACCAGGTGGGTGATCGCCTGACGGGTCATCATCACTTCACCGCGCCGAAGGTCAGGCCGCGCACCAGCTGTTTCTGCGCCAGCCAGCCCAGTGCCATGATGGGTGCGATGGCCAGCAGCGAGGCGGCCGACAGCTTGGCCCAGAACAGCCCTTCCGGATTGGAATAGGAGGCGATGAAGACCGTCAGCGGCGCCGCGTTGACGCTGGTCAGGTTCAGGCTCCAGAAGGCCTCGTTCCAGGACAGGATGACCAGCAGCAAGGCGGTCGAGGCCAGCCCCGGCATGGCGGTGGGCAGGAGCAGGTAAATCATTTCCTGCCAGGCATTGGCACCATCGATGCGGGCCGCTTCCAGGATTTCCTTGGGAACGTCATTGAAGTAGGTGAAGGCCATCCACACCGCGATGGGCAGGTTGATCAATGTGTAGATGATGGTCAGGCCCGTGACCGTATCGAGCATGCCGGTGTTCTTGGCCAGCAGGTAGATCGGCACCAGCACGCCCACGGCCGGCATCATCTTGGTGGAGAGCATCCACAGCAGGAGCTTTTGCGTACGGCCGGTGGGGAAGAAGGCCATCGAATAGGCCGCCGGCACCGCCAGCACCAGGCTCAGCAGGGTTGAGCCGAGCGAGACGATCAGCGAATTCTGCACATAGGCCAGGTAGTTGCTGCGGCTGAAGACCTCGCGGAAGGTATCCAGCGTGGGCAGGAACACCAGCGAAGGCACATAGGCCTGCTGCTCGGTCTTGAAGGCCGTGACCGCGACCCAGAAGATGGGGAAGAACAGGATGATGGCGCAGGTCCAGCCCAGCAGCGCCACCCACAGGGGGCTTTTCTTGTGGTCGTTCATTTTTCGTTGGCTCCCTTGAGGTTCCGGGCCAGCATACGCACCAGGAAGAAGGACACGATATTGGCCAGCACCACGGCGAAGATGCCGCCAGCCGAGGCGATGCCGATATCGAACTGCTGCAGGCCGATGGCGTAGACTAGGAAGGTCAGGTTGGTAGTGGCCGTACCGGGGCCGCCGGCGGTGGTGGTGAAGATCTCGGCAAACACCGAGAGCAGGAAAATGGTCTCGATCATGATGACCACCGTGATGGCACGCTTCAGGTGCGGCAGCACGATGTAGAAGAAGATGCGTACCGGGCCGGCGCCATCGAGCTGCGCGGCTTCCTTCTGGTCGCTGTCCAGCGACTGCAGCGCGGTCAACAGGATCAGGAAGGCGAAGGGAATCCACTGCCAGGCCACGATGATGATCACCGACAGCATCGGATACTCGGCCAGCCAGTCGATCGGTTCCAGCCCCAGGTGACGCATGACGAAGGCCAGCATGCCGTAGACCGGATGCATGATCATGTTCTTCCAGATCAGCGCGGCCACCGTGGGCATCACGAAGAAGGGGCCGATGACCAGCAGGCGCGCGATGCCGCGGCCACGGAAGGGCTGGTCGAACAGCACCGCCAGGAGGGTGCCGCCGATGACGCTGATGGCCAGCACCGAGCCGATCAACAGCGCTGTATTGCCGATGGAGGGCCAGAAGGCCGGATCCTGCAGCAGGAATTCATAGTTTTCCAGGCCGACGAAACCGGTCTGGTCGGGCGCCATCAGGTTGTAGCGGTTGACGGAGAAATAGATCGTCATCGCCAGCGGCACGATCATCCAGGCCAGCAGGATCAGCACCGACGGCGCCTGCATCAGCCGGATGGGATTGAAGCGCTGCGGCGCTGGCCGGGGCTGGGCACCGTCTTGCGGGCGCGCACCGGAAGAAGAGGAACTGTGCATCATGGTCGGCGGGCTAGGCGGATGGGTGGAGTGGGTCGTGGACATGACAGCCTCGGCAATTCAGGGGTGACGGCCTCGGGCGCCAAGGCGCCGAGGTCGTCGGAAAACACGACAACAGGATGACGTGAAGCTGCGCGGGCGAACCGGAACTCGTTCGCCGCGCAGTCCTGCAATGACGGTCTTACTTGATGTAGCGACCTTGACGCATCATGCGCACCGCCTGTGCCTGAGCCGCATCCAGGGCCGCGTCCGAGCTGGTCTTGCCGGCCAGTGCACCGGCGATGGCCTGGCCGGTCACGGTGCCGATGGACTGGAACTCGGGAATGGTGGCGAACTGCACACCGGTATAAGGCACCGGCTTCACAGTGGGCTTGTTGGCGTCTGCCGTCTGGATGGCATCGAGCACGAAGTCAGAGAAGGGCGAGACCTTCTTGTAGTCGGCCGAGGCATAGGTGGAGCTGCGGGTACCCGGCGGCACCAGCGCCCAGCCGGAATCCTTGGCGACCAGGTTGATGTACTCCTTGGAGGTGGCCCAGGCGGCGAACTTCTTGGCCGCTTCCGGCGACTTGGAGGACTTCGGCACCGCCAGCGACCAGATCCACAACCAGTGCGAACCCTTGTCAGTGGCCTGCATCGGCGACGGCGCGAAGGCGGTCTTGTCGGCGACCTTGGAATCCTTGCCGTGGTAGAGCATGCCGGCGGCCACCGTGGCATCGACCCACATGCCGCACTTGCCGCTGGAGAACAGCACCAGGTTTTCATTGAAGCCATTGGAGCTGGCGCCCGGCGGGCCGTACTTGCGCATCAGGTCGACATAGAAGGCGACCGACTTCTTCCACTCCGGCGAGGACAGCTGCGGCTGCCATTGCTCGTCGAACCAGCGGCCACCCCAGGCATTGGCCATGGTGGTGATGATGGCCATGTTCTCGCCCCAGCCGGCGCGACCGCGCAGGCAGATGCCATAGACGCCCTTGGCCGGGTCATGCAGTTGCGCGGCCAGCTTGGCGATCTCGTCCCAGGTCGGGCGCTCGGGCATGGTGAGCTTCTTCTGCTCGAACAGGTCCTTGCGGTAATAGGTCATCGAGCTTTCGGCGTAGAACGGCAGCGCATAGAGCTTGCCCTCCACCGTCAGTCCTTCGCGCACCGGCTTGATCAGGTCGGCTTCGTCGTAGTCGGCCGGCAGGCCGCTCATCGGTGCCAGCCAGCCCTTCTTGGCCCAGATCGGCGCTTCATACGCACCGATGGTCATCAGGTCGAACTGGCCGCTGTTGGTGGCGATATCGGTGGTCAGGCGCTGGCGCAGCACGCTCTCTTCCATCGTGACCCAGCGCAGCTTGATGTCGGGATTGGCCTTCTCGAACTGCGGTGCCAGCTTCTGCAGTTCGATCATGTCGGGATTGTTGATGGACGCGATATTGAGCGTGACCTGCTCGGCGTGCGCCAGGCTGGACAGGAACAGGGCAGATACGGCCGCAGCGGCCAGGGTGATACGGACGCGCGTGAAGCTGGACGCACTGGTGGGCGCGAATGTGGGCATGCTTGTCTCCGAATGTTATGTGCCGCCATGCACGTTCCCCCTCGACGACCACGCCTGGGCGAGGCCGTTTTTGCACGTGCCGGTTGGGCCGGTTTTTTGAGCAAATATTGTTTTTGTGAGCAAATAATCAGCGATTGCCGAATTCTTGTCAAGCATTTGCAATTCGATTGAGCAAATGCCCGGATTTATGAATAATGCAGGAAGCAACACGCCGTAAAATGGCGTCCCTGAAGCGCAATCCATCACAACAGCAATCACAGATACAACACAAGCCGGCTCGCGGAGGCGCTCCGCAGGCCGCTGGCGAGGAGAACATGTCTAGCAGCGCATCCAAACTGGACCTGGCGGCACGCGCCGCCTGGATGTACTACGTGGCCGGCAATACCCAGAATGAAATCGCCGAGCGGCTCGGCATCTCGCGCCAGATGGCGCAGCGCATGGTGGCCTATGCCGCCGACGCCAATCTGGTGAAGGTGCAGATCACCCACCCGGTCTCGTCTTGCCTGGAGCTGGCGCAGGGACTGCAGGAACGTTACGGCCTGGAGGTCTGCCGCGTGGTGCCGGGCGCCGGCGGCGCGGCCAATCCCAATGAATCGCAGGAGGTGCAGCAGATGCTGGCCGTGGCCGGTGCCGAGCTGATGGAGCAATATCTGAGTTCCGAACAGCCGCTGGTGGTCAACGTCGGCTCGGGCCGTACGCTCAAGGCCGCCATCGAGCGCATCAGTGAAATGGAAAGGCCGCAGCACCAGATCGTCTCGATGATCGGCGCCTTCGCCTCGGACGGTTCGGCCAACCGCTATGACGTGGCCCTGCAGGCTGCCGAGAAGCTGAGTGCCCGCTTCTACCTGCTGCCCGCGCCGCGCGTGGCCGAGAACGAACAGGACCGGCGCCAATGGTGTAACCACCGCGCCTACAAGATCGTGACAGGCCTGGCCGAGCGCGCCGACATCACCTTCCTGGGCATCGGCACCATCGCCCTGCAGGGAGCGATGCACGAAGACGGTTTCATCGACGATGCCGAAGTGGCCGAACTGCAGCGACTGGGCGCGGTGGGCGAGATGATCTGCCATGCCTTCGATGCCCGTGGCGCGATGCTGCAGTCCTCGCTGTCGCCCCGCGTGACCACGCCACCCCTGACGCCCCAGCCGGCGCGCCCGGTGATTGCCTTCTCCGGTGGCAGCAAGAAGGCCCACGCGGTGCGCGCCGCCTTGCGCGGCGGCTGGCTGACCGGCCTGGTGACTGACGAAGTCTGCGCCCGCCACGCCTTGCAAGACTAGCCCGCCCCTTCCCGCATCCGCCAATACAAGACATCCCCCATGGAGACCCGCATGAACCAGCCCGCCGCCTTCGTCGTCTTTGGCGAAGCCCTGACCGACTTCATCCGCCAACCCGATGGCCAATGGCGCGCCATCGCCGGCGGCGCCTGCTGGAACGTGGCGCGCGCCGCTGCCCGCCTGGGCGTGGCCACCGGCTATGCCGGCAGCGTCAGCACCGACCTCTTCGGCGACGAGCTCTACCGGCTGGCACAGGAGGCCGGACTGGACATGCGCTTCACCCAGCAGCACGCCAAGGCGCCGCTGCTGGCCATGGTCACGTCGACCACGCCACCCGACTACTTCTTCATCGGCGATGACAGCGCCGACCTGCATTTCGATGTGCAGCGCCTGCCCGCCGGCTGGATGGAGGAAGCCCGTATCCTGCACTTCGGCTGCATCAGCCTGGCGCGCGAACCGCTGGCCTCACGGCTGCTGCAGGTCGCGCAGGAAGCGGCCCTGCGCAACAAGAAAATCGCCTTCGATCCGAACTGGCGCAAGCTCATGGACAGCCCCTCCTACCGCATCCTGTTGAAACAGTTGCTGGCGCTGTCGCACTACGTCAAGGTGTCGGACGAAGACCTGGAACGCCTCTTCCCCGGCGACGGCAATGCCCTGGCCACCCTGCAGGCGCTGGCCCCGCAGGCCGAGATCCTCTACACGCTGGGCGCCCAGGGCATGCGCTGGATCAGGGGCGAGCAAGTCATCGAACAAGCCGCTTACCGCGTGGAAGTGGTCGATACGGTCGGCTGCGGCGACGCCTCCATGGGGGGCTGGATCGCCAGCCAGTTGCGCCAGCCGGACGCACCGCCCCAGACACACCTGCAATGCGCCGCCGCCGGTGCGGCGATTGCCGCCTCCAAGGCCGGCGCCTATGCCGCCACCTGGGACGAAGTACAGGCCATGATCAAGCGCGGCTGATTGCCCGGGACAAGCTAGCGGCCCTGCTTCGGCAGCAGCCGCGCAAAACTCGTGTCCGTGCCCTCAGAGGCAGCCTGGCGGCGTCGCTCGGCGGCCTGCAGACTGGACTGGAGCCGCCACAAGTCAAGATGGCGAAAGTAGATCGACCCGCGCTCCACCCGCCGCACCGCCCCCACCGGATCGACCGGCCTGACCGGCGTCACCACCCGTGTCGCCATGACGGTCTCCTTACGCCGGCGATACGCCCGCACCGGCCCGGGCGCGCTTGCGCAGATAGATCAGCTGCGCCGCCACGCCTACCACCAGCAGGGCCAGCAAGAAGCCCTGGGCGCCCAGCAGGAGCGGGGATTTCAGGTCGGTCACGAAGGGCTTGCCGTCCGGCACACGACGCAGGGTTTCCGACACGGTCGGCACCATCAGCAGGAACACCGACACGGACAGGCAGAGCGTCTCCAGGTAAACCGCCACGCGCCCCAGGCCGGGAATGCGCCCGGCGGCATAGCCCAGCGCCAGGCAAGCCAGCGTCACCACGGCAATGCCCTTGCTGATGGGCTGATGCGCCACCAGGAAGACCGTAAAGGCCCCCACCAGCATGCTGGCGAGATAGAAGCGCCCCGGCAGGGAACGCGGACGGATGCGCCCATGACGGGCCAGCATGTAGAGCGCCAGCGGAATCGCCGGCAGGCTGCCCAGCGTGTGAATCCAGCCCAGGGGAGAGATACCGAACATGACCATTTCCTTTATCAAGAGTAACGAAATCGGGCCCCCATCGGTCCGACGGGGAGCCTGGCACAAAAAATACCTACTAGTAGGTAGTCAACACGATCAAAAAAAGGGGCGCGCAAGATGCACGCCCTTTCCTTCCCGGCCCTTACGCCGCCAGGCGATCCAGTACCGGCCTGATGATGACAGCGAACATCTTCGCATCGCCATAGGCGCGGGCCGATAGCATGGCGCCATGTACCGTCGCCAGGATCAGCTCGGCCTCGCGACGCGGCGCCTGGGTGAGGCGGATGCGCCCCTGCTTGCTGCCGTCTTCAAGCACCGACGTCAACCAGTTGGCGAACATCATGAAATGCGCCCGCACCTCCACCGCGATTTCCTCGGGCAACAGCGGCATTTCCGCGGCCAGCATGGCACAGACGCAGAACGAGGAATCCGGATTGACCAGACAGCCTTCCCAATAGCCGGCATAGGCCTGGAGCTTGCGGACCGGGTCGGCGATATTGCGTTCCATCTCGGCGATCCCGTTCTGCGCCGCCGCGCGATACTGCTGCACCAGCGTCTGCACCAGCTGCGCCTTGCTGGGGAAATGATGGTGGATGCTGGCATTGCGGATACCGACGACCTTGGCGATGTCGGCATAGCTGAACCCGTTGTAGCCGCCCGCGACGATCAGCGTCTGGGCGCACTGGAGGATTTTCTCGGAGGTGGTGGTGGTGGTGGCGGTGGTGGCGGTCGTCATGCCGGCAGTCTACCTTTTAGTAGGTAGCCAATCAAGTCCCCTACCGCCACCGTTGTTTCATGGCACGACATTTGCCGGCAGGCAATCATGGTGGCGGGCATGCCCGTCCTCCATCAGCGGCTGAAATCCACCACCGTCTTGCCCACCTGCGACTGCGTCCGGTTGCGCTCGATGGCCGCCGGCAGCTCCGCGAAGGGCAGCACCGCAGTGACCTGCGACTGCAGACGCCCCTGTGCTACTGCCTCGGCGATGATGCGCAAGCGCTCGGCATCCGGCTGGTTCATGAACCACAAGCCGCGCCGGCCCGGCGGGGTGGCCTCCAGGATCGCCGGCGAGGACGTGCCGACGATGGCACCATCGGCCGCCAGGACGGACCAGGAGCGCGCCAGCGTGTCGCCGCCGACATAGTCCAGCACCAGGTCGATCTCCTTGACCACCGCCTCGAACTGGCCGTTCTCGTAGTCGATCACATGGTCGGCGCCCAGTCCGTGCAGGTAATCGAAGTGTGCATGCCGGGCCGTCGCGAACACCTGCGCGCCAGCCTGATGGGCGAACTGCACCGCAAAGCCCCCCAGGCCACCGGCCGCGCCGTGGACCAGGATGCGCTGGCCGGGACGAATCGGTCCAGCCAGGTGCAGGCTCTGCCATGCCGACACCGCTGCCACCGGCAAGGCCGCCGCCTGCACCATGCTCATGGCCGCCGGTACGGTGGCCAGCTTGCCGGCATCGACCGCCACCAGATCGGCATAGGCACCCAGGCCACCCAGCGCTCCCATCACGCGGTCGCCCTTGACCAGGTGCGTGACACCGGCCCCCACCTCCTCCACCACGCCGGCCAGCTCGATGCCGAGCACGGCGGGCAAGGCCAGGGGGAAGGCATCCCTGACGTAGCCTTCGCGCAACTTCCAGTCCAGGCCGTTGATACCGGCCGCATGTACGCGCACCAGCACCTGGCCTGGACCGGCCTCGGGCGCTGCGATGGACGCGATGCGGACCGATTCCGGGCCGCCGTATTGCATCAGTTGCAGGGAACGAATCGACTTCATGATGAAACTCCTTTCGGGTGGTTGATGTAACGAACGATAATGGGTTCCATCTTCGGAACACAGACCATAAAATCGAGATACACCGGATCATTATTGAGACAGCATGGATATCAATGCCCTGATGGATTTCCACCTGGTGGCCGCCCATGGCAGCTTCGGCCGCGCCAGCCGCGAGAGCGGACGTGCGAAGGCCACCCTGTCGCGTCGCGTGGCCGACCTGGAAGAAGAGCTGGGCGTACGCCTGGTCGAGCGCGGCGCGCAGAAGCTGGCGCTCACCGACGCGGGCCGCTTGTTGCTGCAGCGTAGCGAGGGACCGCTGCGCGAGATCGAGGAAGCCATGACCCAGGCCCGCGAAGGCAGCGCCGCCCCGCGTGGCCGCCTGCGCATTGCCGCACCGCTGGTGTTTTCGCAACTGGCGCTGGGCCGGCTGGTGGCGCTGTTCCGGCTGCAGTATCCGCAAGTCGAGGTGGAAGTCGTGGCCGAGGACAGGATGGTGGATCCGGTGCAGGAGCATTTCGACCTGTGTATCCGTATCAACCCCGACGACGACAGCAACCTGGTCGGCCGCTGCTTCGCCCGCGACAGCCTGGCGCTGGTGGCGGCACCCACCTTGGCGCCGCCACGCGCGCGCGCCGGCAAGACGCATGCGGTCCCGGCCGTGGTAATGCCGACCTACCGCGACGGCGACCTGTGGTCGCTGCGCGAGGGCCGCCTGCTCATCGCACCACAGCCGGTGCTGCGCCTGTCCTCGTTGATGATGGTCAGGGATGCCCTCTGTGCCGGTGCCGGCGCCGGCCTGCTGCCGTGGTCGCTGGCGGGTGCGCTGGTCGGATCCGGGCAACTGAAGAGCTGGGGCAAGCTGGGCGACGAGGTGGAGCTGTGGGTGCTGCATACCTCGCGGCGCCTGCAAAGCCCCAAGGTCAGGGCCTTCGTTGACTTCCTCTGCGCGCAGTATCCGGATGGACGTTTCATCGTGTAACGCCGGGCAGCCGCCTGATTGACGTAGAATCCAGCACCCATCACGCCTATCCCGTCCATGAAGAAGTCATCCCAGCAAGCCGTCAGCATCGTCGATGGCCAGTCCGCTACCCGTCTGTCCCCCGCGCAGCAGAGCTTCAACGCGCTGATCCAGGAGATCGGCACGCGCCGCGCGCGCCTGCAGGAATGGGAGGCAGCCAGCGACGAGTTCCAGAAGAAATATGTCGCGCAGTATGTGCCGCTGGAGCGCGAGCTGCTCGACCTGAAACGCCAGGCCGTGCATCGCCTGCATGCCGCCTGGCCGCACAAGGAACTGGGCAAGGGCGAGCGCATCACCCTCTCGGCCATCATCGCCGACATGGCGCAGGCACTGCTGCAGCGGGGCGACGATGCGGAACTGACGCAGATCTACAACCAGCACGGCGAACAGGATGAGGAGCCGGATACCGGCACCACCGATGAGGACCGCCGGCCGTCAGCGCCTGCTGCCAGCGACGACGTGGCGGAGGACGACTTCACCAGCGGTACGCCCGAAGAAATCATGCAGCGCATGGAAGCCATGCTGGAGAAGCAGGAACAGGAGCGCATGGCAGCGTCCCGCGCGCGCGAGGCACAGCGCGCCAGCCGCAAGAAGCCGCCCAGGCAGCGCGCTGCCGAAGCGCAACGGGAGGCGCAGCGCACCGAGCTGAGCCAGTCTATCCGTGCGGTCTACCGCCGGCTGGCCAGCGCCCTGCATCCCGACCGCGAGCCAGACGACACAGAGCGCGCCCGCAAGACCGTGCTGATGCAGCAGGTCAACCAGGCCTATGAAAAGAACGACCTGCTCAAGCTGCTGGAGTTGCAGCTGGAACTGGAACACATCGACCAGCACTCCCTGAACGACCTGAGCGAAGCGCGCCTGGCGCACTACAACCAGATCCTGCAGGAACAGCTGGGTGAACTGGACCAGGAAATCCTGCACGTGGAACGCCAGTTCCGCTATTCCTACGGCCTGGCGCCCCATGCCCGGCTGGCGCCAGACAAGGTCATGCGCTACCTCAACCGGGCCCTGAGCGCACTACGCCAGGAAGGCCAGGACCTGCGCGTCGCGCTGGCGGCGTTTGGCGATATCGACCAGGTCAAGGCCTGGCTAAAGCACGCTAAACGGCAGCGCGCGCAGGGATGGAGCGAGGACGCGGACGGAGCCGATTGAGGCCAGGCCTCAGACCTTCTCCAGCTTGGCCACCGACAGGTCCAGCAGTTTCATGCCGAACTTGCCGAAGTTGATGTGTGCACGCGCCGCGCCGCCACCACCTTCGATGTTGACGATGACGCCTTCGCCGAACTTGGCATGCGAGACGTTCTGGCCGATGCGCCAGCCGGAATCGGTCTGGCGCGAGAAGCTCTGGGCAATCTTGTTGTTGCCCGCTTCCGGCACATCGTCCCAGGCCGACTTGGGATTGGCGAACCAGTGCTGCTGGGCGATCTTGGGCGAAAGCCACTTGATGGCCTGCTCGGGCAGTTCATCGAAGAAGCGTGAACGCGTGTTGTAGCGCGTCTGGCCGTGCAGCATGCGGGTCTGCGAGAAAGTCATGAACAGACGCTTGCGGGCACGGGTGATGGCCACGTACATCAGGCGGCGCTCTTCTTCCACGCCGCCTTCTTCCTTGGCGCTGTTCTCGTGCGGGAACAAACCCTCTTCCATGCCGGTGATGAAGACGGCGTCGAACTCCAGGCCCTTGGCCGAGTGCACCGTCATCAGCTGCAGCGCATCCTGGCCGGCTTGCGCCTGGTTGTCGCCGGCTTCCAGCGAGGCATGCGAGAGGAAGGCCGACAGCGGCGACATGATGGTCACCAGTGGTGCATCGGCGTCGATCACTTCCACACCATCGGCGATGGTGATGGCGGTGCCGGCCGTGGCTTGCGCCTGCGGGCCGAGGAAGGCCGGGGCATCCAGGCCATAGCCTTCTTCCGAGACGAACAGCGTGGCCGCACTGACCAGCTGCTCCAGGTTCTCGATGCGGTCGGCGCCTTCCTTCTCGTTGCGGTAATGCGTGATGAGGCCGGAGAGGTCCAGCACTACCTTGACCGTCTCCGGCAGGGGCAGGTGCTGGGTCTCGAAGCGCGCGCCTTCGATGAGCTTGACGAAGGCGTTCAGCGAGGACCCCGCCTTGCCGGCCACATAGGGCACGGCGGCGTAGAGCGAACAGCCATACTGGCGTGCCGCATCCTGCAACGACTCCATGGCCTTGGCGCCGATGCCGCGCGTGGGGAAGTTGACCACGCGCAGGAAGGCCGAATCGTTGTGCAGGTTGTCCATCAACTGCAGGTAGGCGATGGCGTGCTTGATTTCGGCACGTTCGAAGAAGCGCTGGCCGCCATAGACGCGATAGGGGATGGCCGAGCTGAACAGTGCATGCTCCAGCACCCGCGATTGCGCATTGGAGCGGTAGAGGATGGCGATCTCGCTGCGCGACCAGCCTTCGGCGATCAGGTCCTTGACCTGCTCGATGATCCACTGCGCTTCCTGCAGGTCGCTGGTGGCTTCATAGACCCGCACCTGCTCGCCATGGCCGGCGTCGGTGCGCAGGTTCTTGCCCAGGCGCTTGCTGTTGTTGGCGATCAGTTCGTTGGCGGCATCCAGGATGTGGCCGTGGGAGCGGTAGTTCTGCTCCAGCTTGATCAGGTTTTCCACACGGAATTCCTGCTCGAAGGCCGACATATTGCCCACGTTGGCGCCGCGGAAGGCGTAGATGCTCTGGTCATCGTCGCCCACCGCGAAGACCGCGTTGTGGGAACCGGCCATGAGCTTGAGCCACTTGTATTGCAGGTCGTTGGTGTCCTGGAACTCGTCCACCAGGATGTGGCGGAAGCGGCCCTGGTAGTGCTCGCGCAGCGGCTGGTTGCGCGAGAGCAATTCATAGGTGCGCAAGAGCAGTTCGGCGAAATCGACCACGCCCTCGCGCTGGCATTGCTGGTCGTACAGTTCGTAGAGCTCGACCAGCTTGCGGTTGTAGTCGTCGTAGGCATCCACGTCCTTGGCGCGCAGGCCCTGGTCCTTGGCGCTGTTGATGAAGTACATCAGGTTGCGCGGCGGATACTTCTCGTCGTCCACGTTCATCTGCTTCAAGAGACGCTTGATGGCCGAGAGCTGGTCTTGCGTATCGAGGATCTGGAAGGTCTGCGGCAGGCCGGCATCCTTGTGGTGGGCGCGCAGCAGGCGGTTGCACAACCCGTGGAAGGTACCGATCCACATGCCCCGGATATTGATGGGCAGCATGGCCGACAGGCGCGCCGTCATTTCCTTGGCGGCCTTGTTGGTAAAGGTCACGGCCAGGATGCCGTTGGGCGAGACCTGCCCGGTCTGGATCAGCCAGGCGATGCGGGTGGTCAGCACGCGGGTCTTGCCGGAACCGGCGCCGGCCAGGATCAGCGCCGATTGCGCCGGCAGCGTCACGGCGGCGAGCTGCTCCTCGTTGAGGTTGTGGAGAAGATTTTGCATCCCGCGATTATAAAGGGCGCGGGCATGGGCGGGGCAGGCAGCGGTGAGCGCGCTATACTGCCGCCCACCTCCTTGCGTTGTGCCTTGCCTCCCGACCAACATCTGCCCTCCTGCCCGCCATGCTTCGCCTGATCCCCGCCCTTGTCGTTGCCCTGCTGCTATCGGCCTGCGCCAGCCCCACCCCGCCGGCCTCGCGCATCGATGTCGAACAATTGCTGACCCTGCAGAAGACGCGCCTGGATGTGGCCGCGCCGGTGGCCCGCAGCAAGTGGAATTCGCACGCGCCCATCGATGATCCGGCGCGCGAGGCGCTCATCCTCGATGACGTGGCGGCACGCGCGCAGTTGCTCAAGCTCGATCCCCAATGGACAGTCCGTTTCTTCCAGGACCAGTTCGATGCCGGCAAGATCGTCCAGCGCGACCTGCACCGCCAGTGGCGCGCCAAGCAGCGACCACCCTTCGCCGATCCGCCCGATCTGGCGCGGCAGGTACGCCCGGTACTGGATCGCCTCACCCCCGATCTGCTGACCGTGCTGGTGCGCCTGCAGGGCCACTGGTGTGAGCCGGGCGTGCAACGCGCACTGGCCGAACTGGAGCCCGAGATCCTGGGTGCCGACTATGCGCCCAGCGTGCGCGAACAAGCCACCGAGGCCTTGCACTGCCAGCAATGAACAGGCGAGCAAACCAGGCGGGCAAGCCTGGTTTGCCAAAAAGATAACGTCGCGCAAATGCGACTAACTCTCTGATTCTGGAGGCAAATTTCTTTGCTGTCCTGCAGCATTTTGAGGTCAGGAGTAGAATTCGGATTGCTGTTCACGCGCACATCCGCGCGTGCAGTCCCTCATTCCGAACTCCCCCGCCATGTCCGACGATTCATGTAGTCCCAGTCCTTCCGCGCCGGCGCGTCCGCTCGCGCCGGTCAAGGTCACCCGGCAGATCATTGCCACCGCTTTCTTTACCTTCCTGGTGTACCTGGCCATCGGCATCCCGATGGCGGTCTTGCCGGGTTACATCCACCTGGACCTGGGCTATAGCTCGGTGATCGCCGGCCTGGGTATCAGCGTCCAGTATTTCGCCACCTTCGTCAGCCGCGCCAATGCCGGCCGCATGATCGACACCGTCGGTCCCAAGCAGACCGTCATGCGCGGCATGCTGCTGTGCTCGGGCAGCGGCGCGCTGCTGCTGCTGTCGGCACTGGCGCAGCCGCTGCCGTTCCTCTCGCTGGTCCTGCTGTTCTGCAGCCGCGCCTTGCTGGGCCTGGGCGAGAGCCTGGTCGGTACTGGCGCCATCATGTGGGGCGTGGGTCGCGTGGGGTCCGAGAACACGGCCAAGATGATTTCCTGGAATGGCATCGCCACCTATGCGGCGCTGGCCATCGGCGCGCCGTTGGGCGTGGTGCTGGACCGCTCGCTGGGCTTTGCCGTGATCGGCCTGGCCGGCATGCTGCTGACGGTGCTGGGCTACGTGCTGGCACGCGGCGGCCCGGTCACCCCGGTGGTGCAGGGTGAACAACTGTCCTTCAAGCTGGTGCTGCGCAAGGTGTTTGCCTATGGCATGGGCCTGGCCTTCGGCACCATCGGCTTTGGCTCGATTGCCACCTTCATCACCCTGTACTACGCCGACCAGCATTGGAGCGGCGCAGCCTTCGCGCTGACGGCCTTCTCCAGCGCCTTCGTCGGTGCGCGCCTGCTGTTCGCCAATTCGATCACCCGCTTCGGCGGCTATCGCGTGGCGGTGGTGAGCTTCCTGACCGAATCGGTCGGCCTGCTGCTACTGTGGAGCGCTGCCACGCCGGAACTGGCCTTGCTGGGTGCGGGCCTGGCCGGCTTCGGTTTTGCGCTGGTGTTCCCTTCGCTGGGCGTGGAAGCCGTCAACCTGGTGTCGCCCGCCAATCGCGGCGCGGCGCTGGCGGCGTATTCCGTCTTCCTCGACCTGGCACTGGGCATCACCGGTCCGGTGGCGGGAGCGATTGCTGGCCAGCTGGGTTATCCGCAGGTCTTCCTCTTCGCGGCCATTGCGGCCATCGGCGCGGTCGCCCTGTCGCTGTCACTGTATCGCAGCGCGCTGCAACGCCGCTCGCATTGAACGACGCTGCGGGCTAGCCTGAGCAAGAGGCCGACAGGATCTTCCTGTCGGCCTCTTTGCTTTGGCGGATATCCTTTATCGAAAAAACCGGTTGAATTGCGGAACACCGGCCCCACTCTCATATCCATACCATCGTTGGTGATTTGCAATAGAATCGCCATGTTGTGTTCACCCGCTTACGAAAAACCGAACAGCTAAAGGAGCGAAAGATGGCAAAGAAGAACGTTGCAGCCCCCTCGATCAACATCGGCATCAACGACAAGGATCGCAAGAAGATCGCTGATGGCCTGTCCAAACTGCTGGCCGATACCTACACGCTGTACCTGAAGACCCACAACTTCCACTGGAACGTGACCGGTCCGATGTTCAACACCCTGCACCTGATGTTCGAAGGCCAGTACACCGAGCTCTCGCTGGCGGTGGACCTGATCGCCGAACGTATCCGCGCCCTGGGCTATCCGGCACCGGGTTCGTACAAGGAATTCGCCAAGCTGTCCTCGATCCCCGAAGCCGATGGCGTGCCTAACGCCCAGGAGATGATCGCCCAGCTGGTGGCCGGCCAGGAAGCCGTGACCCGCACCGCGCGCTCGCTCTTCCCCACGGTCGACGCCGCCGCCGATGAACCGACCGCCGACCTGCTGACCCAGCGCATGCAGCTGCATGAAAAGAATGCGTGGATGCTGCGCAGCTTACTGGAAGGCTGATCGGCACCAAGCCACATCACCGGACACAAAAAAACCATCCTCGCGGATGGTTTTTTTTCGTCCCTTGCGGCTGCGTCAGGCAGCGTAGAGGTCGGCCAGCGCGCGTGTCTTGCGCTCGCCCACCGGCACCAGATAGACACTGCTGATGACCGCCACCATGTCGGCCCCCTGCTCCACCAGCGGCACGGCATTCTCCAGCGTGATGCCGCCGATCACCACCACCGGCAGCGGAATGTCACGCCGCGATTGGGCGATGATCTCCGGTGCAGTGCGGAAGTCATACTTTTTCACGCGCGACGGATAGAAGCCACCGAAGGCCACGTAGCTGGCGCCGTCGCGATAGGCTGCGTGGGCCAGCTCCAGCGTGCCGTAGCAGGACGCACCGACGATGCGATCCGGTCCCACCGCTTTGCGCACCTCGGCAATGGAGGCATCGGTGCCGCCAACGTGGATGCCATCGGCGTCGAGCTCCAGGCACAGATCCACATGGTCGTTGATGATCAGCGGCACCTCATATTGACGGCACAGGGCCAGCAAGGCGCTGGCCTGGTCGCGCCGCTGCGCGGGGCCGGCGGTCTTGTGGCGATACTGCACCAGCGCGGCGCCATTCTGCAGGGCCAGCTCGGTGGCGGCCAGCAGCTGGGCGGTGTCGTCCCAGTCGGGCGTGACGATGTAGAGGCCACGCAAATGCTTGGAATAATCGGGTTTCATGTCAGGCTCCTGCCGCGAAGGCGGACTCAAATGCGGCAACACGGTTGGGGATACGCTGCCCCGCCGCGATGGCATAGGAAGTGGATAAGGCGTGCTGGGTGTAGTGCTGGGCCTGGTCGATGGCTTCGCGCATGGGCAGGCCACGCGCCAGGCAGGCCGACAGCGCCGCGGCCAGCGTGCAGCCGCTGCCGTGGAATTCGTCGGGCAGGCGACTCCAACGCCAGCGCGCGCTTTCGATGGCTTCTTCGGCGAACTCGGAACGGAACAGCTGGCCATACCAGCGATTGATCACGTCCTCCTCGTGCGGGCCATGGCCGCCCTTGAGCAGCACATGGGCGCAACCGCGCTGCATCAGCAAGGCCGCCTGCCGCGCCGGACTCACATCACCACAAAGACGACGCGCCTCGTTGAGGTTGGGCGTGATGACGGTGGCCAGCGCATAGAGCGGCTCGATCACGCGGGCGGCATCGTCACGCGAGAGCTGGTCGCCACGGCCATTGGCCAGCACCGGATCGAGCACCACCGGCATGGCCGGATTGCGCTGGCGCAGTTGCCCGATCAGGGTGGCGATCATCTCCGCATTGGCATGGCTGCCGGCGATGCCCAGCTTGACCGCGGCGATATCGAAGCGGTCGATCAGCACTTGGGCCTGGTGACGCACCAGCTCGGGATCGAGCGCATGCACCGCGAACACGCTGACGTTGTCCTGCACGGTCAGCGCAGTCGGCACCGACAGCGGGTGGCATCCCAAGGCCGTAATGGCCGGGATGTCGGCCTGCATGCCGGCGCCGCCGCTGGGGTCGGAGCCGGAGAACACCAGCACGCAGGGCGGCGTGGCGCGATAGGCTGCGTCCATGCTCAAGCCACGCGCCCGGCCATGGGCGAGGAAGGCGAGGCATTGAACTTGCGCGGGATGCGGCCGGAGAGGAAGGCTTCGCGGCCCGCCTCCACGGCCAGCTTCATCGCGCGTGCCATGCGGATGGGGTCGCGCGCACCGGCGATGGCGCTGTTCATGAGCACGCCATCACAGCCCAGTTCCATGGCGATGGCGGCGTCCGAGGCCGTGCCCACGCCGGCATCGACCAGCACCGGCACGCGCGCCTGCTCGATGATGAGAGACAGGTTCCAGGGATTGAGGATGCCCATGCCCGAGCCGATCAGCGAGGCCAGCGGCATGACCGCCGATACGCCCAGGTCTTCCAGCATGCGCGCCTGGATCGGGTCGTCGCTGCAGTAGACCATCACGTCGAAGCCATCCTTGACCAGGGTCTCGGCGGCCTTGAGTGTCTCGGGCATGTTGGGGAAGAGGGTCTTCTCGTCGCCCAGCACTTCCAGCTTGACCAGCTTGTGGCCACCCAGCAGTTCACGCGCCAGTTGCAGCGTGTAGACCGCATCGGCGGCGTTGTAGCAGCCAGCGGTATTGGGCAGGATGGTGAATTCGGAGGGCGGCACCGCATCCAGCAGGCTGGGCGCGTTGGGGTCCTGGCCGATGTTGACGCGGCGGATGGCCACCGTGATGATGTCGGCGCCGCTGGCAACAGTCGCCGCGCGGGTCTCGTCGAGATCCTTGTACTTGCCGCTGCCCACCAGCAGGCGTGAGCGGTAGGTCTTGCCGGCGATGGTCAGGCCCGGATCCTCTTTCTGAAGGGGGGCGTCATTCATGTTCATGTCGATTCCTTGTGTGTAGGGTGCGCGTGCGGGGGGCTGACCAGGTCAGCCACCACCGATGGCGCGCACCACGTCTACCTTGTCCGCCTCGGCCAGCGCGTGCGAGGGCCAGCGCGCGCCCGGCACCACCTGGCGGTTGACCGCCACCGCCACCGCCTTGCCGGCCAGGGAGAGGCCGGCAATGAGCTGTTCCAGCGTGGCGCCGTCGGGCAGCGGATGAGGCTTGCCGTTCAGTTCGATCTGCATGGCCGCGCTTACTGCTTGGAGTAGATCTCGGCGCCCATCTTGACGAACTCGACCGACTTGACTTCCATGCCCTGCTTCAAGGCGGCGATCTCGGAGATGCCTTCCTTGGCGGCGTAGTCGCGCACTTCCTGGGTGATCTTCATGGAGCAGAAGTGCGGGCCGCACATGGAGCAGAAATGCGCCACCTTGGCCGAATCCTTGGGCAGGGTCTCGTCGTGGAATTCACGCGCCTTGTCGGGATCGAGGCCGAGGTTGAACTGGTCTTCCCAACGGAACTCGAAGCGCGCCTTGGACAGTGCGTTGTCGCGGATCTGCGCACCCGGATGGCCCTTGGCCAGGTCGGCGGCGTGGGCGGCGATCTTGTAGGTGATGATGCCGTCCTTCACATCCGTCTTGTTGGGCAGGCCCAGGTGTTCCTTGGGAGTGACGTAGCACAGCATGGCCGTGCCGTACCAGCCGATCTGGGCGGCGCCGATACCGGAGGTGATGTGGTCGTAGCCGGGGGCGATGTCGGTGGTCAGCGGGCCCAGGGTGTAGAAGGGTGCCTCGTCGCAGTATTCCAGCTGCAGGTCCATGTTCTCCTTGATGAGATGCATGGGAACGTGGCCGGGGCCTTCGATCATGACCTGCACGTCGTGCTTCCAGGCGATCTGGGTCAGCTCGCCCAGGGTGCGCAGCTCGCCCAGTTGGGCTTCGTCGTTGGCGTCGTAGATCGAACCCGGACGCAGACCATCACCGAGACTGAAGCTGACGTCATAGGCCTTCATGATTTCGCAGATCTCTTCGAAGTGCTCGTAGAGGAAGGATTCGCGGTGATGCGCCAGGCACCACTTGGCCATGATGGAGCCGCCGCGCGAGACGATGCCGGTCATGCGCTTGGCCGTCAGCGGCACGTATTGCAGGCGTACGCCAGCGTGGATGGTGAAGTAGTCCACGCCTTGTTCGGCTTGCTCGATCAGGGTGTCGCGGAAGATTTCCCAGGTCAGGTCTTCAGCCTTGCCGTTGACCTTTTCCAGCGCCTGGTAGATCGGCACGGTGCCAATCGGCACCGGCGAATTGCGGATGATCCACTCGCGGGTTTCATGGATGTTCTTGCCGGTGGACAGGTCCATGACGTTGTCGCCGCCCCAGCGGATGGCCCAGGTCATCTTTTCCACTTCCTCGCCGATGGAGGAAGTCACGGCAGAGTTACCGATGTTGGCGTTGATCTTGACCAGGAAATTGCGGCCGATGATCATCGGCTCCACTTCCGGGTGGTTGATGTTGGCGGGGATGATGGCGCGACCGCGCGCGACTTCCTCGCGCACGAACTCGGGCGTGATCTCGGCGGGAATCGCCGCACCGAAGGACTGGCCGGGGTGCTGGCGCCCCATCATGTCGGCCAGCTTGCCGCCCATGGGGCCGGACGCCTTCAGCTGCTCCAGGTACTCCTTGCGGCGCATGTTTTCGCGGATGGCGATGAACTCCATCTCGGGCGTGATGATGCCGCGACGCGCATAGTGCATCTGCGAGACGTTAGCGCCATCCTTGGCGCGGCGCGGCTTGCGGTGCAGGTTGAAGCGCAGCTCGGCCAGGGCCGGGTCGTTGAGGCGCTGCTGGCCGTATTCGGAGGTGGGACCGGGCAGCTCTTCGGTATCGTCGCGTTCCAGGATCCAGGACAGACGCGGCGTGGCCAGGCCGGCGCGGATGTCGATCTTGACGTCCGGATCGGTGTAGGGACCGGAGGTATCGTAGACGTAGATGGGCGGGTTCTTTTCCGAACCGAACATGGCCGGGGTATCGGCCTGGCTGATCTCGCGCATGGGTACGCGGATATCCGGGCGGGAGCCGGTCACATAGATCTTGCGGGAATTCGGGAGAGGCTGGACGGCTGCCTCGTCGACGGTGGCCGTCGCGGACAGGAATTTCGGGTTGGCATTCATTTCGGCTCCTTTGCTTGATGACTCTTGGCTCGGAGCCAGCAAAGGAGGTTACGGAAGAGGACGGACGGCGGAGGGTGATACGGTGCCGTGGGTACGTCATGCTGCCGGTTGCTTCCCTTCGCTGGCATTATCCAGATCAGGTTCAAGGGTATTTCTCACCCGGCTGCCGGAATGTGCTCCAGCGCCAGGACCCCTAGCGATGCGACGCTGTCCGTTGGTACGGTCGGCGTCGTGGGGCGGATTCTACACCGATGGTCGTGGCTGGCAAGCTCTGCCCGGCAAAAGATCTTTCTTGCACCACGGGAACGTTCGTCAAATAACGAGATAGTCACAAAAAAATTACGTCGAAATTTAACTAAAAATCAAAAAAATTTACCATCTCGCAATGTGAGAAACTTTCCGCGTGGTATATTTTCCGCGAGGAAATTGCGTTGTACTGTCGGCAAGCAGCCGTCCGCCACAAGACCATGACGACGCAACCCATCCTCTTCCCGCTTTTCGCCATCGCCGTAGCCGTAGCCAGCGGCGTCAAGCAAGGGACCCGGCAGACGGGCAAGGGGGCCTGAACCGTCCGGCTGCCACCGGAACACCAGACGACGCGTCGCGCCCATGCGGGCGTATGCCGGGGGGCATGCGCGACTGGCAAGCAGATCCACGGCGATCCCATACCGCCGTCAGCAAACAAGACACATGACTCTCACACTCAGTCGCAAGACACTGATGGTGCGCACCCTGGTCGCCGCCATCGGCGCCAGCTTCGCCTCGGGCTGCGCGGTCGATCCGGCCACCGGCCGTCCCTCCCTCAAGGAAGCCTTCGCCAGCGACGATCCATGCTCGCAGAACGCCCGCAACATCGGCATCGGCGTGGGCGTGCTGGCCGGCGCCCTGCTGGGCCGCCAGGTCGGCGGCGACAACAAGGGCTTGCTGGTCGGCGCGGCACTGGGTGGCGTCGTCGGCGGCCTGATCGGCAATGACATCGACAAGCGCCGCTGCGAGCTGGCCAAGATCGCCAAGCAATACCAGCTCGACGTGCAAGTCACCTCACTGGACAGCAAGGGAGAGGCCATCACCGCCGGGGACGATGCCAAGGCCAGACAGGACACGGCCGGTTCGGTGGTCGAGGTGCGCGATCCGGCCGGTGCCGGCGGCCATTTCGAGAGCAATTCGGACCAATTGACGCCACGCGCCCGGCTCTACTTCGCCGCCATCGCCGACACCTACGACCTGCGCAAGAACGCCGCCGCCATCCAGGATCCGAAGTTGCGCCAGCAATATCTGGACAAGATGGCCCAGCGCAAACTGCTGCTGGTCGGTCATACCGATGACACCGGCTCGTCCCGGCTCAATGCCGACCTGTCCGAACGTCGTGCGCGCACGGTGTCGCGCTTCATGCAGGAGCATGGCGTGCCGGCGGTGTCCCTGTATTTCCAGGGAGCCGGCGAGTTCTATCCGGTGGCCAGCAACGAGACCGACGAAGGCCGGGCGCAGAACCGCCGGGTCGACATCGTGGAACTGGGTGACAAGGCCAGCTTCGACAACTATCTGGCTGCACGGCGCCCGCGCGTGGAGTTCTACCGCCAGGCCATGAACCAGGCAGAAGTCGATGCGGCTGCCAGCCAGGTCGCACCACCAGCCACCAGGGTGGGCAACGTCACCGGCACCAGCAGCGGCACCACCGGCGCCACCCCGCGCGCCCAGGCATCCACGGCCAGGAAGAATGGCAATACCGCCGCCAGCAAAGACGAGGCCACGCCCGCCGACAACGCGACCGCAGCCGCGTCCGGCAAGGCGAGCACGGCGACCACAGCGACCACAGCGACCACAGCGACCACAGCGAGTGTGCGCCCCGGCACCACCACCGCTGGCAACTGGATCGATTTCGGCGGCGCCCCACTGGTCGCCTCCAACGAGGTGGCCAGCATCGGCAAGGTCGAGGGTCGCAAACCCTTCTTCTCCCTCATCAGCCCCGCCTATGCGGATGAACCACCGGTACTGGCCGACTGCACCCGCGACCGGCCGCGTGCGGCCAACAGCGTCAAGGCACTGGCCGACGGCCGCACCTACCGGACCAGCGAACATATCCCCGGCCTGTACGGCAAGACCTGGACCGACCAGGTCAACGGCCATCAGGTGGTGATCAACCGCATTGCTGTCCTGGCCGGCGATGGCGCCCTGGCCAATCCGCCCGAGTTCAAGGTCTACAAGAACTACGATGCCGCGCGCCGTGGCAACACCAAGCCGGACGTGACGCTGCAGCCCGAGGTCAACACCTATCTGGGTAGCCGGGGCTTGCTGTATCGGGTCTTCCTGCGCGGCCAGGGTGGCATGCAGTGTGCAGACATCGTGTTCGACAGCCAGGGCGCCGCCACGGCCAAGACCGGACGCCTGGTCTACCTGCGCGCCAGCACGCCTTACGTGGCCGATTTCAAACCCAAGATGTACCAATGAACCAATAACCAGAACATCCGGATCCGGGAGCCCCTATGAAAGAATTCTTCGATACCTATCCATTGGCTGCGTGGAGCGTGGTCAGCGTCCTCATGGCCGCCGTCGTCATCATGACCCTCTGGGAGAAGGTCAAGTGGTGGTGGTTCAACACCTGGGTCAGCTTCCCGCTGATCGGCCGCATCGCCCGCCTCTCGCGCGACGTCAACGAAGATGCCAGCTTCCCCGGCTGGTACAAGGGCGAGCGCACGCTCTGCCAGGAATACAAGGACTTCGTCCACGTCCAGGACGAGCATGACTTCAACGAGAAGGTCACCTATCTGACCAAGGCCGGCGACAATGGCCGCAAGGCCACACCCAACTGGATCTGGCTGCTGACCATCTCGATGGTGTTCGTGGAGGCGATGGGTTTCTCCTACGTACTGGCCGGCTATACCCTGCCGGGCGCCAGCGAGAATCTGCAGCAGACCGGTGCCTATGGCATCGCCTTCCTGATCTCGGTGATCCTGGTGGCCTTCACCCACCTGGCCGGACATGAACTCTACAAGTCCGAGCGCATCAAGCACGCCCGCCGCGAATGGATTGAGAACGGCCGCAAGCCCAAGCTCTTCACCGGCACCATCCCGCTGGCACGCGCCCAGTCCGCCGATGACGACATGCCGACCTTCACCCAGCTGTGCAACCGCGTCGGCGCCCACCCGGGCTACAAGATCACCATCCTGACGGTCATCTTCGTGCTGCTGGTGGCAGGCCTTGCCACCTATGTGCGCGGCCAGGTACTGGAGCGTGAGCTGGAAGCGCGCGTGACCCTCAGCAGCAGCCAGGCCAACAGCGCCGCCCGCTCCGCCGCCGGTAGCCTGGACATGTCCGCTTCCAACGTGCGCCTGCCGGCCGAGGACGATGCCGCCAATCGCGCGGCGGACCGCAAGGCCGTGGCCGACGAGGCCGACATCGACCGTCACGGCGGCTGGGCCACCTTCATCGTGCTGGCGTTCGTGTTCGTCTTCCTGCAGATCCTGGGAGTGATCTTCGGTTACCGCTGGGGCTTCGCCGGCGAGAACAGCGCCCAGGCCTATCGCGATATCGGCAACGGACGCTACTCCAGCTACAGTGCCGTGCGCGAACACTATCGCCGCATCGCCGACACGGCGCAGGCCAGGCTGTCGGTGCTGCAGCAGAAGATGATGATGCGCAACAGCAGCGAAGGCACCTCGGGACAGCACCTGACCAAGACCTTCCGCGATTTCATGCAGGAAACCCGCCTGGCCGATGCCGCAGAACGCGTCAACGAGCGCACCCACGCCGCCGCCGTGGCCATGCACCATGCCACGCCACTGCAGGCGGCAGCCCCCGTGGCGGCGGCCGTGTCCGCGCCGGCGGCAGCGATCACACCCCGCCCGACCAGCAGCGACAGCCTGCAGGACACGATGGCCCAGCTCGATGCCCTGGGCGAAGACAAGGACGCCAAGAAGAAACTGATGGCGCAACTGCCCGAGGAACTCAACGTGCGCGTGCGTGAGGAACTGAAACGTCGCAAGGACGAGCGCGAACGCAAGGCACGCGAAGCCGATGCCGAGCTGGAGGACCTGCTGTGATGAAGTGGTCTGCGCTGTTGCTCATCGCCAGCCTGGCTGGCGCCGATGCCTGGGCTGGTGCCATCGATGCCATCCCGACCTGCCACGACAACAAGCTGGTCGGTGCACCCGCCGCCACGCTGGAGACCGAGCTGTTCGTCGCCATCGACCAGACCACCCTGCTTGACGGGGGCCTGAAGCAATCGGTGGCCGACAACCTCAAGCCCTTCCTGACACCGGCCAACGGCTTCCAGGTCATCACCTTCTCGGCCTATACCCAGGGGCATTACACGGAAGTGCTAGCCTCCGGCCGGCTGGATGCGACGCTGGATCCGGCCCGCCGCAACGACATCTCCAAGACCGCCCTCGCCAAGTTCGACCAGTGCATGACGCGCCAGCCGCAACTGGCCGCGCAAGTCGCCGGGACTGCCTTGCGCAGCGCGTTTGACGGCACCAGCGGTGAGATCGCCAAGTCCGACGTGCTGGCCAGCATCAAGGCCATCGCCGAACTGAGTCGCAAGTCCAAGGCCCGTAACAAGGTCGTGCTGCTGGTCTCGGACATGCTGGAAAACTCCTCGGTCTCCAGCTTCTATGCCGACCATGGCCACAGCGTGCGCAAGATCGATCCGGCCCGGGAAATGCAGCTGGTCGAGCAGAACCAGTTGCTGGGCGACTTCGGCGGGGCGCGGGTCTATGTGATCGGTGCCGGCCTGCTCAGCGAAGACGCGAAGAAGAGCAAGAGCTACCGTGATCCCAAGACCATGCAGGCCCTGGCAGGTTTCTGGAAGACCTACCTGGAAAAGTCCGGCGCCCAGCTGGTTGAATTCGGCCAACCTGCGTTGCTCAGTCCCATCCGCTAAGGCCGACAGGCCAGGCGGTGGGCATCGCGTTGTAGCGATGCCCCGTCATTGGCTCCACGGACTGAGGAGTTGCAGACCTGTGTATTGAAAGTCTTTCAGGTTGCGTGTGATCAGGGTCAGACCGTGGGCCATGGCGGTGGCCGCGAGCAAGCTGTCGATGGCGGGCAAAGGTCGCCCGGCCTGGGCTTGCAGGCGCCCCCATCGGTCCGCCACGACGGCATCCACCGGCAGGACACGACCGGAAAAATATCTGGGAAGCTCGGTCTCCAACCAATCCAGCAGGCTCAGCTTGCGGGCATCTTGCTCCAGCGCATCAATCCCCTTGCGCAAGGCCCCCAGGGTCAGCACGCTCAGGTAGAGCGTATTAGCCGGACGCGCAGCGAACCACTGCAGCACGCCCGGGTCCGGTGTGCGACGACGCAGCTCCGACAGCACGATGGTATCGATCAGGTAGCTCAAAAGTCCACCTCACGGGCGGGACTGTCATCGCGACTGAGGTCGATATCGTCACGATCGAACAGTGGCGAGCCCTGCATGAACTCCACCAGCGACCGGCCGGCGCCGCTCAGGCGCTCGTAGTCGGCCTTGGACAATACGACAGCGACAGACCGGCCATGCCAGGTGATCTCCTGGGGACCACTTCGCTCCGAAGCACGGAGCAATTCCGACAACTGGGCCTTGGCCTCCTGGATTTGCCATGTTCGCATAGGCCTCTCCAAATCTGACTATTCTAGTCAGACAATAGCACGATTGCGCTGGCGTACCAGCAGCGGGGCCTCCAGATGTCGCAATTTGCGGCCTCCTTCGACGGATTTGGGGAGCACCTCCCTTGGCGTCCCTTATAATGTCCGGTTTCGCCACACACACGTCAAATCATGGAATTAGCCAAGTCGTTCGAGCCCGCCGAGATCGAGAAATTCTGGCGCGAGGAATGGGAAAAGCGCGGTTACTTCGCCGCCACCACCGACGCGGAGAAGCCCTCGTTTTCCATCCAGCTGCCGCCGCCCAATGTGACCGGCACCCTGCACATGGGTCACGCGTTCAACCAGACCATCATGGATGGCCTGACGCGCTACCACCGCATGCGCGGTCACAACACCGCCTGGATCCCCGGTACCGACCACGCCGGTATCGCCACCCAGATCGTGGTGGAGCGCCAGCTGGATGCACAGAAGGTCTCGCGCCACGACCTGGGCCGTGAAAAATTCGTCGAGAAGGTGTGGGAGTGGAAAGAGAAATCCGGCTCCACCATCACCGGCCAGATGCGCCGCATGGGCGCCTCCACCGACTGGGCCCGTGAATACTTCACGATGGACCCGAAGATGTCCAAGGCCGTCACCGAAGTGTTCGTGCGCCTCTATGAGCAGGGCCTGATCTACCGCGGCAAGCGCCTGGTCAACTGGGATCCGGTGCTGGGTACCGCGGTCTCCGACCTGGAAGTGGTGTCGGAGGAAGAAGACGGCTCCATGTGGCACATCAAGTACCCGCTGGCCGATGGCAGCGGTCACATCGTGGTAGCCACCACCCGTCCGGAAACCATGCTGGGCGACGTCGCCGTGGCCGTGGATCCGACCGACGAGCGCTACGCCGCGCTGGTGGGCAAGATGCTCAAGCTGCCGCTGGTGGGCCGTGAGATCCCCATCATCAAGGATGAATACGTCGACAAGGAGTTCGGTACCGGCTGCGTGAAGATCACCCCGGCCCACGACTTCAACGACTACCAGGTCGGCGCCCGCCACAACCTGGAGAAGATCAGCATCTTCACCCTCAAGGCGACCATCAGCGAGAACGCCCCCGAGAAGTACCAGGGCCTGGACCGCTTCGAGGCGCGCAAGCAGATCGTGGCCGACCTGGATGCGCTGGGCCTCCTGGAACTGGTCAAGCCGCACAAGCTGATGGTGCCGCGTGGCGACCGTACCGGCGTGGTCATCGAACCGATGCTGACCGACCAGTGGTTCGTGGCCATGAGCAAGCCGGCACCGGAAGGGACCTACTTCCCCGGCAAGTCGATTGCCGAGACCGCGCTGGAAAAAGTCTCCTCGGGCGAGATCAAGTTCGTCCCCGAGAACTGGACCAATACCTACAACCAGTGGCTCAACAACATCCAGGACTGGTGCATCTCGCGTCAGCTGTGGTGGGGCCACCAGATCCCGGCGTGGTACGACGAGGAGGGTGGCATCTACGTTGCCCGCACCGAAGAAGAGGCCCGTGCACAAGCCGGCGGCCGTGCCGTCAAGCGCGATGAAGACGTGCTCGACACCTGGTTCTCTTCGGCACTGGTACCCTTCTCCACCCTGGGCTGGCCGGAAGAAACCCCGGACTACAAGCTGTTCCTGCCCTCCTCTGTGCTGGTGACCGGCTTCGACATCATCTTCTTCTGGGTCGCGCGCATGGTCATGATGACCACGCACTTCACCGGCAAGGTGCCGTTCGATACCGTCTACGTCCATGGTCTGGTGCGCGATGCCTCGGGCCAGAAGATGTCCAAGTCCAAGGGCAATACGCTGGACCCGATCGACCTGATCGATGGCATCGGCGTGGATGAACTGGTGGCCAAGCGTACCGTGGGCCTGATGAATCCCAAGCAGGCGACCAGCATCGAGAAGGCCACCCGCAAGGAATTCGCCGATGGCATTCCGGCCTTCGGCACCGATGCGCTGCGCTTCACCTTCGCCTCGCTGGCGACCCTGGGCCGCAACATCAACTTCGACCTGAACCGCTGCGAAGGCTATCGCAACTTCTGCAACAAGCTGTGGAACGCCACCCGCTTCGTGCTGATGAATACTGAAGGCCAGGACTGCGGCTTCGACGGTCACGTCAAGGGTGTCTGCGACAAGGAACAGCTGCAATTCTCCAAGGCCGACCGCTGGATCGTGTCGCTGCTGCAGCGTACCGAAGCCGAAGTGGAAAAGGGCTTTGCCGACTACCGCTTCGACAACATCGCCACGGCCATCTACAAGTTCGTCTGGGACGAGTACTGCGACTGGTACCTGGAAATGGCCAAGGCCCAGATCCAGAGCGGCAACGAGGCGCAACAGCGCGCCACCCGCCGTACCCTGCTGCGCGTGCTGGAAAGCGTGTTGCGCCTGGCCCATCCGGTGCTGCCCTTCATCACCGAACAGCTGTGGCAAAGCGTGGCGCCGCTGACGGACCGCAAGCCCGATCCGGCCGGCGACTCCATCATGCGCCAGGCCTATCCGCGCCCGGACCTGGAAAAGATCGACACCGAAGCCGAAGCCTGGGTCGCCCAGTTCAAGGCCTACACCGATGCCTGCCGCAACCTGCGCGGCGAGATGCAACTGGCGCCGTCGCTGCGCGTGCCGCTGATCGTGGAAGCCAGCGACGCAGCCTCCATCGAGTCCTACCTGCCCTACCTGCAAGGCCTGGTGCGCCTGTCGGAAGCGCAAGTGGTGACGCAGCTGCCGGAGTCGCCGGCACCGGTGGCCATCGTCGGCGAAGTCAAGCTGATGCTGAAGGTGGAAATCGACGTGGCCGCCGAGCGCGAGCGCCTGGGCAAGGAAGTCACCCGACTGACCACCGAGATCGCCAAGGCCAATGGCAAGCTGTCCAACGAAAGCTTCGTGGCGCGCGCGCCCGAGGCCGTAGTGGCGCAGGAGAAAGAGCGCGTGGCCAACTTCAGCGCGACGCTGGAGAAGGTCAAGGAGCAACTGGCCAAGCTGAAGTAAGCTAGCCCCTGCCCGCTGAAAAGCCGCCGTCCCCTGCCGGGGCGGCGGCTTTTGTTTTTTGTGCTTGCCTTGCGACCCGGCCTTGACTAGACTGGTTCGAAAAAATTAGAACAATCGTGCTTTTTTAGAATGTCGCATTGATAACCAGGAGACCAGCATGCCCCGTATCACCTCCCCCTCCCGTCTTTCCACTGCAGCCGTATTGATGGCCGGCCTGCTGGCCAGTGCCGCCGCCTGGGCCGATGGCTCGCCGGTGGGCCTGTGGAAGAGCATCGACGACGCCAGCGGCAAGCCCAAGGCATTGATCCGCATCAGCGAAAACAATGGCGAATTGAGCGGCAAGATCGAGAAGCTCTTCCGCGCGCCCGATGAAGACCAGAACCCGGTCTGCCAGAAGTGCGAGGGCGAGCTCAAGGACCAGCCCGTCGTCGGTATGACTATCCTGTCGGGCCTGAAGAAGGATGGGGAAGAGTACAACGGCGGCCAGATCCTCGATCCGGCCAATGGCAAGGTCTACAAGAGCAAGCTGACGGTGGTCGATGATGGCCAGAAGCTCAACGTGCGGGGCTATATCGGCATGCCCATGCTGGGCCGCACGCAGATCTGGCTGCGCGAGCAGTAAGCCGTCCGTTCAGGCGGGCCGCGATGCCTTGAGGACGTAGCGGTCCAGCTCACGCGCGAAGGCGCGTCCGTCGCCGGCGCTGAAGGCGGCCGGGCCGCCGGTTTCCACGCCGCTGCTGCGCAGCTCTTCCATGAAGTTGCGGGTGCTGAGATGGTGGCCGATGTTCTGGGTCGTATAGAGCTCGCCACGCGGATTGAGCGCCAGCGCGCCCTTGGCCACCACGTCGGCGGCCAGCGGAATGTCGGCGGTGACTACCAGGTCACCTGGGGCGACCTGGCGGGCGATCTCGCGGTCGGCCACGTCGAAGCCGGCGCTCACCACCATGGACTTGATGTATCGGGAAGGCGGTGTGCGCAGGGGTCGGTTGGCCACCAGCGTGACCTGGATGCCGGTGCGGTCAGCCACGCGGAACAGCATGTCCTTGATCACGCCCGGACAGGCATCCGCATCCACCCAGATGGCCATGGCTGACAGCGCCTGCCTGGGGTCAGACGAAGGAGACGGTCAGGCCCGGCAGGGTCACGCCGGAAAAGGCCGTGGTCCAGGTCTGTCCAGCCTCGATCGGGCAGGCGTCGGTCCAGGTGCCGGTGCTGATGATCTCGCCGGCCTGCAGCTGGCGGAAGCGCGATTGCTTTTGCAGCAACTGGTGCAGGTGCCACAGCGCGTGCAGCGGGCTATCCATCTCGTCGTTGCAGAAACCGGCAGCGCGCAGCACGCTGGAGGTTTCGGTGGTGCAGGACAGCGAGACGCTGGCACTGGCCAGGATCTGCGGCAGGTGGTGACGGGTGGCCGTGGACAGCACGTGCGGCTCGCCCACGATCAGGGTGCCGTGCAGGCCGAAGGCGGCGATCGAATCGGCCACCGTGAACTCCCACTTGGCGAAGGGGCAGACCACGATCTCGAAGCCATGCGCCATCCATTCCAGGCAATCGGCCAGGTCGTCCAGCGAGGCGCCGGGCGCGGGTGTCTTGCCGAGCTTGAAGACGATCTCCGGCTCGATGCGCGGCTGCACCGCCCCGCTCAGGGATTGCAGACCATGATTGTCTTCGGCGAAGCGTACCGTGGTGTCGTACATCGGCGCCCAGGTCGGGATACGGGCATCGTCGATGATGCCGTAGCGTTCCCAGTGCTTGCGCACCACGAAACCGATCTTGCGGCCGATGGGCTGCTCGCCCTGGGCGACGCGGATATTGCGGATGCTGTGCGCGATGTCGTAGGCATCTTCCACCGATAGCGGTTCGGACTCGGAGATGCGCGGGATGATCTGAGACTGAGCCCGCGCATCGAGCAGTTGATGCGCGTAGCGAAGGGCTTGGCTCGACATTAGCATGGAGGGCTCACATCGAAAGATAGTGAATAGCTATCCATTGTCGATGACGATTAGTTTTTGCACAAGCAAAAACTCGCTTTTATCCGAGATTCAAGTCAAATTTCAACGGATTGTCTTGCCCTGTGCAAAGCGCTTTTTCATGCACTGCAAAAATGCACGAAACGATGAGAATCACGCCGACTCCAGCAATGGAATCAGCCTCCCCACAACTCGCCATTGGGGCCGGTGCGCGGCGCGGCGACACCAAAGTGCTGGTAGGCCGCCGAGGTGGCGATGCGGCCACGGGGCGTGCGTTGCAGGTAGCCTTGCTGGATCAGGTAGGGTTCCAGCACATCTTCGATGGTGTCGCGTTCTTCACCGATGGCCGCGGCCAGGTTGTCCAGGCCGACCGGACCGCCGCCGAACTTGAAGAGCACCGCCTCCAGCAACTTGCGGTCCATCAGGTCAAAACCGACCGGGTCCACATCCAGCATGATCAGGGCCGCGTCGGCCATCTCGCGGGTGATGCGGCCCTCGCCCTTGACCTCGGCATAGTCGCGCACGCGCCGCAGCAGGCGGTTGGCAATACGGGGGGTACCGCGACTGCGGCGGGCGATCTCCAGCGCGCCCTCATCGACGATGGGCGCGTTCAGCAGGCCGGCGCTGCGGGTGACGATACGCGCCAGCTCGGGCGGGGTGTAGAACTCCAGACGGGCGACGATGCCGAAACGGTCGCGCAGCGGGTTGGTCAGCATGCCGGCGCGAGTAGTGGCGCCCACCAGGGTGAAGGGCTGCAGGTCCAGGCGCACTGAACGCGCGGCCGGGCCTTCGCCGATCATGATGTCGATCTGATAATCTTCCAGCGCCGGATAGAGGATTTCCTCGACCACCGGCGACATGCGGTGGATCTCGTCGATGAAGAGGACGTCGTTGGCTTCCAGGTTGGTCAAGAGTGCGGCCAGGTCACCGGCGCGCTCCAGCACGGGGCCGGAGGTCTGGCGCAGGTTCACGCCCATTTCGCGGGCGATGATGTGGGCCATGGTGGTCTTGCCCAGGCCGGGCGGGCCGAACAGCAGGGTGTGGTCGAGCGGCTCGCCGCGCTTGCGGGCGGCCGAGATGAAGATCTCCAGCTGGGCGCGCACCTTTTCCTGGCCGACGTATTCGTCCAGGTGCTTGGGCCGCAGGGCACGTTCGATGGCCTCCTCGTTGGCCGAGGCCGGGGTGGCGGCGATGATGCGCTGTTCGGAGAAATCGTCGGTCTGGATGCTCATGCTCTAATCCTTGTCTGCCCGGGCTCAGGCCTTGGAGAGCGCCTTCAGGGCAAGCTTGATGCCGTCCGAGACGCTGGCGTCCTTGGGCACCTGCTTCATGGCCAGGGTCGCTTCCTTGTCCGAATAACCCAGCGCCAGCAAGGCATTGAGGATGTCGGCCGAGGCATCGCTGTGCACCACCCCTGCCACCGCGCCGAGATCGGCCCCCAGCTTGCCCTTGAGCTCCAGCAGCAGGCGCTCGGCGGTCTTCTTGCCGATGCCCGGCACACGCGTCAGGCGGCCGGCTTCCTGCAGGGTGACGGCCTGCGCCAGGTCGGCCACCGACATGCCCGAGAGGATGGACAGCGCCGTGCGGGCGCCCACGCCGGAGATCTTGATGAGCTCCTTGAAGGTATTGCGTTCTTCCGCCGTCCCAAACCCGAACAGGATGTGGGCGTCCTCGCGGATGGCCAGGTGGGTGAGCAGCGTGACCTTCTCGCCCAGGCCAGGCAGGTTGTAGTAGGTGCTCATGGGCACGGCCACTTCATAGCCGACACCCTGGCAGTCGACCAGCAGGTTGGGCGGGATTTTTTCTAGAAGGATTCCGGAGAGGCGACCGATCATGGCGTCAATGATGTGCGTGGGATGCAGCTTCTGTGATAATCCCCGGATGATACAGCACTGTTCGGATAAACAGTGTCGAACCACACCCGCCCGCATGAAGACAAAGGATAACCATGGCCGGTAGCGCCCTCTTCGCCCTGATCGACGATATCGCCACGATATTGGACGATGTTTCCCTGATGACCAAGATGGCCGCCAAGAAGACCGCCGGCGTGCTCGGTGACGACCTGGCCCTGAACGCCCAGCAGGTCAGCGGCGTGCGCGCGGAGCGTGAATTGCCGGTGGTCTGGGCGGTCGCCAAGGGTTCGCTGAAGAACAAGGCCATCCTGGTGCCGGCGGCACTGGCCATCAGCGCCTTCATTGCCTGGGCGGTGACGCCGCTGCTGATGCTGGGGGGCGCCTTCCTCTGCTTCGAGGGTTTCGAGAAGCTGGCCCACAAGTATCTGCCGCATGAGGAGGGCCATCACGACGTGGCCGCCAACTCTCCCACAGAGACCGACCCGGTGGCCTACGAGCGCGACAAGATCAGGGATGCCGTGCGTACCGACTTCATCCTCTCGGCCGAGATCATCGCCATTACCCTGGGCACCGTGGCCGGCGCGCCGCTGCAACAGCAGATCACGGTGCTGGTGGGCATCGCCCTGATCATGACGGCAGGGGTCTATGGCCTGGTGGCGGGCATCGTCAAACTCGACGATGGCGGGCTGTACCTGCGGCAGAACGCCGGTCCCGGCAGCCTGGGTCGCCTCAAGGCAGGCGTCGGCCGCGCCATCCTGGCCGCCGCGCCGAAGATGATGCGCAGCCTGTCAGTGATCGGCACGGTCGCCATGTTCATGGTCGGCGGCGGCATCCTGACGCATGGCCTGCCCTTCGCGCATCACGCCATCGAGCAGGCTGCCACGGTGGCGGGCGACATGGCGGTGATCGGCCCGGTACTGCACGCGGTGACGCCAGCGGTGTTGAACGCCGTCTTCGGTGTGGTGGCAGGTGCCGTGGTGCTGGTGGTAGTGCTGCTGGCGCAGCGCCTGGTCAAGCTCGTCAGGAAAACCTAGCCCACCAGCCGGCCACCGCGCATGCGGATGCCCTTGCGCGCCAGCGCCGGGGCCAGCGCCCCCAGGTCGGACAGGACCCCACCCCCGTGCGCATGGCAGATCGCCACGCCCAGCGCATCGGCAGCATCGGTGCCGGGCAAGCCCGGCAACTTCAGCAGGCGCGCCACCATCTCCTGCACCTGGGCCTTCTGCGCCCGTCCATGGCCGGCCACGGCCTGCTTGACCTGCAGCGCCGTGTATTCGGCCACGGCCAGGTCGGCCGCCACCAGCGCGCAGATCGCCGCCCCGCGCGCCTGCCCCAGGAGCAGCGTGGATTGCGGGTTGACGTTGACGAAGACCTTTTCGATGGCCGCACAATCCGGCGTGTAGGTACGCACCACCTCGCCCACGCTGGCAAGGATGACCTTCAGGCGCGACGGCAAATCGCCATCCGGCGTCTTGATGGTGCCGGAGGCGACATAGGAAAGCGTGTTGCCCTGCTTGTGGATGACCCCGAAACCGGTGGTGCGCAAGCCAGGGTCGATACCGATGATTTTCATGCCCGCCAGTCTAACCGATCGCGGCGCGCATGATGATGCCTTGGCGGAAAGCAAAACGCCCGGCGCATCGGCCGGGCGTCTTGCTTGCAACAGTCACGTGAGCCGTGCGGTATCAGTGACGGAAGTGACGGGTACCGGTCAGCAGCATCACGACATCGCGCTCGTTGGCGGCGTCGATGACTTCCTGGTCACGCATGGAGCCACCCGGATGGATGACGCAGGTAGCACCCGCATCGACCACCACGTCCAGACCGTCGCGGAACGGGAAGAAGGCGTCGGAGGCCACGGCCGAACCGGCCAGGGTCAGGCCGGCATTCTGGGCCTTGATCGAGGCGATACGGGCGGAGTCGATGCGGCTCATCTGGCCGGCGCCGACACCCAGGGTCATGCCATTGCCGCAGAACACGATGGCATTGGACTTGACGAACTTGGCCACGCGCCAGGCGAACATCAGGTCTTGCAGCTGCTGCGGGGTCGGCTGCTTCTTGCTGACCACCTTCACATCGGCCAGCAGCACGTTCTTGGCATCCGGCGACTGCACCAGCAGGCCACCGCCGACACGCTTGAAATCGTAGCCGTTCAGGCCCGTGCCCAGGGGGATTTCCAGCAGGCGCACGTTCTGCTTGGCGGCGAAGATCTGCTTGGCTTCAGCGCTGAAGGACGGGGCGATCAACACTTCCAGGAACTGCTTGGCCACCGCCTCAGCAGCAGCAGCATCCACTTCGCGGTTGAAGGCGATGATACCGCCGAAGGCCGAGGTCGGGTCGGTCTGCAGGGCCTTGCTGTAGGCTTCCAGCGGGTTGGCGCCGATGGCCACGCCACACGGATTGGCGTGCTTGATGATGACGCAGGCAGCTTCAGTGGCCGGGTCGAAGCTCTTGACGCATTCCCAGGCGGCATCGGCATCGGCGATGTTGTTGAAGGACAGTTCCTTGCCCTGCAGCTGAGTGTAGTTGGCCAGGGCGCCATCGACCTTCTTGATGTCGCGGTAGAAGGCGGCGCTCTGGTGCGGGTTCTCGCCGTAGCGCATATCCTGCACCTTCTCGAAGTGCAGGTTCAGCGTGGACGGATAGGCGCTGCGGGTGGCGTGTTGCTTGTCTTCACCCAGGGCGGTGAAGTAGTTGGTGATGGCGCCGTCGTACTGGGCGGTATGCGCGAAGACCTTCTTGGCCAGCGCGAAGCGCTTTTCGTAGGGCAGGTCGCCGCCGGACTTCAGCTCGGCCAGCACACCCTCGTAGTCGGTCGGATCGCAGATGACGATGACGTCCTTGTGGTTCTTGGCCGAGGAACGCAGCATGGCTGGGCCGCCGATGTCGATGTTCTCGATGGCGTCTTCCAGGGAGCACTCTTCCTTGGCAACCGTCTGCTGGAACGGGTACAGGTTCACCACCACCATGTCGATGGTCGGGATGCCGTGCTGGTCCAGGGCCGCCACGTGCTCGGGGAAGTCGCGACGGGCCAGGATGCCGCCATGCACCTTGGGATGCAGCGTCTTGACGCGGCCATCCAGCATTTCCGGGAAGCCGGTGTAGTCGGCCACTTCGGTGACCGGGACGCCATTGTCAGCCAGCAGCTTGGCAGTGCCGCCGGTGGACAGGATGTTGACGCCCATGGCGGACAGCGTGCGCGCGAATTCGAGCACGCCTGCCTTGTCGGATACGGAAATGAGTGCTTGTTTGATCATGGTAGGCAAGACTGGTAAAGGAAGGGAAACCTGAAAACCGTGGAAAGGAAGCTGTGGCTGCCCGCACCGCCCCGGCCTTGCGGCCAGCGCGGTGTACGCGCGCCCTACAGCAGGCCGTGCTGCTGCAATTTCTTGCGCAGCGTGTTGCGGTTGATGCCGAGGATCTCGGCGGCCTGGGACTGGTTGCCCTCGGCGCGCGCCATCACGGTCTCGAAGACCGGCTTTTCAACCGTCACCAGCACCATGTCGTAGACATTGGTGGGGAGCTGTTCACCGAGGTCCCGGAAATATTTTTCCAGGCTCTTCTTGACGACATCCTCAATACTTTCTTTGCTCATTGCTTTGCTGCTTCTGTTTTTATCGGCCTGACCACGTCACCGCGAGTGCGCTGTTTTCCCCTGTGCGCTCTTCTTGCGTGGCCATGCCGTGTTGTTGATCAAATTGCGCCGGGGCGCATCCGATTGCTGTCGTGCTGCCTTGCCGTCCTGCCGCCCTACCGTTCAGGCCGCCAGCGGCACTGCCTCGGCCAGGCCATACTGCAGCCGTTCGCCGTAGGCCGCCTGGTCGGCAAAGAATTGCCGGACCGCCTGCAGTTGCTGGCCGCAATCCTCGATGCGATTCATGCGGCGGCGGAAATCCTCGCCACCCGGCAGGTCGCGCACATACCAGCCGATATGCTTGCGCGCCGTGCGCACGCCCAGGTACTCACCATAGAACGCGTAGTGGGCTTGCAGGTGCTCGTCCATCAGGTGCTCGACCTCGGCCACCAGCGGTGCCGGCAGGTAAGTACCGGTGCGCAGGAAATGGTCGATCTCGCGGAAGATCCATGGCCGTCCCTGTGCGGCACGGCCGACCATGACGGCGTCAGCCCCGGTGAGGCGCAAGACCTCGCGTGCCTTGTCCGGGGAGGTGATGTCGCCATTGGCCACCACGGGAATGGTCACCGCGGCCTTGACCGCGGCGATGGTCTCGTACTCGGCGTCGCCGCTGTAGCCGTCGGCGCGGGTACGGCCGTGCAGCGTGAGCATGGCGATGCCGGCGGCCTGGGCACGGGCGGAGATCTTCAGGGCATTCTTGTTGGCACGGTCCCAGCCGGTGCGAAACTTCAGGGTCACCGGCACATCGACCGCCGCCACCACCGCATCGAGGATGCGCGCCACCAGGTCTTCGTCCTGCAACAGGGCCGAACCGCACCAGCTGTTGCAGACCTTCTTGACCGGGCAGCCCATGTTGATGTCGATGACCTGCGCGCCGCGCTCGACGTTGTACTTCGCGCAATCGGCCAGCATGACGGGATCGGCCCCGGCGATCTGCACCGCCTTGGGTTCCATCTCGCCATCATGGTTGGTGCGGCGCGAAGTCTTCTCGCTGTGCCACAGGCGCGGATCGGACGCGGCCATCTCGGAAACGGCATACCCCGCCCCCAGTTGCTTGCACAACTGGCGGAACGGACGGTCGGTCACACCCGCCATGGGGGCGACGAACACGTTGTTGCGCAGGGAATAAGGCCCAATGTTCACGACGTGGATCAGGGGGAGATTTGGGGAAGGGCGCTATTTTAGCGCGATTGCGGGACGCGCCCAACAAGAATCGGGCGCGGTTACATCTTTCGGGCTGATTATTTATTGGGCAGCATCAATTGTTGCGCATGACACAACAGATGCTGCCTGGAGGCAAGGAAATCCCCGCCAGCCTCAGCGATCCACCTCGTCCAGCGTCTCGCGATCGAGATGCCCAATCTCACCCCATGAGCGGATGCGCACCCGTTGGCCGTCCCATTGCAGGCGGTTCACGCTGGCATTGAAGATATCGAAGCTGCGCGGCTGGGTGAAATGACTGTCGCTGGCCCAGTGATGCAGGCACTCCAGCACGCCGCCGTGGGTGACGATGGCGACCTTGCGATACTTGCCCAAGGCCAACACCCGTTCCACCGCCTGCACCGAGCGCTCGTAGAATTCGCGCATGGTCTCGGCGATGCGCTCGCCGGCCGGATAGCGGGCGTCCGGTTCGCGCGCCTTCCAGACCCGGTAGGCCTCGGGATAGCGCGCTTCGATATCGACGTGACGCAGGCCCTCGAAGGCGCCATAGCAACGCTCGCGCAGGCCGGCATCGGTCTGCACCGCCAGCCCGGCCACCTCGGCCACGGCCTGGGCGGTGGCATGCGCCCGCTGCAGGTCGCTGGCGAAGATGGCGTCGATGCCCTCCCCCGCCAGCGCCTCGCCCAGCGCCCTGACCTGGCGCTGGCCAGCCTCGTTCAGGGGGATGTCGATGTGGCCTTGCAGGCGCTTGTCCACGTTCCAGTCGGTTTCGCCGTGGCGGATCAGGAGGATATCGGTCATGCGAAAAATCAGCTACGCGGTACGGCGTTGGGGTTGAGCGTATACAGGCCACTGATGGCGGCCTGCTCCAGGACGTGGTCGCGCAGCGCGGTCAGTACCACCGAGCCTTCCAGGTTGCCGGTGACCGGCAGCTGGTCCACGTCCAGCGCATAGAGGGTGAAGATATAGCGATGCACCAGCGCATCGTTCCACGGCGGGCAGGGGCCGTCGTAGCCGAAGTAGTCGCCGCGCATGTCGCCGTCGCCGGCGAACCAGCCGGTGTAGTCGTTGATGCCCTGGCGCGCGCCCGGCATCAGATCGCCCAGCACGGCCGGGCCGGGCTTGCCGCGCGCGGTCACGCCGTGGCTGAACTGGCCGGCCTTGATCTCCTTGACTGAGGCCGGGATATCGACCAGGGTCCAGTGATAGAAATCCACCCGGGGCAGATCCAGCGACACGGTCTTGCCTTCCTGGTTGACGTCGTCGCCACGCGAGGGCACGTCCGGATCATGCACCACCAGCGCCAGCGAGCGGGTGCCGGCGGGCAAGTCGCTCCAGGCGAAATGCGGATTGCGATTGCCCGACAATGCGACATGGGTCTTGGGATCGATCACCGCGAAAGCGAATTCACCGGGGATCTTGGCGCCGTCCTTGAAAGAATCGCTCCAGAATTTCATATCACCTCCTAAAGTAAGGCCACATTCAAAACGCTATTGCAAATCCAGTTGGGGACGCCCGGCCCTGCTTCAATGCCGGGTGCCTGTCGCCATGATCATCCTGACTCAACTTATACAACGGCAGCGGTGGCCTTGGGCTTGACCTGCAACCACAAGGTCACCGGACCGTCGTTGGTGAGCGACACCTTCATGTCGGCGCCGAAGCGACCGCTACCGACCTTGTCCACGCCATGCCGCGCGCGCGCCTGGTCGACGAAGCGCTCGAAGAGCGCAAGACCCAGCTCGGGAGCCGCCGCCGGCGTGAAGGACGGACGCGTACCCGAATTGGTATCTGCCGCCAGCGTGAACTGCGGGATCAGCAACAAGCCGCCTTGCACGTCGGCAACACTGCGATTCATCTTGCCGGCCTCGTCGGCAAAGACCCGGTAGGCCAGCAGTTTCTTCAACAAGGCATCGGCCTCGGCCTCGGTGTCATTGCGCTCGGCGCAGACCAATACCATCAGGCCGGTATCGATGGCGCCCAGCGTCTGGCCATCGACCACCACCGCGGCCTGGCTGACCCGCTGCAACAGGGCAATCATGCGCGGCCCTGCTTACGCCAGGGTGACGCGGGCGAACTTGCGCTTGCCCACCTGCACCACGCATTGACCGGCCTCGACCTTCAGGCCCTTGTCGCTGATGACGGTGCCGTCGATACGCACGCCACCCTGCTCGACCATGCGCAGCGCTTCCGAGGTGGAGGCGCACAGGTTGGCCTGCTTCAACAGCTGGCCGATGCCCAGTGGGGCGCCCGACAGCGAGACCTCGGGGATATCGTCCGGAATGCCGCCCTTGGAGCGGTTCACGAAGTCGGCCAGCGCATCCTCGGCAGCCTGCTGCGAGTGGAAGCGGGCCACGATCTCCTGGGCCAGGGCGACCTTGATGTCACGCGGGTTCTTGCCTGCCTCGACATCGGCCTTGAAGGCGGCGATCTCGGCGATGGAGCGGAACGACAGCAGGTCGTAGTAACGCCACATCATCACGTCGGAAATGCTCATCACCTTGGCGAACATGGTGTTGGCCGGTTCGGTGATGCCGATGTAGTTGCCCTTGGACTTGGACATCTTTTCCACGCCATCCAGGCCTTCCAAGAGCGGCATGGTCAGGATGCACTGCGGCTCCTGGCCGAAATCCTTCTGCAGCTCGCGGCCCACCAGCAGGTTGAACTTCTGGTCGGTACCGCCCAGTTCCAGGTCGGACTTCAGGGCCACCGAGTCGTAGCCCTGCATGAGCGGGTAGAGGAATTCGTGCACCGAGATGGGCGTGCCTTCCTTGAAGCGCTTGGTGAAGTCGTCGCGCTCCATCATGCGCGCGACCGTGTAGCGCGAGGCCAGCTGGATCATGCCGCGGCTGCCCAGGGCATCGCACCATTCGGAGTTGTAGCGGATCTCGGTACGGGCCGGATCCAGCACCAGGCTGGCCTGGGCGAAATAGGTCTTGGCGTTGATCTCGATCTGCTCGCGCGACAGCGGCGGACGGGTGGCGTTGCGGCCGGACGGGTCGCCGATCATGGAGGTGAAGTCGCCGATCAGGAAGATCACCTGGTGGCCCAGGTTCTGCAGCTGGCGCATCTTGTTCAACACCACCGTGTGGCCCAGATGCAGGTCAGGGGCGGTCGGGTCCAGTCCCAGCTTGATGCGCAGCGGCTGGCCGCTTTTCTCGGCGCGCGCCAGCTTCTGCGCGAATTCGCTCTCGATGAGCAGCTCATCGACGCCGCGCTTGGCAATGGCCATTGCCTCCTGGACCTGGTCGGAGAGGGGCAGTTGGGAGGGGGCGTTCTGGGTGGACTGGTCTGCGTTCATCGATATAACTAAAAAATAGGCATTTGTAGGACAGGACCGCGAAATCGTGTTGCTATAATTCCGACTTTCGTTTTTTCTGCTGAGCGCCAGGACGCGGCCTCAGAAGCTCACCAGCAGGAAAATCCATTCATACCGTGCGAATGTTTCGCGGGCGCAACACGGCGGGGGGACAGGAAACGCCGAATTGCAGCAGCAACCGCCATCCGCCACGGGAAACGTCGATTTTAACGTATTCGTATTGCATGTTCCCACAAGATAAGCTCAAGCACGTCGCGTCCCAGTGCTTCACCGCGTTGCAGTCCTGCCACCACAAAGTCGCCGCTTCCTCGCCCAAGACCCGCATCGTCGGCGCCAGTGCCCTGTTCCTGGCGGCCTTCACCATTGGCGCCGCCGGTTTCGCACCGGCCGAGCCCGACATGAAGGATGCCCCGGTCAATCCGATCTCCAAGGACCTGGCCTTGCCGGACTTGCAACAGCAGATCAGCGCGCTGGAAGAAAATTCGCAGTATTACGTCAATGAAGAGAAGGTGCGCAGCGGCGACACCCTGGCCACCCTGCTCAACCGCCTGGGCGTGGATGACGACGAGGCGGCCAACTTCATCAAGTCCGACACCCTGGCCCGCTCGGTGATGCAATTGCGCGCCGGCAAGCGCGTGGTGGCACAGACCGACGACAATGGCGAACTGGTCAAGCTTTCGGCCACCCTCGATGACGGCAGCGACACACCGCGCAACCTGGTGATCTCGCGCCAGAATGGCAAGCTCACCGCCGACGCCCAGCCGGCCGTGCTGGAACGTCGCGTGGAAATGCGCGCCGGCACCATCTTCTCCTCGCTCTTCGCGGCCACCGATGCGGCCCAGATCCCCGATGGCGTAGCCCTGCAGCTGGTGGACATGTTCGCCACCAACATCAACTTCGCCGCCGACCTGCGCCGTGGTGACCGCTTCAACGTGGTCTACGAGACCTTCTGGCAGAACGGCGATCTGGTGCGCACCGGTCGCGTGCTGGCGGGCGAGTTCGACAACGCCGGCAACCGCTACCAGGCGGTGTGGTTCAGCGATCCGGCCAGCAAAGCCGGCGGTGGCGGCTACTACGCCTTCGACGGCAAGTCGCTCAAGAAGGCCTTCCTGAAGTCGCCGCTGGCCTTCACCCGGATCTCCTCCGGCTTCTCGATGCGCCTGCACCCCATCCTGGGCAAGTGGAAGCAGCATACCGGCGTAGACTTCGCGGCACCGACCGGCACGCCCATCCATGCCGCCGCCGATGGCGTGGTCGACTTCGTCGGCCAGCAGAACGGCTACGGCAACATCGTCGTCATCAAGCACTGGAGCGGTTATTCCACCGCCTATGGCCACATGAGCCGCTTTGCGCCCAACATCAAGAAGGGCATGAAGGTCGGCCAGAATGACGTGATCGGTTTCGTCGGCATGACCGGCTGGGCCACCGGCCCGCACCTGCACTACGAGTTCCGCGTCAATAACCAGCCGCGCAATCCGCTGTCGGTCGATGTGCCCAACAACCAGGCCCTCACCGGCCCGCAAATGCAGCGCTTCCGCACCGTGGCCGACGACATGCAGCACCGCATGGCGATGCTGCGTGTGCCGGGCGCGGCCGATGTGAAGCTGGCCGCCAGGTAATTCCTGGTCCGCACAAGTCCGGGGGCGGTCGCTGTAGAATCAGCGACCGCCCTTTTTGTTTCCAGGCCCCGCCATGACTGCACACACCCCTCTCTATATCGGCCTGATGTCAGGCACCAGCCTCGATGGCGTCGATGGCGTCCTGGCCGCATTCGACGGCCAGGCCATCTCGGCCACGCTGGCCGCCGCCTACGTCCCCTTCCCAGAGCACCTGCGCGCTGACCTGATGGCCCTGCAGGCCGCCGGCCCCAACGAGATCGAGCGCGAGGCCATGGCCGCCAATGCACTGGCCGTGCACTACGCCGACTGCGTGGCGCAATTGCTGCTGCAGACAGGCAAGCACGCCGCCGACATCCGCATGGTGGGCGTGCATGGACAGACCATCCGGCACCGTCCCGAACTGGGCTTTACCCGGCAGACCAACAACCCGGCGCTGCTGGCCGAATTGAGCGGCATCGATGTGGTGGCCGACTTCCGCAGCCGCGACGTGGCCGCCGGTGGCCAGGGCGCACCGCTGGTGCCGGCCTTCCACCGCGCCATCTTTGGCGATCCGACGCAATCGCGGGTGGTGGTCAATATCGGCGGCATCGCCAATGTCAGCATCCTGCCCGCTGGCGAGGAAGGTGCCTATGGCTTCGATACCGGCCCCGGCAATGCGCTCATGGATGGCTGGATCCATCTGCATCAGCAGCGCAGCTATGACGCCAACGGTGACTGGGGCGCCTCGGGCCAGGTCCATACGGGACTGCTGGCGCAGTTGCGCGACGAGGCCTTCTTCCGGCTGGCGCCGCCCAAGAGCTCGGGCCGCGACCTGTTCCACCTGGACTGGCTGGAAGCCGCGCTGCTGCGCACCGGCGAGCCGGTCGCCCCCGCCGATGTGCAGGCCACGCTGACCATGCTCACTGCCAGCACCATCGCCGACGCCATCGTCGGCCATGCCGCGGATGCGCGCCAGGTCTACGTCTGTGGTGGTGGTGCCGAGAATGCTTTCCTGATGGGCCTGTTACGCCAGCAATTGCAGGGGCGCGCCGAGGTGCAATCCACCGCGACCCTGGGCGTGGCGCCCCAGCATGTGGAGGCGCTGGCCTTCGCCTGGCTGGCACAGCGCTTCGACCTGCGCCTTCCCGGCAACCTGCCAGCGGTGACGGGAGCACGTGGTCCGCGCGTGCTGGGTGCGCTCTACCCGGCCTGACATGCTGGCCCCCCAATGACAAATCCCCGCCTGCGCGGGGATTTTTTCATGGGACTCTGCTCACGCGACTTTAGTCGCGCGAGAGCCTGCCGTTATCCAGCCGCACCCGGTCGCCCACCCGGAAGTCGGTGTTGTCTTCCTGGGCGAAGCTCTGCAGCGAACCATCGTCCATGCGCACGCGGATCTTGTAGGTCTGCTGCGCCTGGGCATTGTTGCGCTGGATCTGGTTGCCGGCATAGGCGCCGCCGGCCGCACCCGCCACGGTCGCCAGCACGCGTCCGGTGCCGCCGCCAATGGCACTGCCCACCAGACCGCCTGCCACGCCACCCACCACGGTACCGGCCACGCCATTGCTCTCCTTGTGCGTCACTTCGACGGCCTCGACCACGCCGCTGCCGGTATAGGACGATACCCGCTCGTAGTTCTGCGACTGCGGCGTAGCACCGGCCTGCGGCTGCGGACTGGCGCAGCCGATCAGCAGGATGGCGAAACTGGCACTGACGACGGCCAGCGAAATGTAGTGATGTCGGACGGACATGCTGTTCTCCTCTGCACAACGTGCGATGCACCCAGCCTGCCGCGCCATGCCAGCGCGCGATATCGGCCAAGCCCGGGAATGTGTGTCGGAAAAAGGGCGACGTCGTCGTCAGCAGACAGGTCGCCCCATGGATCTCGATGCAGGCAACGTGCCCGCTGCCATCAGTTCAGCCAGCCGCGCCGGCGGAAGTACCAGAACGGCGCGATGGCCGAGCCTATCATCATCACGATGGCCAGCGGATAGCCCACCGCCCAGTCCAGCTCGGGCATGATCTTGAAGTTCATGCCGTAGATGCTGGCGATCAGGGTCGGCGGCAGGAAGGCCACCGACGCCACCGAGAAGATCTTGATGATCTTGTTCTGGTTGATGTTGATGAAGCCGACCGTGGCATCCATCAGGAAGTTGATCTTGTCGAACAGGAAGGCGGTATGGCCATCCAGGGATTCGATGTCGCGCAGGATCTGGCGTGCATCCTCGAACTGCTCGGAGCTCAGCAGGCGCCCGCGCATCAGGAAGCTGACCGCGCGTCGGGTATCCATCATGTTGCGGCGGATGCGACCGTTCAGGTCTTCCTCGTGGGCGATGGTATTGAGCACTTCGGCGGCGGCCTGGTCGGAGAGGCTCTTCTTGAGCACGCTGGTGCTCACCGCTTCAAGCTTCTGGTAGATGCCTTCGAGCGCGTCGGCGGAATACTCGGCATCGGTCTCGTAGAGGTCCAGCAGCACGTCGCGATAGTCGCCGATGGAGCCGGGCCGCGAACGCGCGCGCATGCGCACCAGGCGAAACACCGGCAGGTCCTCGGCATGCACCGAGAAGAGGATGTTGCGGGCCAGGATGAAGGCCACCGTCATGGTCGAGGGCGACGCGTCATCACCTTCAAAGAGAAAATCGGTGCGCAGGTGCAAGTCGCCGTTCTCGGCCTCGAAGTAACGGGCCGAGGCTTCGATGTCGCTGAATTCATCTTCATCGGGCAAGGTCACGCCATAAATGCTCTTGACCCAGGCGCGCTCCTCGTCGTTCGGCTCGGTCAGGTCGACCCAGACCGGCGCGGCCTGTTCCAGGTCGGTGCGGCTGTCGATGTTGACCTGGCTGAGGCGGCCGTTTTGCAACACGAATACATTGATCATGGGCTCTCGCTGGCTCCGGACGCGATGGAAAGAGGGAAGATGCGGCTGCTGCACGGCGGGGCGGCGAGCAGGCGCGAAACGTGCGCAAGTGTACGTTCTCGCCTGGCCTCAGGCAAGCACGACACGGCGCCTGTGCAGCGCCGTGACACTGTCATACGCCGGTCATGCCGGGGACTTACTTGTGGGTCGGTGGCAGCGTGGCCGCGTTCATGCGGCGCAGGATCAGGCCAGTGCGCGCGGCCAGGTAGCCGGAGCCACGATTGCGGTCATAGTAGCGCGGGCGTGGCAGCATCACCGCCAGCCGCGCCGCCTGCTCCGCGCCCAGGCCGGCGGCCGGAATGCGGTAGTAGTGCTGGGCCGCGGCCTCGGCACCGAAGACGCCATTGCCCCACTCGACCACGTTGAGGTAGATCTCGAAGATGCGCTGCTTGTCCAGCACGAACTCCAGCATATAGGTGATCACGAACTCCTGGCCCTTGCGCAGGTAGCTGCGCTCGCCCGAGAGAAACAGGTTCTTGGCCAGCTGCTGGGTGATGGTGGAACCACCGGCCACCACCTTGCCTTTCTTCTCGTTCTTTTCGTAGGCCTTTTGCAGGGCATCCCAGTCGATGCCGTCATGCTCGGAGAAGTTGGAATCCTCGGAGGCGATGATGGCGCGCTTGAGATTGTTGGAGATGCGCGCATACGGCACCCAGCGGAATTGCAGCTGCGCATTGGGATCCTTCTCGCGCAGCAGTGACAGCTGTTGCCGCATGAAGCTGGTGGACTCGGGGTTATGGTCCTTCCACCACCAGATCTGCAGGAAGAAGTAGGCCTGCAACAGCAGCACCAGGGCGATGGGCAGGACGATGACCCAGAAGAGCAGCTTGCGTAAGGATTTCATGTGCCTGTTCTTGTTCTGTCGGCGCGTGGCTCACTGAGCCAGTTGCTGGCGCAGGCTGGCAAAGACCTCGGCGGTGGCCGGGCGCACCCCGCGCCACAGGTGGAAGGCTTCGGCGGCCTGTTCGACCAGCATGCCCAGGCCGTCACGCACCTTGGCGCCCTGCTGCTGGGCGCTCTGCATGAAGACGGTGGGCTGGCGGCCATACAGCATGTCGTAGGCCAGCGTCTGGTGGCCGTAGACCGACAGCGGCAACGGCGGCAGATCATCGGAGAGGCTGGCCGAGGTGGCATTGACGACGAGGTCGAAAACGCCATCGAGCTCGGCATAGGCGGCGCTGCGCACCGGGCCGTATTCGGAAAATTGCGCGGCAAGCTCGGCAGCGCGCGACTGGGTGCGGTTGACGATCACCAGTTCGGCCGGCTGCTGTTGCAGCAGCGGCAGCAGCGCGCCCCGCGAAGCGCCACCGGCGCCCAGCAGCAGGATGCGGCGTCCCGCCAGGGCCTGACCGGCGTTGACCGTGATATCGGTGACCAGGCCGGCGCCATCGGTGTTGTCGCCGAAGATCCTGCCGTCCTCGAACTTGAGCGTATTGACCGCACCGGCCAGGCGCGCACGCTCGGACAGTTGGTCGGCCAGGGCATGGGCTTCCAGCTTGAAGGGCAGCGTGACGTTGGCGCCGCGCCCACCGCGCCGCTGGAATACCTGCACCGCCACCTTGAATCCATGCAGCGGCGCCAGCAGGCGTTCATAACTCAGTACCTGGCCGGTCTGGGCGGCGAACTGCGCGTGGATCTCGGGAGATTTGCTGTGGGCGATGGGATTGCCGATGACGACGTATGCATCCATATTGATCCGCCTGTTCCGTTCTTGTCTGTGTCCGTTGGTTCGTTACCGGCTTGGCGCAGTAGCCTCAGCCGGCCCCCAGTTGCGCCTGCAGGCCCTGGTCGCGCGTGAAGCGGAAGCGCGTGATGATTTCCCACACGTCGTCCTTGCCGCTGGTGCGCATGTTCTCGGGGAAGCGCCCGAACGGCGCCGAGCGCCGCACGATGGCGACCGCCGCCTGGTCCAGCGCGGCATTGCCGGAACTGGACTTGACCACCACGCCGCCATCACGCTCGTAGATGGTGCCATCCTGGAAGACCGGAATGACCACCAGCAATTCGCCGTAGAGCTTCTTGCCGTCCCGGGTCGGGAAATTCAGGGTGCCGACCTTTTCGATCTTGTCCTGCAGCGTCTTGTAATACTGCGCGTAACCCACTTCCCGCGTGCTGGGCGTGATCTGGGTCTTCTTGGGGCGCTTGTTGTATTCCTCGATGTTCTTGGCGACCTCGGCTTCCATGCGCGCCATCGCACGCGCGGTCTCGATCATGTCGCGCGCATTGAGCTGCGGCGCCTCGGTCACCTTCTGCTGCTCGCTGCTGGTCACCTGCTGCTGCGACTGCTGCAGCTGGGCCAGCATTTTGCGCTGCTGTTGCTCCAGCTCGGCCACGCGGCGCTGGGTGGCCTTGACGCTGTCGCCATTGTCCAGCCGCTTCATGTCCGGCAGTGGCGACTTGGCGCGGCCCTGGTCGGCATTGCCGCCGCCATCCAGGTTGGCCTGCGCCAGGGCCTCGGCGTTGACCGGCTTCCTGTCGTGCTTGGCGTTGACCAGGATGACTTCCAGTTCCGGATCGGAAGGCTTGAGGCGGAAGGCATCGGGCGCGGCGAAATGCACGGCGAGCAGTACGCCATGCACCAGCAGCGAAATACCGAGCGCCACGCTCAGCAGACGATGTTGGGCAAACAGATTCACAGCAGGCAAGGAAGGACGGGCAAGTTCAAAGCGCCAATTCTACGCCAGGCCTGCCTCATTGGGCCGCTTCGGCCGACGGGTTTTCACCGGCAGCGTCGGCGGGTGTTGCATCGCCAGCCTCGTCGTCGGCAACGTCGGCAGCTTCAGCCGCCTCGGCCGCATCGGCGCCCTCGGCCTGCTCGCCCAGGGCGGCCATGCCTTCGAGCAACTCCTCGTCTTCCTCACCCAGATCGCTGGCCATGGCCTGGGCCGCTGCCGCCGGCACTTCCAGCAGGCGCGCCTCGACGCTGAGATCGACCTCGTCCCAGCGCAGCAGGTCCAGCTTGACCTGCAGGCCGCGCGCCAGCTGCGGCAGACCGGGCATGCGCAACACCAGCGGGATGTCGACCAGGCGCAGGATCTCGTCCTTGAGCACCACCGCGTCCACGGCGCGGGCGTTTTCCTGGGCCAGCCAGCGCAGGCACCAGTAACGCTCCATGGTGGACTGGAAGTCGGCGTAGCCGGAATAGGCCGCATCGAAACCGGAGACGATGGCGAACAGGTCCGCATCGCGCGGCTTGAAGGGCGCCACCAGCGGCGCGGTCACGCCATGCTCGATGCAGGCCAGGATCTGCCACTGGTTGACCAGGTCGGTGTAGCGACGCAGCGGCGAGGTGCTCCAGGCATACTGGTCCACGCCCAGGCCCTGGTGGGGCGCGGCGTGGGTGACCATGCGTACCTGCATCTTGGCGGCCCAGCCGCCGGCACCGCCCCCCTGGGCGCGATAGATGCCGGGCACGCCGTGGTCGGCCATGAGCTTGCCCCAGGTGCTGTTGGCGAAGATCATCAGCTCGGCGACGATCTTGTCCAGCGGCGCGCCACGACGGCGGCGCACGATGCTGACCACGTCGTCCTCGACGTAGAAGTTGAAGTCGACACGGTTGTTCTGTTCCGGACGCAGGCCGAAGCTCTCGCGCTTGACCATGCGGCCCTGCTCCAGAACCTGCACCCATTGCCACAGCAGGGCAATCTCGTCCTTGTGCGCATACTCGCCCAGGTTCTGGGCCAGCGCCTCTTCGGTGACCAGCTCGTCCAGGTCGTTGTGGCGCAGGTTGCTGGCGATCGGCACCAGCTCGGCGCGGCTCTCGGTGGAGAGCACTTCCCAGTTGGACGGATCCAGCGTGGCGTACAGCGACAGCGCCGGACGGGCAGCACCGGCGTCCAGCGTATAGGTCGCCACCAGCTCGTCGGGCAGCATGGTGATCTTCTCACCCGGCATGTAGACGGTGGACATGCGCGCACGCGCGATCGCATCGATGGCGTCGCCGCGCTTGATGGCCAGGCCGGGCGCTGCGATGTGGATGCCCACGCGCAGCTTGCCGTCGGCCAGGCGCGTCACCGACAGCGCATCGTCGATTTCGGTGGTGGTGACGTCATCGATGGAGAAGGCTTGCACATCGGCCGTGGGCAGGTCGGTGACCGCCGTGGGAATGTCGATGGCGGCAAAGCCGGTGCCACGCGGGAAGAACTCGTAGAGGAAGCGCGCGTAGTGCAAGTCCTTGGGCGAGGCCACGCCACCAGCGGCCAGCATCAGGCGCTGCGGGGTGGTCTGCATTTCCTTGGCGGCGGCGTCCAGGGCCTTGTATTCGATGCCGTTCTTGTCGGGCTTGAAGAGCAGCTGCAGCGCGATCGGGCGGAAGGCCTCGGGCAGCTTGTGCGCCTTGAGTTCGTCCACATAGGCCGCTTGTGCCAGCAATTGCTGCTTCTTCTTTTCCACGCCTGCCAGGGCCGCCTGCAGCGAAGCTTGCGGGGCGGCCTTGTAGCGACCGCGGCCCTTCTTGTAGAAGTAGATCGGTGCGCTATGCAGGCGCAGCAGCAGGCCGGCCGCCTCGGGTGGCAGCGGCGCGTGGCCGAAGTATTCGGCGGCCAGATCGGCGAAGCCGAACTCTTCCTCGCCGGCCACTTCCCAGAGGAAATCCAGGTCGATCTCGTCAGAGATGGCCTGTGCCTGTTGCAGCAGTTCCTGCGGCGCGGGCGAGGCGAATTGCAGCAGCGCATCGCGCGACTTGACCTTGGCACGCTTGCCGGAGGCCATCTCGACCTGGAAGGACTCGCCCTGCTGGGTCATGATGGAGCCGGCCTTGAAATCGCCGGATTCTTCGAACAGTACATTCATCTGCTTCTATCGCTTCTCAATCTGGTGCATGGGCCGGGCCGCCGGGCGCATCAACGCCTCCAGGGCCGGCAGGAAAACATCGGTAACCATCAGTACGCCGCCGCGCCGGGTAAACAGGGAGCGGCGCGCATACAGGGAGGTCGGCAAATCAACGTCTGGCAGGGCTTGCGCAATGCGGCGCATCAGCGGATGGCCGGCTGCCAGGCGAGCATACTGGATGGGGCTGCGCCCCACCAGCGGATCAAAGAACAGGTTGGCCCCCAGTGGCGTGTTGCCCAGCTTGCTGAAGAACGGCCAGTCCGACTTGACCGAGCTGGTCGACAAGACAGTATGGCCGAACACTACCGGCCGGTCATCTCCAAACAGGATCACATCGCGCTCGACCACCCGGCTGCGCGCCGGCACGCCCAGGGCGACATGCTCGTCAGCCAGGATGCGGCCGGGACGCTGGCGCAGCAGGCTGACCGCGAACGACTGGGTACGCGCCTTGAGCTTGATGGTCATGGAGCCGGGATCGGCCAGCCAGGCGCGGGTGCGGCGCATCAGGTCGCCGTCGGCGGCCAGCATGGACGCCAGTGCCTGCGGGTGTGCCATCCAGTTGGCCCGCCCGGGTAGGTGCCGCATCAACCCGGCACCTTGCCCTGGGATGCCACGCCGCAAAAGGCCAGCACCTCGTCAAGGTAATCGGCAAACTCGGCGATGCCATGGTCGCTGCCCTGGATCACGGTCTGGTGTGCGCTCGGATAGTGCGCCACCATCTCGCGCCAGTCCAGCACTTCATCGCCCGTGGCTGCCAGCAGGAAATACCGCTCGGGCCGGCTGACGGCCGCGACCGTCAGGGCCTGCAGCTCGGCGATGTAGTCGCGCTTGAATTCGAAGGGCTCATCGGAGTGATATTGGGTGCTCACGCCGACATAGGATTCCAGGTCGCGCGGCGGCTTGACCGCCGGATTCAACAGTACCGCGCGGCAACCATGGCGCTCGGCCAGCCAGGTCGCATAGAAGCCCCCCAGGGACGAGCCGACCACGGTCAGCTGTGTCGCATCGACACCGGCGATGAGCGACTCGGCCAGCGCGATGGCACCGGCCGGCGAGGCCGGCAGTTGCGGACAGAGATACTGCCCCTGCAAACCCAGCTCGGCCATGCGCTGCCCCATCAGCCTCGCCTTGAAGGACTGCGGCGAGGAACGAAAGCCATGCAGGTACAGGATCATGCCAGCGCGTCCAGCAACTTCTGGTGGACGCCACCGAAGCCGCCATTGCTCATCACCAGTACATGGTCGCCGGGCCGGGCGGCGGCCTTGACCGCCTCGACCAGCGCGCCCAGGTCGTCGTAGGCCCCGGCCTTCTCGCCCAGCGGCGCCAGCGCCTCGCCCAGATCCCAGCCCAGGGCATCGCGACCGGCCTTGGCGCCATAACCGAACACCAGGTCGGCATCGACCAGGCTGCCCGGCAGGGCTTCCTTCATGGTGCCCAGCTTCATGGTGTTGGAGCGGGGTTCCAGCACGGCAAGGATACGCGCCGCGCCGACCTTCTTGCGCAGGCCGGCCACGGTGGTGGCAATCGCGGTGGGGTGATGGGCGAAGTCGTCATAGACGGCCACGCCGTTGGCGCTGCCGCGCAATTCCATGCGCCGCTTGACGCTCTGGAAAGCACCCAACGCCTCGATGGCCTGGGCCGCCGGCACCCCCACATGGCGCGCCGCGGCGATGGCCGCCAGGGCATTCATGCGATTGTGCTCGCCCGTGAGCTCCCACTGCACGGTGCCCTGCGGCTGGCCGTCGAAGAAGACATCGAAACGGCCATCTTCATGGGTCTGCAGCGACCAGCCGGCGCCTTCAGCCACGCCGAAATCCTCGCGCTCGCTCCAGCTGCCACGTGCCAGCACGCGTTGCAGGGCCGGCTCGCGGCCATTGACGATAAGCCGGCCGATGCCGGGCACGGTACGCACCAGGTGATGGAATTGCGTCTCGATGGCTGCCAGATCGGGGAAGATGTCGGCGTGATCGTATTCGAGATTGTTCAGCACCGCGGTGCGGGTGCGGTAGTGGACGAACTTGCTGCGCTTGTCGAAGAAGGCGGTGTCGTATTCATCGGCTTCGATGACGAAGAACGGCGAAGGCGCGCCATGGCCATCGCTGCCCAGCCGCGCCGAGATGCCGAAGTTCATCGGCACGCCGCCGATCAGGAAGCCCGGCTGGTAGCCAGCATGCTCCAGCACCCAGGCCAGCATGGCCGAGGTGGTGGTCTTGCCGTGGGTACCGGCGACCGACAGGACCCACTTGTCCTGCAGGATGTGCTCGCCCATCCATTGCGGGCCGGAAACATAGGGCAAGCCGCGGTTGAGGATCTCTTCCATCAGCGCATTGCCGCGCGAGACGACGTTGCCGATGACGAACAGGTCGGGCTTGAGGTCCACCTGGGACGGCTCGAACCCCTGGATCAGGGTGATGCCCTGGGCTTCGAGCTGGGTGCTCATCGGCGGATAGACGTTGGCGTCGCAGCCGGTGACTTCGTGGCCGGCTTGCTTGGCCAGCACGGCCAGGCCGCCCATGAAGGTGCCGCAGATGCCGAGAATATGAATATGCATAGCGAATCTTGGGGTGTAATCCCGGGATTTTACCTGAGCCGGCGGCCGCAACAGCGAGCGAGTATGATGTGGGCCATGTCAGAGTTCACTTCCCCCACCGAGCAACTGCGCGCCGAGATCGCCGCAGCGGCCGCCCGCATGATCGCCGAGGACGGCGCCGACTACGGCAGCGCCAAGCGCAAGGCCGCCCGCCAGATCCTGGGCAACCAGAAGGTACGCGGCGAGATCATGCCCGATAACGAGCAGATCGAGGAAGAAGTCCGCCTCTACAACGAACTCTTCTTTGCCGACACGCAACCGCTGCGTCTGTTGCACCTGCGCCGGGTCGCCTTGCCATTGATGCAAGACCTGCAAGCCTATCGTCCTTATATTACCGGCGCGGTCTGGAATGGCACGGCGGGTGAACATTCCGACATCCATCTGCAGCTCTTCACGCCCAGTGCCAAGGACGTGGAGATCTTCCTGCTCAACAAGAACGTGAATTTCGAGGTGGGCGAGACGCCGCACTTCCGTACCGGTCAGCCGGTGGAGACCCTGAGTTTCCTGCTGCCGCAGCGCGGTGCCGATCCCGAACTGGCGCACCTGGCCGTCTATGACGAGGACGACCTGCGTGGCAGCCTGCGCGCCGCACCGGGCAAGCGGCCCGAACGTGGCGATGCCCAGGCCCTGACCGAGCTGATCGACGCTTCCCTCAAGAAAGAAGAAGACTGATGAAAAAGCTGAGCAATCTCATCCTGTTGGCCGTGCTTGCCCTCATTTGCGTAGGTGTAGGCGTCTATGTCAGCCATCGCGCCCATCCCGCCGATAGCCCCGAGACCCTGGCCCTGAATCAGCTGCTCTCGCAATCCATGCCCGATGCCTCGGGCCAGAGCCAATCCCTGGCGCAATACAAGGGCCGGCCCCTGGTGGTCAATTTCTGGGCCACCTGGTGCGGCCCCTGCGTGGAGGAAATGCCCGAGCTGACGGCCTTGCAGCAGGAAATCGCTCCCATACAAATTCTGGGAATTGGCGTCGATAGTCAGGAAAATATCGCCAAGTTTGCGCAAAAGTACCAAATCCGCTATCCTCTCTTCGTTGCCGGAACCGGCGCCACCGATTTGCTGCGGCAATTCGGCAATCAGGCGGGCGGTCTTCCGTTCACCGCTCTGGTGGGCAAGGACGGCAAAGTCAAGAAGATCTACCTCGGTCGCCTCAAGTTCGACGAGCTGCGACAAGACATCTCCCAGTTGTAAATCTCCGCAAAACGGCAAAAAGAAAGTTTTTCTTGCCAAATGATGGCATTTGACGGCAAAATGCGCGCATCGTCGTCAAACGGAGCTTAATCTCCATGGCAAAACAGCTTCTCCTGCTCAATGGCCCGAACCTGAACCTGCTCGGGACACGGGAGCCGGAAGTCTACGGATCCACCACGCTGGCCGATATCGAAGAGCGTGCACAAGAACAGGCCCGCGCCGCCGGTGCGCGCCTGGTCGCCTTCCAGAGCAACCACGAGGGTGCCTTGATCGACCGCATCCATCAGGCCCGCAGCGAGGGCGTGGACGGCATCATCATCAATCCGGGCGGACTGACCCATACCAGCGTGGCGCTGCGCGATGCGCTGGCCGGTGTGGCCATCCCCTTCGTGGAAGTGCATATCTCCAATATCCACCAGCGCGAGGAATTCCGCCACTTTTCCTACCTGTCCGGCATCGCCCGGGCAGTCCTGTGCGGCTTCGGGGTCGACGGCTATCGCCTGGCCCTCGACTACTGGCTGCGTCAGTCCTGACAGCGGCGGGCCTGCCCGCCCCGACGGATCGCTTCACGTACTGCAAAACCCTGAGCTGGACTCGCCGGTCGCCAGAGAGCGCCGGTGCTTCTTTAACACTACACATCTACATTCCGAGGGATTCAAATGGATTTACGAAAACTCAAGACGCTGATCGACCTGGTTGCTGAATCGGCTATCGAAGAGCTGGAAGTCACCGAAGGCGAAAGCAAGGTCAGGATCGTCAAGTCCTCCCCGAATACCCAGAACCAGGTGGTGATGGTGCCGCAACAGCAAGCCTACGCCCCCGCCGCCGCGCCCCTGGCCGCAGCGCCCGTGGCTGCTGCCGCACCCGCCGCGCCGGCTGCCGCTGCCGTGCCGGAAGGCCATATCGTCAAGTCGCCCATGGTCGGTACCTTCTACCGCTCCTCGGCACCGGGCGCTCCGGCCTTCGTCGAAGTGGGCAAGGAAGTCAAGGAAGGCGATACCCTGTGCATCATCGAAGCGATGAAGCTGCTCAACGAGATCGACGCCGACAAGGGTGGCGTGGTCAAGCAGATCCTGGTGGAAAACGGCCAGCCGGTCGAATTCGGCCAGCCGCTGTTCGTGCTGGGCTGATCGCGCGCGATATCCCCGGCCTGGCCGGATCGGGTCGCCTGGCGCGGCCCGCCTCCGGAACCTATAACGCTTGATCCTAGCGACGCTTCATTCCAGTTATGTTTGAAAAAATCCTCATCGCCAACCGTGGCGAAATTGCCCTGCGTATCCAGCGCGCCTGCCGCGAATTGGGCATCAAGACCGTGGTCGTGCACTCCGAGGCCGACCGCGAAGCCAAATACGTGAAGCTGGCCGATGAGTCGGTCTGCATCGGCCCGGCACCGTCGGCGCTGTCCTACCTGAACATGCCGGCCATCATCAGCGCCGCCGAAGTGACCGATGCCCAGGCGATCCACCCGGGCTACGGTTTCCTGTCGGAAAACGCCGATTTCGCCGAACGCGTGGAAAAGTCCGGCTTCGTCTTCATCGGCCCGCGCGCGGAAAACATCCGCATGATGGGTGACAAGGTCTCGGCCAAGCAGGCCATGATCCGTGCCGGCGTGCCCTGCGTGCCGGGTTCGGAAGGCGCCCTGCCGGACAATCCCAAGGAAATCGTCCAGATCGCCCGCAAGATCGGCTATCCGGTCATCATCAAGGCCGCTGGCGGCGGTGGCGGTCGCGGCATGCGCGTGGTGCATACGGAAGCGGCGCTGATCAATGCCGTGACCATGACCAAGACGGAAGCGGGCGCGGCCTTCGGCAACCCGGAAGTCTATATGGAGAAGTATCTGGAAAATCCGCGTCACGTGGAAATCCAGATCCTGGCCGACGAGCACAAGCAAGCCATCTGGCTGGGCGAGCGCGACTGCTCCATGCAGCGCCGCCACCAGAAGGTGATCGAGGAAGCACCGGCACCGGGCATCCCGCGCAAGATCATCGAGAAGATCGGTGAACGCTGCGCCGAAGCCTGCCGCAAGATGAACTACCGTGGCGCCGGCACCTTCGAGTTCCTGTACGAGAACGAAGAGTTCTACTTCATCGAGATGAACACCCGCGTGCAGGTGGAACACCCGGTGACCGAGATGATCACCGGCGTCGATATCGTGCAGGAGCAGATCCGCATCGCCGCCGGCGAGAAGCTGCGCTACCGCCAGCGCGACATCGAGCTGAAGGGCCACGCCATCGAGTGCCGCATCAACGCCGAGGATCCGTTCAAGTTCATCCCCTCGCCGGGTCGCATCACGGCCTGGCATGTACCGGGCGGTCCTGGCATCCGCGTCGATTCGCATGCCTACTCGGGCTATTTCGTGCCGCCCAACTATGATTCCATGGTCGGCAAGGTGATCGCCTATGGCGCCACCCGCGAACAGGCCATCCGCCGTATGCAGATCGCGCTGTCGGAAATGGTGGTCGAAGGCATTTCGACCAACATCCCGCTGCACCGCGAACTGATGGTCGATGCGCGCTTCTTCGAAGGCGGAACCAATATCCATTATCTGGAACATAAGTTGTCGGAACGTCCTGCTTCCTCGGATGCCGACAAGTCCGTCAAGAAGTAAAAGCAACATCTTCGGTAATCGTAATAGCAACAGCAATAGCAAAGGCGGGCAAATGGCTTGGGTAGAAATCGTCATCGAAGTGGCGCGAAAAGAGGCGGAGGCATTGTCCGACGCCCTGATGGAGTCTGGCGCCCTGTCGGTGTCGGTGGAAGATGCGGACGAAGGGACGGACGCCGAGCGTCCGCTCTTCGGCGAGCCCGGCATGGAGCCCGAGGAAGCGGCCTGGGATCGCAGTCGCGTAGTGGCGCTGGCCGACAAGGATGCCGACCATGCCACCATCGTGACCGATGCGACCAAGGCCATCGGCCTGGACTATGCCCTGCCCTTTGCGACCCGCGACGTGGAAGAGCAGGACTGGGTGCGCCTGACGCAATCCCAGTTCGAGCCCATCCATATCGGTCGCCGTATCTGGGTGGTGCCGAGCTGGCACGATGCCCCGGCCGATCCAGATGCGCTGCTGCTGGAACTGGACCCCGGTCTGGCCTTCGGTACCGGTAGCCACCCGACTACCCGGCTGTGCATGGAATGGCTGGAGTCCAACGCCGCCAGTGCCCAGACCCTGCTGGACTACGGTTGCGGTTCGGGCATCCTGGCCCTGGTCGCGGCCAAGCTCGGCGTGCCGCAAGTGATCGGCGTGGATATCGATCCGCAAGCCCTGGAAGCGGCCAACTACAATACCGCCCGCAACCAGTGCACGGCCACCTACTACCTGCCCGAGCCCTTTGCCCAGGCGCATCCGGAAGGTGAGCGTTTCGACGTGGTGGTGGCCAACATCCTGGCCGGCCCCCTGCAGTTGATGGCGCCCATGCTGGCCGGACGCGTCCGCGCCGGCGGTGCGCTGGTACTCTCGGGCGTGCTGAGCCGCCAGGCCCAGGAAGTGATCGCCGCCTACGCGCCCTATATCGCGCTGACGGTCTGGGCCGAGCATGAAGGCTGGGTGGCGCTGGCAGGCCGCCTGCCGGAGTAATCCATGGCGTTGGCGACCCAGTGTCCGCACTGCCTGACCATCTTCAGGGTTGCCAGCGACCAGCTCAAGCTGCGCGGTGGACTGGTGCGTTGCGGCAGCTGCAGGCAAGTCTTCAATGGCAATGAATTCCTGGTCGAGCCCAGTGTCGCCGATGGCCACTACCAGCCAGTGCCAGGCAGCCATGCGCAAGCCAGCGAGCCCGCCCTGGTCGACGTGGCCGTACCGGTCACCCGTGCGGCAGCGCCAATCACTCCCGCGACCTCTCCCGCACCGGCCCCCAGACCGGCTGACAGCGTAACGCCTGCGCGCCCGCAGCAGGAACAGGAACCCGCCATACCGGCGCCTGTTCGGGCCGCCATCCCCGTCATCGCCGAACCCAAGGTCTTCCGTTCACCCGCCAGTCCCGGATACATCCCGGACCTGGGCGCACCGCTCAAGCCCGCCCCCGCCCCGGCCGTACCCTCGCCTGATGCACCGCCGGCCACGCCAGTCGAGGCCGATCCCGTTGACAGCAACGAGCACGCCGCCGATCTGGATGACGGTTTCAGCCTGGAGCCCCTGCACGCCACCGAAGAACCAGCGCATCCCGAGGATGGTGTCGCCCATGAGCAGGCCGAGGCCGATGGCGATGGCGAGGACGGCAGCGAGAGCGACGACAAGACCGACAGCGATGCCGACGAACCCGCCTTCGTCAGGCGTGCCGAGCGTCGGGCCCGCATCAGCCACATCATGAAGATGGTGATGATGATCCTGGCTGGCGTGATGGTGCCGGTGCTGTTGCTGCAATCGCTCTACTACTGGCGCAATCCGCTGGCGGTGGCGGTGCCGCAGGTACGTCCGATGCTCAACGGCATGTGCGTGGCCCTGCATTGCACGGTTGGCCTGCCGGCCGAGATCGAGCGCCTCTCGCTGGAGGCCAACGAGCTGCAGGTGGTGCCGCCCAACCAGAATGTCTACGCGCTGACGGTGGTCATGCGCAATCGCGGTGCCAGCCCGCAGGCCTGGCCGCACATCGAGCTCACACTCAACAATGACGACGAAAAGGCGGTGGTGCGACGCGTCTTCCGTCCGCGCGACTACCTGAGCGACCCGAAGCTGGCCGATACCGGCATCGGCGCCGACAGCGAACAGCAGATCAAGCTCAACTTCGAACTGAAGGATGCGCTGGTCTCGGGCTATCGCATCTATCTCTTCTACCCCTGAACGCCCCATCACCCCGGCCATACGCGCGGCCGGGGAACGCGTAAATCCTGCCATCAGGCCGCTTTTCTTCTACAATGCGGCATCTGACACTCCTTCCTGATGGTCCATCCATGAGCTCCCTGATCTGCGGTTCCCTCGCCTACGACAACATCATGCAATACGAAGGCCGCTTCGCCGAAGCGCTGCTGGCCGAGCAATTGCACAAGGTCAACGTGTCCTTCCTGGTGCCGACCATGCGCCGCGAGTTCGGTGGCTGCGCCGGCAACATCGCCTACAACCTCAAGCTGCTGGGTGGCGAGCCGGTCATCATGGCTACCGTCGGCCTGGATAGCGCGCCCTACCTGGAGCGCTTCGCCGACCTGGGCATCAGCACCCGCTGCGTGCGCCAGATCGACGCCTCCTTCACCGCGCAGTGCTTCATCACCACCGATGCCGACAGCAACCAGATCACCGCCTTCCACCCGGGCGCGATGACCTGGTCGCATGAGAACAAGGTGGCCGACGCCGGCCCGGTCAAGTTCGCCATCGTCGCCCCGGACGGCCGCGACGGCATGCTGCAGCACGCCCAGCAGGCCGCCGAGCTGAAGATCCCCCTGATCTTCGATCCGGGCCAGGGCATGCCGATGTTTGATGGCAATGACCTCAAGAACTTCATCGACCTGGCCACCTATGTCGCCGTCAATGACTACGAAGCCGAATTGCTGACTGCCCGTACCGGCCTGTCGCTGGCGCAGATCGCCGCCCGCGTGGAGGCCCTGGTGGTCACGCGCGGCGAGCTGGGCGCCGAGATCTTCGTGGGCGACAAGAAGTTCGATATCCCCTGTGTGCAGGCCGACCAGATCGCCGACCCGACCGGTTGTGGCGATGCCTTCCGCGCCGGCATGCTGTTCGGTCTCACCGAAGGCTACGACTGGGAGACCACCGGTCGCCTGGCCAGCCTGATGGGTTCGATCAAGATCGCTTCGCAAGGTCCGCAGAACCATGCGCCGTCCAAGGCGGAAATCGAAGAGCGCTTCCACAAGGCCTTCGGCTATCGCTTCGGCTGATCCACATTGCCCCTGATGCGCGAGGCGCCGGGGGCAAGACACCACCAGGAGATTGCTCATGCTGAACCTGACCGCATTGCCCCTACCGTCCTGGCGTCGCCTGGCGAGCGCATGCGCGCTGCTGGCCACGCTCTCCCACGGCAGCAGCGCCCTGGCGGCGCTCAAACCCGGCGACCCGGCACCGGACTTCTCGGCCCCGGCCTCGCTGGGTGGCCGGGTCTCGACCTTCTCGCTGGCCGATGCGCTCAAGAAGGGACCGGTGGTGCTCTACTTCTATCCGGCCGCCTTCACCACCGGCTGCACCATCGAAGCCCACCTCTTCGCCGAGGCCGTGGATCGCTACAAGGCCCTGGGCGCCACCGTCATCGGGGTGTCCAGCGACAACATCGAGACCCTCAACAAGTTCTCGGTGAGCGAATGCCGCAGCAAGTTCGCCGTGGCAGCCGACGGCGACAAGAAGATCATCAAGGCCTATGACGCCCAGTTCCTGAAAGTCACCAGCTATGCCAGCCGCACGTCCTATGTGATCACGCCGGACCATGTCATCCTCTACGAGTACACCGACATGAATCCGGAAAAGCACGTGGAGAACACCATGCAGGCGCTGGAGCAATGGGTGGCCAAGCAGAAGCACTGACGCCGCCCGCAGCCGCGCGGCCGCACCAATGAAAAGAGCCGGACGATGTCCGGCTCTTTTTTTATCTCCGCCGACGCCAGCGCGCCGGATCAGAGCAAGGCATACAGGAGGCTGCCGATCACCCGTTGCAGGATCTGCAGGAGAATCAGCAAGACCAGCGGCGACAGGTCCACGCCACCGAGCGGCGGGATGACGCGGCGCAAGGGGCGCAGCAGGGGATCATTGAGGGCGCGCACGAACGGCGCCAGCGGCGCATAGGGATTGACCCAGCTGAAGATGGCTTCGATGATCAGCGTGGCCATGAAACCATAGCAGATCCATTCCAGCAGGCGCTCCAGCGAGAGCACCAGGATAATCTTGAAGTCGAACCCCGACTGTAATCCCACCGCCGCGATGACCGCCAGCAGCACGATGATGAAGGCGCCCAGTAGGCTGGCCCAGTCATAGGCCCCGCCCGGCATGACCCGGCGCAGCGGGCGCACCAGCCAGTCCGAGAGCTGATAGACGAACTGCCCCACCGATTGCGGCGGGCGCACGCGCACCACCTGCATCCAGAAACGCAGCAGCATGACGCCAGCCAGGATGCTGGCCACGGCGTTGACGATCAACATGAAAATACTATGCAGCACAGGGATCTCCATCAATGAGAGGCAGCGCACATACTAGAGTGCATTGGCGCAATCGCCAAGTGGCGGCAGGCGGGCCTATCCACGCATATGCAGATACGCCACCGTCACCATATTGTGCCATCTCGCCGTTTTGCCAGAGTCGCGAGGGCAAATTGATCGGCCATAAAAAAACCGCTGCATGGCGCGGAGCCATACAGCGGCATTTTGTCTGACCAGGTCAGACCAGGCGCGAGCCGATCTTACGGACGGCTGGTGCCGGTCGGGAACGGCCATGCGGCTGCCGGGTTCAGCACGGTCTTGGCGGCCGGTGCTGCAGCAGCTGCCTTGGGAGCGGCTGCCTTCTTGGGAGCAGCTGCCTTCTTCGGTGCTGCGGCCTTCGGTGCTGCTGCCTTCGGAGCAGCTGCCTTAGGAGCGGCGACCTTCTTGGCGGCTGCCTTCGGAGCTGCAACCTTCTTGGCTGCTGCGGCCTTCGGTGCTGCTGCCTTGGGAGCGGCGACCTTCTTGGCGGCTGCCTTCGGAGCTGCAACCTTCTTTGCTGCTGCTGCCTTCGGTGCGGCTGCCTTCTTTGCTGCTGCCTTCGGAGCTGCAACCTTCTTGGCGGCTGCCTTCGGAGCGGCGACCTTCTTGGCGGCTGCGGCCTTCGGTGCTGCAACCTTCTTGGCGGCGACCGGCTTCTTGGCAGCGACTGCCTTCTTCGGTGCTGCTGCCTTCTTGGCGGCGACCGGCTTCTTGGCGGCGACTGCCTTCTTCGGTGCTGCTGCCTTCTTGGCGGCTGCCGGCTTGGCGGCGACCTTGGTTGCCACAGCCTTCTTCGGAGCAGCGGCCTTCTTCGGCGCTGCAGCCTTCTTGGCGGCTGCCGGCTTGGCGGCGGCCTTGGCTACGGTCTTCTTGGCGGCTGCCGCGACGACCTTCTTGGTGGTTTCCTTAGCGGCTGCTGCCTTCTTTGCCGCCGGCTTCTTGGCCGCGGGCTTCTTTGCTGCTGTTGCCATTTTGTTTCTCCTTCTTCACGTGAATGGAAAAAATCAAGCTTGATATAAGCAACCCGCAAGCGACATCGCGATGACGCGTGCGAGCTATTCATCGGCACAAGCAGCCTGTCGCTTGCGCTAATGAATTCGGCACCAGCTGAACTGCTGCATCCCCTCACCTATGCAGCGCTTCAGCTATCTTGGCGACGCCCCTCCGGTAGTGCCCGCGCAATGGCGCAGGATGAAGTCGACTACGGGAGCAGGCGCGACACCAAAAAAAACGCCAGCGTGTTCAAACGCTAGCGTCGGAATCGCGTTCCTGAAAAACCTGGTTTTTCAAAGGAAAAGCCGCCTGACCCGACAACATGGGGTTAAGCGGCGATAACAGAGAAGAATGGTTCGGTCTCTGGTTGTTCATTAATTTGGCGTTTGCCTTTCCGTTTCAGCAGCCGGGTATCTTGCAAGCTACCCGACTGCCGTTGTGCATCATGTCTCGCTGAAGAGTACTTCGAGACTGCACGTCATTCCCAACTCAACGCGCCCCCGGTCTGGTATTCGATCACTCGAGTCTCGAAGAAGTTGCGCTCCTTCTTCAAGTCGATCATCTCGCTCATCCAGGGGAACGGATTTTCTTCTTGTGCGAACAGCGGGTCCAATCCGATTTGCTGTGCGCGGCGGTTTGCGATGAATCGCAGGTAGCCCTTGAACATCGGTGCGTTCAACCCTAGCACACCTCGCGGCATTGTATCCTCTGCGTAACGATATTCCAACTCCACCGCGCGTAAAAACAACGATTTGATCTCGTCGCGGAACTCCGGAGTCCACAGGTGCGGATTCTCCATCTTCACGGTGTTGATCAGGTCGATGCCGAAGTTGCAGTGCATCGATTCGTCACGCAGGATGTACTGGTACTGCTCGGCCGCGCCCATCATCTTGTTCTGGCGACCCAGCGCGAGGATCTGCGTGAAGCCGACGTAGAAGAACAGGCCTTCCATGATGCAGGCGAAGACGATCAGCGAGCGCAGCAGCTTCTGGTCGTTTTCCATCGTGCCGGTCTTGAACTCGGGATCGGTCAGCGTATCGATGAAGGGGATCAGGAACTCGTCCTTGTCACGGATCGAAGCGACCTCGTGATAGGCGTTGAAGATCTCGGCTTCGTCCAGGCCCAGCGACTCCACGATGTACTGGTAGGCGTGGGTGTGGATGGCTTCTTCAAAAGCCTGGCGCAGCAGGTACTGGCGGCACTCGGGTGCGGTGATGTGGCGATAGGTGCCCAGCACGATGTTGTTGGCGGCCAGCGAGTCGGCGGTGACGAAGAAGCCCAGGTTGCGCTTGACCAGACGGCGCTCGTCGTCGGTCAGGCCGTTGGGGTTCTTCCACAGCTCGATGTCGCGCTGCATGTTGATCTCTTGCGGCATCCAGTGGTTGGCGCAGCCGGCCAGGTACTTGTCCCAGGCCCACTTGTACTTGAAGGGGACCAACTGGTTGACGTCGGTGTGGCCGTTGATGATGCGCTTGTCGGCGGCGTTGACGCGGCGGGTGGTATCGACTGCGCCGGCGTTGCCAGTCATCAGCGCCGGGTTCAGCGCGGCGTCGGCATGTTGCGGATTGCCGAAGGCGGCTTGCAGCTGCGGCTGCATGTTCGGGGTGCGCGGCGCTTGGGCCGGCTTGGTTTCATCATCCCAGGAAAGCATCAGTGGTTCCTCTTTGCTTGGTCGGTGGCCGCGCGGTGCTCATTGACCGTGGCGGCCGGGTCTCTATCAGGTGACAACGGCGCATCCGGTGGAGTTCACCGCGATGCGCCGGCTATGGTGGGTGGACCCGGAGAGTCTATCTGCTGCGGCCGGTGAGGATCTTGATCATCCTCATCGACTGGCGAGATCCGCTCCCGGGTCTGGCCTGGCTTGTTACTGGCAGGCCTCGCACTCTTCGAAGCCCGGATCGCCCGGACGCATGGTGCAGACCGGGCCATCGGCGTCGATGGAAGCACCCGGGTTGGGCATCACGTAGGCAGCCGAGGTGCTGGCGGCCGAGGCGATCGGCGCAGCCGGCACCGCGGTCGCGGCAGACATGCCACCGGCACCGCCATCCACGGCCACGGCGTTCAACGCACCGGCACGGGAAGTGGACTTCTCGGTGTGGGTAGCGCCGATGGTGCGCAGGTAGTAGGTGGTCTTCAGACCGCGCAGCCATGCCAGCTTGTAGGTCTCGTCCAGGCGCTTGCCGGAAGCACCGGCCATGTAGATGTTGAGCGACTGGGCCTGGTCGATCCACTTCTGGCGACGCGAGGCGGCTTCCACCAGCCAGGACGGATCCACTTCGAAGGCGGTGGCGTAGATATCGCGCAGGTCTTGCGGGATGCGGTCGATCTTGGCCAGGCTGCCGTCGAAATACTTCAGGTCGGCGATCATCACTTCATCCCACAGGCCACGGGCCTTCAGGTCGCGTACCAGGTACTCGTTGATTTCGGTGAATTCGCCCGACAGGTTCGACTTCACGTACAGGTTCTGGTAGGTCGGCTCGATGCAAGCCGACACGCCGATGATGTTGGAGATGGTCGCCGTCGGGGCGATGGCCACGCAGTTGGAGTTGCGCATGCCGTGCTCGGCGATGCGTGCACGCAGGGCGGTCCAGTCCAGGGTCTCGGTGCTGTCGGTTTCCAGGTAGCCACCGCGTTCCTGGGCCAGCAGCTTCAGGGAATCCTGCGGCAGGATGCCGCGATCCCACAGCGAGCCACGGTAGGAGGCGTAGCGGCCACGTTCCTGGGCCAGCTCGGTCGAGGCCAGGTAGGCGTAGTAGCAGACGGCTTCCATGGAGCGATCGGCGAACTCCACCGCATCCATCGAGGCGTAAGGCACGCGCTTGATGTGCAGGCAGTCCTGGAAGCCCATGATGCCCATGCCCACCGGACGGTGACGCAGGTTGGAATCACGTGCCTTCTTGACGGCGTAGTAGTTGATGTCGATGACGTTGTCCAGCATGCGCATGGCGGTACGGACCGTCTTTTGCAGCTTGGCATGATCCAGCTCGCCATTGACCAGGTGCGCCGGCAGGTTGACCGAACCCAGGTTGCACACCGCGATTTCGCTCTCGTTGGTGTTCAGGGTGATCTCGGTGCACAGGTTGGAGCTGTGGACCACGCCCACGTGCTGCTGGGGCGAACGGATGTTGCAAGGATCCTTGAAGGTGATCCAGGGGTGGCCGGTCTCGAAGAGCATGGACAGCATCTTGCGCCACAGGTCGTTGGCCTGGACCTTCTTGAACAGCTTCAGCTCGCCGCTGGCGGCCTTGGCTTCATAGCCGGTGTAGGCTTCTTCGAAGGCGCGACCGAACTTGTCGTGCAGGTCCGGGGTGTCGGAAGGCGAGAACAGGGTCCATTCGCCCTTTTCCATCACGCGCTTCATGAACAGGTCGGGAATCCAGTTCGCGGTGTTCATGTCGTGGGTGCGGCGGCGATCGTCGCCGGTGTTCTTGCGCAGTTCGAGGAATTCCTCGATGTCCATGTGCCAGGTTTCCAGGTAGGCGCAGACCGCGCCCTTGCGCTTGCCGCCCTGGTTGACCGCCACGGCGGTATCGTTGACCACCTTCAGGAAGGGGACCACGCCTTGCGACTTGCCGTTGGTGCCCTTGATGTGGGCGCCCAGGGCGCGCACCGGGGTCCAGTCATTGCCCAGGCCGCCGGCGAACTTGGCCAGCAGGGCGTTTTCCTTGATGGCTTCGTAGATGCCGTCCAGATCGTCGGCCACCGTGGTCAGGTAGCAGGACGACAGCTGCGAACGCTGGGTGCCCGAGTTGAACAGGGTCGGGGTCGAGCTCATGAAGTCGAAGGACGACAGCAGGTCGTAGAACTCGATGGCGCGGGTTTCGCGGTCGATCTCGTTCAATGCCAGGCCCATGGCCACGCGCATGTAGAAAGCCTGCGGCATTTCGATGCGGGTACCGCGGATGTGCAGGAAGTAGCGGTCATACAGGGTCTGCAGGCCGATGTAGCCGAATTGCAGGTCGCGCTCGGGCTTGATGGCGGCAGCCAGCTTGGCCAGGTCGAACTGGGCCAGCTTGGTGTCCAGCAGCTCGGCGTCGATACCCTTCTTGACGTACTGCGGGAAGTACTCCAGGTACTCGGCCGGGGCGTCAGCCTGGGCCACTTCCTTGCCGAAGACTTCCTTGCGGATGGTGTGCATCAGCAGACGCGAGGTCACCTGGCTGTAGGCAGGGTCCTTTTCCATCAGCGCGCGGGCAGCCAGGATGGCGGACTTGTACAGTTCTTCGACGGGAACGCCGTCGTACAGGTTCTTGACGGTCTCGGCCAGGATGGCTTCGCCATCGACGTGACCGTCCAGGCCCACGCAGGCGGCGCTGATCAGGGCGCGCACTTCATTGATGTCCAGCGGACGGCTGCGGCCGTCTTCGGTCACGTGCAGTTGCGGGGCAGCCACTTCAGTCTTGGTGGCGGCGCCTTGCTGGGCACGCTCTTCCATGCGCTTGGCGCGGTACAGCACGTAGGCACGGGCCACGTCATGCTCGCCCGAACGCATCAGGGCCAGCTCGACCTGGTCCTGGATGTCTTCAATATGGAAAGTACCGCCGGTGGGCTGGCGACGCACCAGCGCCGACACCACGTTGGTGGTCAGTTGCTCGACCATCTCGCGCACGCGCGCCGAGGCCGCACCCTGGCCGCCGTTGACGGCCAGGAAGGCCTTGGTCACGGCGATGGAGATCTTGGACGGTTCGAAACCGACCACCGCGCCATTGCGGCGGATGATGCGGTATTCACCCAGGCCGGCGGACTGGGGAACGACGGCCTGGCCGTCGACGGAGCCTTCCAGCTCAGCGGCGGAACCGCCGAAGGTGGCAGGAGATTTGACGGAAATTTCTTGGGTTGAGCGCACTTAGCCTCCTAGATACATGAGCGAGGCAACCGACACGGTTGCCCCAGTTTGCTAAATCAGGATCCCGACCTGCACGGGATCCGCGAACGACGGCAGCGTCCACAATGACCATCCCTTGACGGACATTCATGCTGACGCAAAAAACTGCTTGAAACTGATGAGTAGAGCGACGGAATAAGAAGGGGGAACCGGGGGCGTTGTCGTACTTGGTTACTGCCTCGCCGGTCTTGCGCCCTCTGAAGCACTGCCAGTGCGGGCCTCTGTGGATGAAGACCCGCGTACAAAAATAAGTTCACCAGAACACTACATCTAGTATCAAAACATCGATTGAGACTAATTCTAGTGGCCCATCTAGGCAGATGCAACCGCTATTTCTAGAATTTTTCTACTGCTCACGCTTGACTTTTGTGAACGCCAGAGGGGAAGCGCAATTGCGCCGGGTTAATAATTTGCAGCAATTCCTGGCGGTAGCGATCCCAGTCGAAGAAGGGACCGGGGTCGGTCTTGCGCACCGGAGCGATGTGTTCGTGACCGGCCACGGCGGCCAGACCGTAGCGCGTTACCAGCGCCCGGGACAGCTGCAGCAGGGCCTCGTACTGGGCCTCGGTGAAGGGTTCGAAGTCGGTCCCCTCCATCTCGATGCCGATGGAAAAGTCATTGCAGCGCTCGCGGCCGTCGAACACCGACACCCCGGCATGCCAGGCGCGGCGGTGGGCGGCCACGAACTGCACCAGCGTGCCATCGCGGCGGACCAGGAAGTGGGCCGACACCCGCAGCGGCCGCAACTGCTCGAAATAGGGGTGGGCCGCGTAGTCGAGCCGGTTGCAAAACAGGTCTGCTATATAAGAGCCGCCAAATTCACCGGGAGGCAGGCTGATGTTGTGGATCACCAGCAGATCGGTGATGGCGCCCTCGGGCCGCTCGTCGCAATTGGGCGAGGGCTCGCGCCGGGCGGCGCTGCACCAGCCGTCGCCATCGATGATGCAGGCTGCAGCCTCAGGGGTGGGACGGTCCATGGCGGCTCAGAAGGAAGCCAGGCGGCGATGCTCTTCCGAGCAGTAATGGGCGCCCGACGCGTGTACCACCGCCTCGGAGACGGGGAAATGGATGCCGCAGTGGGCGCACTGCACCATGGTCTCGGCACCGCCATCGGAACTGCGACGCGAGCGCGACGACTTGGGCTGCGGCATGCCCGGCTCGGCCTTGGCGTCGGCGCTATCGCTGCCGGCCAGCATGGACTTCTTGGCGCGCTGGAACCACACCACCACGGCCAGCAACACCACCAGCCAGATCAGATATTTCATGTCAGTACCCGATGCAGCACGACTTCAAGCACGAACCGGCTGCCAACATATGCCAATAAAAGGATGGCGAAGCCGGCCAGCGTGAAGCTCAGCGCGGTGCGCCCCCGCCATCCCTGCCAGCGACGGCCGGCCAGGAGCAGGCCGAACAGCAGCCAGGACATCATGGTGAAGACCGTCTTGTGGTCCCACTTGAAGGGTGTCCCGAACAACTGCTCGGAGAAAACCACGCCCGACAGCACCGTCAGCGTCAGCAAGGTGAAGCCGAAGGCGATCAGGCGGAACAACAATCTTTCCATCGTCAGCAGCGCCGGCAGGCGATCCAGCGCCAGCGCGAACCAGCCGGACTGGGCCGCCGGCCCGGGCCGGGTATGCAGGCGCGACTCCTGCAGCACCATCAGCACGGCGTGGAAGGCGGCGATGGTGAGGGTGCTATAGGCCAGGATGGAGATGGCGATATGCGCCAGGAACCAGTCCGACTTGCCGGTCAGCGCCACCATGTTGCCGGGGAAGAGGCTGGGCAGCACCACCGCCACCGCCGCCACCGGCAGCACCAGCACGCGCATGCTGTCGAGCGAGAAGTTGCGGTTTTCCAGCCAGTAGGCGGCCACCGAGATCCACAGGGTGGACGACAGCATCACCGCAAAGCCCACCCGCAGGGCGTCGACCGCGAACATGTCCGACAGCAGCGCACCGCCGTGCAGCACCCAGCCGGCCACGATGCCCAGCGAAATCGGCAGGCGCCGTTGCGAGGGCAGGAAGGCGCAGGCCAGGTAGAGCAGCGCAGCCAGGAGGAAAAAATAGGTTTGCATCGGCCAAGTTTACACTATCTCGGGGTCCGGCCCGGTTGAGCCAGGTCGGCAGGGGCGCGGATTTTACACCCGCACTGTCCCCCGTCAAGCCAGCACGGCGGGAAAACCTGCCGTGCTGGCTTGACCGGAAGCGCCCGGCCTCAGTCCACCGCCGCCGCCTTCATCTCGGCATTGTGGTGGCGCTGCTGCTCTTCCATCACCAGTTGCCCCAGCTCGCGCTTCAAGGCATTGAACTGGGGATCGGCCGGATCGCGCAGGCGCGGCAGGTTCACCAGCATGTCGCGCTTGACCGTGCCCGGACGGTAGGTCATGACCACGATGCGGTCGGCCAGGTAGATGGCTTCCTCGATGCTGTGGGTGACGAAGACGATGGTCTTCCTGAACTCGTCCCAGATGCGCAGCAGCTCATCCTGCAGGTTGCGACGGGTCAGGGCATCGAGGGCACCGAAGGGCTCGTCCATGAGCATGATGGGTGAGTCCAGCGCCAGCACCCGGGCGATCGCCACGCGCTGGCGCATGCCGCCGGAGAGATCCTTGGGGAAGCGGGTACGGAAGTCGATCAGGCCCAGCTTGTCCAGCAACTGGGTCACGCGCTGGCCGATCTCGGCCTTGGGCATGCCCTTGATCTCCAGGCCGAAGGCGACGTTCTGCTCCACCGTCATCCACGGAAACAGCGCGTACTCCTGGAACACCATGCCCCGGTCCGGTCCCGGCTCGGTCACCACCCGGCCATCGGTGGCGATCTGCCCGGACGACGGCAGGGCAAAACCGGCAATGGCGTTCAGGAGCGTCGACTTGCCGCAACCGGACGGCCCCAGCAGGCAGACGAACTGGCCATCGGGGATGTCCAGGTTGATATCCTTCAAGGCCACGACCTCACGGTCGTCGGTCTTGAAGACCTTGTGCACACCCTCGATACGGATGCGCGGCGAAGAAATGGCTTGATTCATGGGTCAGTTCTCCAGCCCGCGATGCCAGCGCAGCATATAGTTATTGAGGCGGCTCATGCCCAGGTCGATCGCCAGGCCCAGGAGGCCAATGGTGATCATGCCGGCGATGATCTTGTCGGACCAGAAATACTCGCGCGCCTCCATGATGCGGAAACCCAGGCCATTGCTCACCGCGATCATCTCGGCCACGATCACCACGATGAAGGCCGTGCCGATGCCGATGCGCACCCCCGAGAGGATGTATGGGACGGACGCCGGCAGCATCACCCGCAGGAACAGCGTGGACTGGCTGGCCCCCAGGTTGCGCGCGGCACGCAGGTAGATGCTGTCGACCTGGCGCACCCCGGCGATGGTATTCATCAGCACCGGGAAGAAGGCCCCCAGCGAGATCAGGAACAGCGCCGGCGGATTGCCCAGCCCGAACCACAGGATGGCCAGCGGGATGTAGGCGATCGGCGGGATCGGCCGGATCACCTGGACGGTGAGGTTCATCAGCCCGTAGATGCGCTGGCTGGACCCCATCAGCAGGCCCAGCGGCAGGGCCAGGCCGGCACCGATGAGGAAGCCCGCGACCACCCGATAGAGGCTGCCGATGGCATCCATCACCAGCTCACCCGAAAAGGCCCAGGCCAGCCAGCTGCCGGCCTCGGGGTCATAGGGCTTCATGGGGGTGGCGTATTCCGCCCATTTCTTCAGTACCGCGCAGGGCGAGGGCAGGATCTGCGGGTTGATCCAGCCAGCCCGCGAAGCGCCCTCCCACAAGGCGATCACCACCAGCGGCACCAGCAAACCCTGCAGGAAGCCGCCATGCTTGTTCTTTGCCATCAGACCGTCCCCTTACTTGAGGTTCATGCTCTTCTTGGCCTGCTCCAGCAGATCGGTCTTCACCCAATCCTTGGCCACCGGCGGCTTGGCCATCTTGCCGGTGCCGTACTTGGCCATGGTGTCGGTGGTGATCTGGATGTGCTCGGCGGTGATGTCGTAGGCGTAGGGTGAGTTGCCGATGGCATCATAGAAGTCTTCCTTGGTGATCTGGTTCTTGAAGATCACCTCGCGCACGTACTTCTCGGCCACTTCCGGCTTGTCGATGAAGGTCTTGGTCGCCTCCAGGAAGCAGCGCATGAACTTCTCGGCCAGCGGGCGCTTCTCGTTGTAGAACTTCTCGGTCATCACCATGGTGCGGTAGGGCTCGCCG
>NZ_JBIUZW010000005.1:0-24719 GCF_044745245.1 Herbaspirillum sp. NPDC087042 | reverse complement strand
GTGTCGTAGGGCTTCATCTCTTCCACGCCGAAGCCCTTGTTGATGGCTTGCGAGGATTGCGGCTCGCTCTGCATCATGGCGTCGATGTTCTTGCCCAGCAAAGCCTGGTTCAGGTCGGCGAAGGCCAGGTAGACGATGGTCACGTCCTTGGCGGAGAGGCCGTTCTGGCCCAGTTCGGCGTCCAGCAGCACTTCATGGATGCCACCACGGGTGACACCGACCTTCTTGCCCTTGAGGTCCTTGACCGACTTGATGCCGGAATCCTTGCCCGCCACCAGGCGCGCACCACCCTTGGCGAAACCGGCCACCACGTAGATCGGCGCGCCATTGGCGCGGCCCGAGATGGCGGCCTCGGAGGCGGTCGTGCCCACATCGAGTTCACCGGCCAGGATGCCCTGCATCACGTCCGGGCCCTTGGGAAAGACCTTTTCATCGACCTTGATACCGCATTTGGGCGCGATCTCCTTGATATAGGAGACCGCACCATAGTGGGCGAACTTCAGGTTGCCCAGCCGGATCACGTCGTCAGCGGCATGGCTGGCGGCCGAGAAGCCGGCGCTTGCCAGCAGGACCAGGGCGATCAATTTCTTCTGCATTTCCACTCTCCTCTTGTGCTTGTTGTGCTTGGTTAGCGTTGCGGCGAGCCGGCGCCTGCCGGCTGTCTCACTGGCGTTTGGCCGCTGCCTGCGAGGCAGCTGGCCTTGATTATTATTTGCGCATGGAAATTCAGGGCCCATGTATACACAAAGAGTGGCCCTGCTACAAGCTGTTGATTTTACCTAGCATCCCCATCTGCTGCTGCGAGCCGGCGTGCAGACACCGGCGCGGCGGGGCTGATCGGTTAAAATGCAGGATTGCCCGCCGCCCCGGCACGCGACCCATGTCCCCCGGCGGCCATCCCACTCATTTGCAGACATCACCATGCTAGACAACCTGACCCAACGCCTCGCCAAAGTCGTCAAAACCATGCGCGGCGAGGCGCGCCTGACCGAATCGAACACCGCCGAGATGCTGCGCGAAGTGCGCCTGGCCCTGCTGGAGGCCGACGTGGCCTTGCCGGCCGTGCGCGAATTCATCGCCAAGGTAAAGGAAAAAGCCCTGGGCGAGGAAGTCATCGGCTCGCTCACGCCCGGCCAGGCGCTGGTGGGCGTGGTGCAGCGCGAGCTGGCCAGCCTCATGGGCGCCGACCTCGGCCCGGAAGCCTCGCAACTGAACTTCGCCACCCAGCCGCCGGCGATCATCCTGATGGCCGGCCTGCAGGGCGCCGGTAAAACCACCACCGTCGGCAAGCTGGCCAAGTACCTGCGCGAGAACAAGAAGAAGAAGGTCCTGACGGTCTCGGCCGACGTCTACCGCCCGGCCGCCATCGGCCAGCTGGAAACCGTGACCGGCCAGGCCGGCGCCGACTTCTTCCCCAGCCAGTCGACCGACAAGCCGGTCGACATCGCCCTGGCCGCGCTGGACTACGCCAAGAAGCACCACCACGAAGTACTGATCGTCGACACCGCCGGCCGCCTGGGCATCGACCAGGCCATGATGGATGAAATCCGCGCCGTGCACGCCGCCATCAAGCCCATCGAAACCCTGTTCGTGGTCGACGCCATGCTGGGCCAGGACGCCATCAACACCGCCAAGGCCTTCAGCGACGCCCTGCCGCTGACCGGCGTGGTGCTCACCAAGCTGGACGGCGACTCGCGCGGCGGTGCCGCACTGTCGGTGCGCCACATCACCGGCAAGCCCATCAAGTTCGCCGGCGTGGCCGAGAAGCTCGATGGCCTGGAAGCCTTCGATCCCGCCCGCATGGCCAACCGTATCCTGGGCATGGGCGACATCCTGGCCCTGGTCGAGGAAGCCCGCAAGGGCGTGGACATGGCGGCGGCCGAAGGCCTGGCCAACAAGATCAAGGGCGGCGGCAAGTTCGACCTCAATGACTTCAAGGCCCAGCTGTCGCAGATGAAGAAGATGGGCGGCCTCTCCGGCCTGCTGGACAAGCTGCCGGCGCAGATGCAGGCCGCCGCCGGCAACGCCAACATGGACCAGGCCGAGAAGCAGGTGCGTCGCATGGAAGGCATCATCAATTCCATGACCCCGCAGGAGCGCGCCAAGCCCGAACTGATCAAGGCCACCCGCAAGCGCCGCATCGCCGCCGGTGCCGGTGTGCAGGTGCAGGAAGTCAATCGCATGCTGTCGCAGTTCGAGCAGATGCAATCGATGATGAAGAAGCTCAAGGGCGGCGGCATGATGAAGATGATGCGCAGCATGAAGGGCATGATGCCGGGCGGCATGCGCTAAGCCGGCCACCCAGCAGTCCGGAAAGCCGCAACAGCACTGGCTTTCCGGGCCACGCCGTTTTCGACGGCATGGCGATCATCGCCTCCCCTCCGCCGTTCTCTCCCGCCGTTTTCTCCTGCTTTACCCCCCGCTTTCTAACTTTTCCACCACCCCGGCATCCCGCTTTTTCAGGGTCCCGGCCGGCGCATTTCACGCACCCCGGAACGGCTGCCGAAGCAGCCCATGCGATCCGCCGCGATCCCTTTACCGGCGCGGCTTGAGGCCGAATCGGGCTGGCTCGTTGTTTCCTGGCTCTTTCACATGGAAATCCACTAAAAAATACTTGCGTGCCTGTTCAAAGGGCACCACTATTAGCGGTGCGCAATTGACGTCAGGCACTGACGCAAACACCGACGCATTCAACTCATTCTTGTGAGGAGTCTTTCCGATGGCCACAGCAAAAAAAGCAGCAGCCGCAGTAAAGAAGCCAGCAGCAAAACCCGCCGCCAAGGCGGCTGCCAAGCCCGCAGCGAAAGCGGCAGCACCGAAGGCAGCAGCCAAACCAGCCGCCAAGCCTGCAGCAAAGGCAGCTCCGAAAGCCGCACCCAAGGCAGCCCCCAAGAAAGCCGCAGCAAAACCGGCCGCCAAGCCCGCCGCCAAGAAGCCCACGGTAAAACGTACTCCCAACGCCGCCTTCATGAAGCCGCTGACCCCGTCGGCAGCCCTGGGCGAAGTGGTCGGCGCCAAGCCGCTGCCGCGCACCGAGGTCACCAAGAAGGTGTGGGAATACATCAAGAAGCACAAGCTGCAGAACGCCGAGAACAAGCGCAACATCGATGCCGATGACAAGCTCAAGGCGATCTTCGGCGGCAAGAAGCAAGTCACGATGTTCGAAATGACCAAGCTGATCTCGGCCCACCTGAGCTGATTTCCGCCCGCGGTTTGCAAGCGACTTGCAAACAAAAACGCCCGCAGATGGTTTGCGGGCGTTTTTGTTTCCGGATGTTTCAACGGTGCGGCGATCAGGGCCGGGGACGCGCTGCGTTCCGGCTGCGTTCCGCTTGTCTGACGCCCTTTCCCTACCTTTTCTGATGGCCCCTCTGCCCAAAATCCCCCAGCATGGCTATCCCGCACGCTGTGTAGACGTCGGAAACATCCTGAAACGTCCACTATCGCACTTGCAGAACTGAACAATCAACGCCAGGTCTATCAAGATGCCATCCACTGATGAGCGAGCAAGCTCATTGCCAAGAGAAAGGAAATGACCATGCCAAATCCCACTCCATCCCTGCGTCACCAGCTGCTGCGCTCGGCCAGCGCACTGCTGATCGGCCTGGCCGCCTTGGGCGGCGCCGCGCACGTCTTCGCCGCCAGCAAGGGCGCAACCTCGGATTACCAGCAACAGGTCGCCGCCTGTAACAACGGCAGCTCCAACGAAGACAAGGCCACCTGCCTGCGTGAAGCCGGTGCCGCCAAGCAGGCTGCCGCCCGCGGCGGCCTGAGCAATCCCGATGCAGCCCAGCTGAAGGACAACGCCCTGCGCCGCTGCGAGGGCCTGCCGCAATCCGACCGCATCGACTGCGAAAAGCGCGTCAATGGCCATGGCCGCGTCGAAGGTAGCGTTGGCGAAGGCGGCATCCTGCGCGAAACCGTGACCATCGTTCCGGCACCCGCCAAGTAAATACACCGGTCAAATACACCGGTCGCGCCAAAAACAAAGGCGGACGCCCATGGCGCCCGCCTTTGTTATTTCCGGCTGTCCCTGAACCGGGTTCAAGCCGCCAGCTTGCCCTGAATGAAGGCCAAGGCCTCGGCCAGCGGCACCTGGGTCGCTTCGCTATCGCGACGGCCCTGGTACTCGATGTTGCCTTCCTTGAGGCCACGGTCACCCACGACGATGCGATGCGGCACGCCGATCAGTTCCCAGTCGGCGAACATCGCGCCCGGGCGCTCGCCACGGTCGTCCAGCACCACATCCACGCCGGCCTCGGTCAGTTGGGCGTAGAGCTTGTCGATCTCGGTCTTGACCGCTTCGCTGCGGTCATAGCCCATCGGGCAGAGCACCACTTCGAAGGGGGCGATCGAGGTCGGCCAGATGATGCCGCGGTCGTCGAAGTTCTGCTCGATGGCCGCGCCCAGGATACGGGTCACGCCGATACCGTAGCAGCCCATCACCAGCGGCTGCGGCTTGCCGGATTCGTCCAGGTAGGTCGCCTTCATGGCTTCGGAATAGGTGGTACCGAGCTGGAACACGTGGCCCACTTCGATGCCACGCTGGATCGCCAGGACACCACGGCCGTCCGGCGAGGCATCGCCTTCGACCACGTTGCGCAGGTCAGCCACCAGCGGCTCGGGCAGGTCGCGGCCCCAGTTGGCGCCGGTGTAGTGGAAGTCTGCCTCGTTGGCGCCGCAGACGAAGTCGGCCATGTTGGCCACAGTGCGGTCGGCCACCACCTTGACCGGCTTCTTGGTGCCGATCGGGCCCAGGTAGCCCGGGGGCGTGCCGAACCATTCGACGATCTCGGCTTCGTTGGCGAAGCGGTAGGTCGCCAGGCCGGGGATCTTGCTGGCCTTGACTTCATTGAGTTCGTGATCGCCGCGCAGCAGCAGCAGCCAGATTTCCTTCTTGGCCGGGTCGTCGTTGTCCACCGCCAGGACGATGGACTTGACGGTGCGTGCCAGCGGCAGGCCCAGCAGCTCGGCCACGGCCTCGCACTTGGACTTGCCCGGGGTCGCGGTCTTTTCCAGCGCCTGGGTGGCGGCGCCACGGCTGGCATCCACCGCCAGAGCTTCGGCCGCTTCCATGTTGGCCGCGTAGTCGGAGGTGGGGCAATAGACCAGCGCATCCTCGCCGGTGGCGGCGATGACGTGGAATTCGTGCGAACCGGAACCGCCAATGGCGCCGTTGTCGGCCGCCACGGCGCGGAACTCCAGGCCGAAGCGGGTGAAGATGCGCACGTAGGCGTCATACATGGCCTGGTAGGACTTCTTGAGGCCATCGATGTCGCGGTCGAAGGAATAGGCATCCTTCATGGTGAATTCGCGGCCACGCATGAGGCCGAAGCGCGGACGGCGCTCGTCGCGGAACTTGGTCTGGATGTGATAGAAGTTCACCGGCAGCTGCTTGTAGCTGCGCAGTTCGCTGCGGGCCACGTCGGTGACCACTTCCTCGGAGGTCGGTTGGATGGCGAAGTCGCGGCCATGGCGATCCTTCACACGCATCAGCTCGGCGCCCATCTTGTTCCAGCGGCCGGTTTCCTGCCACAGCTCGGCCGGCTGCACCACCGGCATCAACAGCTCGACGGCACCGGCGCGGTTCATTTCCTCGCGCACAATGGCTTCGACCTTGCGGATCACACGCAGTCCCATCGGCATGTAGGTATAGATGCCGGCCCCGAGGCGCTTGATCATCCCGGCGCGCATCATCAGCTTGTGGCTGACGATTTCAGCGTCCGAGGGTGCTTCTTTCAGGGTGGAAATAAAAAAACGTGAGGCGCGCATGACGGTCGGTTCTTTTTAAAAAGAGGAGGGTTATAATCATTCCAATTTTAAAGGATTAGCTGGCTGATGCGCCCTTTCTTTGCAGATTTGCTCCCGGTTTCAATAACATCCGCGCATCGATGTGATTGCTCCTGACGTGCCTGGCGCGCCGGCTTTTGCCTTGGCGCGCGCTGTTGCATGAGTGAGCCTGAGAGGGACGTCCAGCCGCAGAAAGTTTGAGGTACACCATGCTGGATCGAGAAGGCTTTCGCCCGAACGTCGGCATCATCCTGCTCAACGCCAATAACGAGGTGTGGTGGGGCAAGCGCGTGCGCGAGCATTCCTGGCAATTCCCGCAAGGCGGCATCAAGCACGGCGAGACCCCCGAACAGGCGATGTTCCGGGAACTGGAAGAAGAAATCGGCCTGCGTGCCGAACATGTGAAGATCGTCGGCCGCACCCGTGACTGGCTGCGCTACGAAGTCCCTGACCATTTCATCAAGCGCGAAGTGCGCGGCCATTATCGCGGCCAGAAACAGATCTGGTTCCTGCTGCGCATGGTCGGCCGCGACTGCGACGTCAACCTGCGCGGTACCTCGCACCCGGAATTCGATGCCTGGCGCTGGCATGACTATTGGGTCCCGCTGGATGTGGTGATCGAGTTCAAGCGCGAAGTCTACCAGCAGGCCCTGCAGGAGCTTTCCCGTTTCCTGAGCCGCCCCAGCCACGGCCCGCGCCGCGTCGACAATGCCGCTCGCCCCGCGTCCACGCCCAAGAAACCAGCCGCTCCGGCCCTGCCCTCCAATGCGGCGCCCGCGCCCGATACCAAGTGAGCCACATGCCTTCATCCTTGCAGCCTGAACAACACCGCTCCCTCCTGAACCTGTCCGGCCTGCGTCGCGTGGCGCTGGCCTGCTCGCTGCTGGCCGCCTGTGCCGGCGCCCTGGCGCAGAGCTTCGACGAAGACTTCGACGACGAAGCCAAGCCCTGGCAGGAACTGGCCGTGCAACTGCCACCTACACCCCAGGACCAGAACCTGGCCGAGTTCTACCTCAGCCCCAATGCCACCATGAAGGCCTACATCGATACCGCCTCGGTTTCCATCGGGGCTGACAAGGTGGTCCGCTACACGGTGGTGACCCGCACCGAGGGTGGGGCGGTCAACGTGATGTATGAAGGCATGCGCTGCGAGACCTGGGAAAAGAAAACCTACGCCTTCGGCCATCCCGATGGCAAATGGTCGCGTTCGCGTCGCGACAAGTGGCAGCCGATCCGCGATATCGGCGCCAATCGCATCGATGGCGCCCTGTTCCGCGACTATTTCTGCGATGGCAAGATGATTGCCGACAATGAAAACGTGAAGAGCATCGTCCAGCGCCTGAAGAGCCAGACCCGCATCGATCCGGTGCGTCGCTGATCGCAACCTGACCGGCGGGACCATGAAAAAACGCGGCCAGGCCGCGTTTTTTCATGGATATTTTTTATATCGTCTATATCGTTTGGCTCACAGCAACACCAGGTTGTCCCGGTGCACCAGTTCCGGCTCCTCGACGAAGCCTAGGATGGCCTGGATCTCGGAAGAGGGATGACGGATGATGCGCCGCGCATCCGAGCTGGTGTAGTTGCTCATGCCACGGGCGATGGCGCGGCCGGATTCGTCCTCGCAGGTGATGACATCACCGCGCCCGAACTCGCCCGACACCGCCACCACGCCGATGGGCAGGAGCGACTTGCCTTCCAGGCTCAGCTTCTGCACCGCGCCGGCATCGAGCACCACGCGACCGGCGGTCTTGAGGTGATCGGCCATCCACTGCTTGCGGGCGGTCAGTTGCGCCGTCTCGGCATTGAGTTGGGTACCGATGGTTTCGCCAGCGGCCAGGCGCGTCAACACCTGGTCTTCGCGGCCCCAGGCGATCACCGTGGTGGCGCCGGAGGTGGCGGCGCGCTTGGCGGCCAGGATCTTGGTCAGCATGCCGCCACGGCCGATGCCGGTACCGGTGCCACCGGCAATCAATTCCAGCGCAGGATCACCGGCACGCGCCTCGGCAATCAGGGTGGCGGTGGGGTCCTTGCGCGGATCGGCAGTGAACAGGCCAGGCTGGTCGGTCAAGATCACCAGGGCATCGGCTTCGATCAGGTTGGCCACCAGGGCGCCCAGGGTGTCGTTGTCGCCGAACTTGATTTCATCGGTGACGACCGTGTCGTTTTCATTGATGACCGGCACCACGCCCAGCTGCAGCAGGGCGAACAGCGTGGAGCGGGCATTGAGATAGCGTTCGCGGTCGGCCAGGTCGGCGTGGGTCAGCAGCACCTGGGCGGTGTGCAGATCATGCTTGCGGAAACTGGTTTCGTAGATCTGTGCCAGCCCCATCTGCCCCACGGCCGCGCAGGCCTGCAGGTGATGGATGCCGGTGGGACGCTTGTCGAAGCCCAGGCGCTGCATGCCCTCGGCGACGGCACCGGAGCTGACCAGCACCACTTCCTTGCCGAGCCCGCGCAACTGCGCGATCTGCTCGGCCCAACGGGCGATGGCGGTGGCGTCCAGGCCCTTGCCATCATTGGTGACCAGCGAGGAACCCACCTTGATGATGAGTCGCTTGGCGCTTTGAATGACCGATTGCATAGTGTTCCGAGTGCTGATTCTTCTGGAGACGGAAAATCCGACAAACGCAGATGATAGCCCGAACCGGCCCGCCGCGCAGCCCATGCAGGACTGCGCGTGCGCTGGATCAGTCGATGACCTTGAAGCGCGGATCGTCCGGATCGATGCTGGAGATGCCGCGGGCTTCCTCGGTCATCTGCGTCTCTTCGGCGCGATGCTCTTCGGCGCGCTTGGTTTCCAGGTAGCCGTAGATCTCATTGATCAGGTCTTCGCAGCCGTCACGGTTCAGTGCCGAGATCTCGAAGACCGGGCCCTTCCAGCCGAAGCGCTTGACGAAGTCCTTCACGCGCTTGGCGCGCTCGCCCTCGGGCACCACGTCCAGCTTGTTCAGGACCAGCCAGCGCGGCTTGTCGAACAGCGACTGGTCGTAGTTCTTGAGTTCCTTGACGATGGCCTTGGCTTCCTTGACCGGATCGACTTCCTCGTTGAAGGGTGCCAGGTCGACGATGTGCAGCAAAAGGCCGGTACGCTGCAGGTGGCGCAGGAACTGCACACCCAGGCCGGCACCATCGGCGGCACCTTCGATCAGGCCGGGAATGTCGGCAATGACGAAGCTTTTTTCATGGCTCACGCGCACCACACCCAGGTTGGGGTGCAGGGTGGTGAAGGGATAGTCGGCAATCTTGGGGCGGGCATTGGAGACCGCCGTGATGAAGGTCGACTTGCCCGCATTGGGCATGCCCAGCAGGCCCACGTCGGCCAGCACCTTCAGTTCCAGGCGCAGTTCGCGGCGCTCGCCTTCCTTGCCCTCGGTCTTCTGACGCGGGGCGCGGTTGGTCGAGGTCTTGAAGTGGATGTTGCCCCAGCCGCCCTCGCCGCCCTTGGCCAGCATCACGGTCTGTTCGTGGTGGGTCAGGTCGGCGATGTGTTCGCCGGTATTGATATCCACGATCAGGGTGCCCACCGGCATGCGCAGGAAGACGTCGTCGGCGCCCTTGCCGTAGCAGTCGGAACCACGACCGTTTTCACCACGGCCGGCGCGGTGCAGCTTGGCGTAGCGATAGTCGATCAGGGTGTTGACGTTACGGTCGGCCACGGCCCAGATGGTGCCGCCCTTGCCGCCGTCACCGCCGTCGGGACCGCCGAACGGGCGGAATTTCTCGCGGCAGAAACTGGCGACACCGTTGCCGCCATCGCCTGCCACGACTTCAATGCGTGCTTCGTCGATGAATTTCATGATATTGATGCCTCATGGGAGCCGCTAACAAAACGTCGATGCGTCGTCGATGCAGCGTGGCGATCACGCGACTGGCGTCGCTCAGGATCCCCATCTGACCACCCCGGCACTCCCTATCGGAGGCCTGGCTCGGCGCTTTGTTGACGGCTCTTCAAAAAACCAAAAAGGCTCCACCACCGGCAGAGCCTTTCTTGATGCCTGGTTTCCGGGCGAACCCGGATGAACCGGAACGCTTACGCCGTAACGACGGTAGCGTATTGACGCTGTTGCAGGCCCTTGACAACGAACTTGACCTTGCCGTCCTTCAGGGCGAACAGGGTGTGGTCCTTGCCGACGCCGACGTTTTCGCCAGCAGCAACTTTGTATTGTTTGCCGCCGGTTTTTATGACCGCGTACATGTGAAACCTCACGAATGATTGAATGAACAATTTCCCCTGCCGCGCCCGCAAAATGCCCTGGCGAAACAGGAAAACCCCAAATTATACATAGACTTAGCTCCTCGGTCAAAAGGGAAGTCGGTTTGGCGGGCCTGGGCGCAACACAGTTTCCGCCGGGACAATTCCCCGCCGGATTGCCAGTCAGGCAAGTCCTTGATATCCCTGCAAAGACCGATCCCCACCAAAACCCTCTGCATGGTCTTTGGCGTGGCCCTGCCTTGTCATCGTATAATCCGGGGAATAACCATTTCCCACAGGTTCCGCCTTGTCTGCCGCCGTACAAAACGCTTCGCAACACACCATCATGCAACCGATCGTCGCCGACATGGAGGCGGTCAACGCCGTTATCCGCCGGCAACTCTATTCGGAAGTGCCGCTGGTCAACCAGGTTTCCGAGTACATCATCAGCGCCGGCGGCAAGCGCCTGCGCCCGGTGCTGGTAGTGCTCATCGCCAACGCCTTCGGCTATCAGGGCGTGCGCCATCACGAACTGGCGGCGGTGATCGAATTCATCCACACCGCTACCCTGCTGCATGATGACGTGGTGGACGAATCCTCGCTGCGTCGCGGCAAGGAGACGGCCAATGCCATGTTCGGCAATGCCGCCTCGGTGCTGGTGGGCGACTTCCTGTATTCGCGTGCCTTCCAGATGATGGTGGCCGTGGGCAACCCTCGCGTGATGGAAATCGTGGCTGACGCCACCAACGTCATCGCCGAGGGCGAGGTGTTGCAGCTGCTCAACATGCACAATCCGGATGTGGATGAAAACGGCTACCTGCAGGTGATCCGCTCCAAGACCGCCAAGCTGTTCGAGGCCGCCAGCCAGATCGGCGCGCTCATTGCCGGCGCCGATGAGGCCGGCATCGAAGCCGCTGGTGAATATGGCCGCTCCATCGGTACCGCCTTCCAGCTCATCGACGACGTGCTGGACTACTCCGGCAACAGCGCCGAGATCGGCAAGAACGTCGGCGACGACCTGCGCGAAGGCAAGCCCACCCTGCCCCTGATCTGGCTGATGCAGCACGGCACGCTGCAGCAGCGCGAGCTGGTACGCACCTGTATCGAGAATGGCGACGAGCAGCATTTCGACGAAGTGCTGTCGGCCATCACCCACTCCGGCGCCCTGGCCTACACCCGCGAGCAAGCAGAAATTGCAGCCCGACGCGCGGCCGATGCAATTATTTCACTCCCGGATAGCCAATTCAAAAAATCCCTGTTAGAATTATGCGCTTTCGCAGTAGATCGAAATCACTGAATTAGATCTCACTCGACGGGGTGTAGCTTAGCCTGGTAGAGCGCTACGTTCGGGACGTAGAGGCCGGAGGTTCGAATCCTCTCACCCCGACCATTAAGCCCAGCAGCCATGCGGGTTTCCATAAGATGGTCTGTTTTCCCAGTACTACAGTGTTCGCTGTAGTACATCTGTTAGGTTAGGTCTGTGGATTTCCTTTGATTTCCACGACCAAACTTACCGCAATGCCCCCCCAAAAAAAATCCAAAACAGAATTTGCGTAGCCGCATTGGCGCACGTAGACTACGGGTCTGGTGCTTGCTTGTAAGCATCTGAACTTATAAAAATAATAAAATGACCCGTATCACAACAGCAGCCCAAGCTGCGTCTAGCAGTTCGATTTCGACACCGACCAAGGCGTCACGTACCGTACCAATCCCCGGATCCCTGCACAACGTACCAGGCTATCCCGAGAAACTCAAAATCTATCGGATCGCCGCCAGCAAGTTCTGGCAGATCCGCTTGTACGACGAACACGCAAAGAAGACCATCAAACGCAGCTCGCAGTCAGAACACAAAAGCGAAGCCTTCAAGGCTGCGAAGGCGTTGTATGAACAAGTCGTTTTCCAGCGCCTGAGCGGGGCAAGCACATCGCCTAAGAGCCGGTTCGATGTATGCGCCAGGGCAATGATGGAGCTTCAGCAATCGCGGGTAACGCGCAAAGGGATTTCCAAGGCTGCTCATAAGAACGACCAGTACTTTCTCGACGCCACTATACTTCCGCGCTTCCGCACCATGGACGTTGCAGACGTGACATTCGATGAACTTGAGAAATTCGTGGCGAAGCTCGGCGAAACCTTGTCGGGATCATCCATCCAGCGGTATCTGGGTCTGGTACGTAAGGTCCTGGAATATGCGCACAATCGGCACTTGTTGAAAACAATGCCGTTATTCCCTAAGGTGCAAAAACAGGATCAACCTCGTGGCTGGTTCCGACCATCCGAGTACGACGCGCTTCTTGCCCGGGCAAAGCAACTCGTTGGTCAAGTCGTCGAATTACAACCCGCGGCCAACGAAGTGCAGAAGAAAAAACAGGAGATTCGACGCGTAACGATCACCAACGACTTGCCCAACATGATCGCGTTCATGGTTAACGGCTTCATCCGCCCCACTGACTTGAAGAACATGTGCCACAAACACATCGAGATCATGCGCGGCGATCATACGTTCTTGCGACTGACGCTGCCAGAAAGCAAGAAGCACGACAAGCCAATCGTAACCCTCGAAAAAGCCGTCGCCATTTACGAAGGAATCCAGACTGAGAATGCGAAAAGCGAACTTGCCGAACCAGACGACTATGTGTTCATGCCGACCTATACCAATCGTGGAACGGCACTACGCAAGCTCCAGCAACAATTCAACTATCTGCTGCAAGACCTGAACTTCAAGAAAGGCGCGCTCGAAGAAGACCGTACGATTTACAGCCTCCGTCACACTTGCATCATGTTCCGATTGCTCGACGGGGATAACATCGACCTGTTGACTCTCGCACGAAACGCTCGCACTTCCGTCGAAATGATCGAACGTTTCTACGCCAGCCAGTTGTCCGGAGAAATGAACATCGACGCCCTGCAATCGAATCGTACGAAAAAGACGTTCAGGCTTGCGCAAGACAATGATCCCCAAAAGCGACTGACGCTTCAAAACGGGCAGATCGCACTTGCCGCAGCACAAAACACGTAACGGCAAAAGACCACGCATGGCGGGCTTTTGAAAGCCCGCCGATTTAATAGACAGCCGGTCAGATACCGTACACAATGACCACATCAACACAGAACAACCTGTGCTGTAACACAAAAATAAGAATAATAAAAAATGAAAAACAACAATCTTCAACGCGGGCATCAGCACCTGCTTAACCGCTACACCAATTTCGCGTCACACATGCTGACGCTTACCATGAAGGACGACATCTCAGTCCACGCCGCAAGGTCTGCGGTGCGCTACTTCATTACGAAACTGAACTGGGAAATGCATGGCAACCGCAGTCGTGCTGCGCGTACGAAATCCAAGTGCAGGATCATTGCCATTCCCGTGATCGAAGGCCAGAACGGAAATAAGCGGATTCACGCGCATTTGATTATCGGAAACGTTCCGAGCGAGCGTAACGAAAACTTTGGAAAGACCATTCAGGGCATTTGGAACTCGACTAAGGGCAGCATGCCTCGCGTCGACTTGACCCCATTGCATGACACTGATGGCACCTCTTTCTATCTGGCAAAAGAAGTTGGATACATCAACAATGATGCAATTGCGTGGGATCTGTCTAGCGTTCCGAGTGTCTTGCACACGACGCCCAAGAAGCAGACCGTTGCCGAAGCTCGTCGCATTCTGGCCGCACAGAGTAATAAGTAATACCGCAGTACCAAGCCCTCCCTCCGAAGCTGAGCATAATGCCAAGTCGGACGGAGGCAAGACAATCCGATCTTATCTCCGAGACGTCCACCCAGGACTGCCTCAATGGTCTTGTATTGCCTAACGCATCTCACAAATAAAACATCAAACACATAGGCACGAGCATGCTCACTCCCGCGAGAAACACCACGTCAATGCAAGGCACAACACATCGAAAACAATTACATCGAGTATCAACCGTCGGGAAGGCATTAGGCACTATCTGATAGTTTCAACGGCTGCCCGTCTCGAAGACCAATGAGATTATCTGGCTCAGATACAAACCAAGCATAAGAACCCCACGCGAGCTCTGACACGCTCTTTCTGAATGGCGCTCCAGCGCGATCAAGATAAGCCGTCAAAAACGCCAGATGCTTTTCATCAAAGCCGGCATCGATAGCAACCTCAGTGAGCAAGGCCTTTCTCTCTCGATTGATAGGGCCGTCAGACGCAACGACCTCTGTAAAGACGACGAGCATTTCGTTACCTCCGATGTCAACACCGAGATCGATCAAGATGATATCTGGTAACGCCTTCGAAGCATCGATCTTTAGCTTTAACGCTGCCGCAAGCCGTTCATCTCGTGCCACAACTTTATTGCCCGATTCAGAAAGCCACAATACTGCTGGTTGCTTGAGAAAGCGTGGCGCGAATTGCTCTATGACCGCCTTGGCGATGACGCTAGATGGCCCAGCCGCAAGTGTCCTCGTTTCACCGTTAGGGAAGGTAACGGAGATGGCTGATTGAGCTGCGACTCCCGCCCCCTGTTTAACCAGATGTTGCCGCGCCAGCGCGGCCTTCGATAAGTGCGACGCCCGCCAAGCCACAATGGCATCGTCGAGCGCTGTACCATTCAAAGCAGGACTAAACAACGTAGCGAAATCCTGATCTAAAGCGTACTTAGGCTTGGATGATGTAGTTGGAATACCCTCCAGCTCGACAACAGCACGGCAAATGACGAACCCAGATCGAAGTGTCTCGTCGCGAACTGGCTCACGGGTCGTGTCCGCATACCAACGAGTCCCATATGGACGATACCCCGGTTTGATGGATAGTCGGAACCACTCATCACGAGCGGCATCATCGATGTTAGCTGCCTGTTCATGCGTCATGAAATAAACATGACTTGGCCGAATCCAACGATTCTTGCCTGCGATAGCATCTGCATACAGCATCACGTAGACCGTGCGCGCAGCCATTTCACGGATGACATAGTTCCGGTTTTCAGTTCCCTCAGGGAAGATTTCAGGTAGACGCTCGGCGATCAGGGTAATACTGGGGATAGCAGAGAAAGACACGTTTAAGATATTCCGTAAAAAGTCGCAATTTGTCGTTCAATCATTGCTTTTGTCGCACCCGATTGAATCGAACGCTCTATTTCAGCGAACTGCTGAACAGACGGCAGAGGCAAAGCGTTCAACTCATACGCTGAGACCGCGACGCTACCACTGATACAACGGAATGCCCGATCAGCAGCTTCGGAATTCAACAGCATTGCCAGCGCCTCCAAGGAAACTTTCGACGCTGCCCCCAACGGAGAATGTACCATGTTGAGGTGATTTTCAATCACCACCCCGCCAAACTGGTCGAGGAACGTCTGTGGCAGTATTGCCGCCATTAGACGACGATTCTGCTCCTTCGAAGTTGTGCGTTGGACGAGTATCGTTTCATGACGCGTAACCAAATGCGGCTGGTTGGTTTCGACATTAATGTAAGGAACGTGATTACGGCGGTCAGCGCTGAAAGAGAATCCGCCTAATGTTACAGACTCAGCCCAAATCAAAGGTAACGATTCAGCCTCTGCTACATTCCGCAACTGATTCTTATGACGATTCCAGACTAATTGGCCAGTAATTACGACATAGCCAATGTCCACAAGTCTAGTGGGCATCTGAGCGATGGCGTTAAGGAACACCGCGTCGTTTGACGAGCGCGGTAACAGCCAAGGGTTCCCATCCTTATTGACGTGCACAGCTCCAACTCTCTCAATAGTTGCGGCGTTCAAACCTTGTGGGACGAGCATCGATACCGTGGTCGGCACGGCACTGGCATTCTTGATGTAAGTGGTGAGCAATGTCTCTTGCAACACGTCGTCAAACACACCATCCCGATCTGCCACAAAATCGACGGCAAAGGGTGTTGTTTCCAGGGTCAACAATTGACGGAGTGCTTTGAAATACTGCCCTCCCAAAAACGATGTGGGCGTGAGGTAGGCCACAATACCAGCCGGCTTGACCAAACGTAGCGCTAAGTCGGTAAACAGGCCATATAGATTGGCGTGCCCATAAAGCGATCGCTCATAATGCTTACGCATAGATTCCTCCAGCGAAATCCGGCCGTAAGGGGGATTTCCGATGACTAAATCGAACCTACCGTGATCCCGTGGACGTAATGCGTCCCCCACCGTCACCAGGTCAGGCATACGGCGCTTTGCCGCTACACACAGCGGTAGCACTGCTGCCTCCAGCAACACAGTCGTCATCCAAGCAGCGAAACGATCTATCTCCAACCCCTTGAGACGTTTCCCCAGACGTCGCAATGTCCACTCTGGAGAGGCTCCACCATCGTGAGCCACCATTCTGAGTGCAAGCGGAGCGAGGAATGCCCCGCCACCGCAAGCTGGGTCAATCGCGGTCCCGCGAGCAAGATCAAATCCGGCGGACTCAATCTGATCTAGCAACCGCGCGACCAAAGGAGGGGGCGTGTAGTATGCCCCCATCTTTGAGCGTAGCGACGAGGGGAGCATTACGGTATATATTGATCCGATTAAGTAGCCAGCATCCTCCACGGGAAACCCGGCAACGAGGCGCCCAATATCGTCCGCAAGTCTATGTGCGTCTACGGCCAAGGAAGGAAGTGACAGTGAGATAGGTTTGATCCTCAGTGTTGCGCTGTTCTGCTCGCACAAAACACCCCAAAATGCCTTGACAATAACGGCACAAAAAGCCCGAGCATGACTCAGACGCGTCTTCTCCGACTTTTTAGATTCCGCATATCCCCGTGCCATTGCCTTGCATGCGTGATATCGGGTAAGAGGATCAGCAGAGGGATCAATACCTTCGATGTAGACATGCTGGCTGGTGATTTCCGTCATACTTTATCCTTCAATTCATTCCATTCGCGGACGACCCGTACTATTTCGGCGTCATCCATCAAATTCAGTAAATTCAGTAACGCTTTCATCGCCAACGGAGCGTTTGTGCCGCGTTGATATTCCAAATAAGTTCGGTATCCCACTCCAATACGATTTGCCATATCGATTTGCGTAATTCGCTTTTTCTCTCTGGCTTCGACCAGGTGATGCGCGCCGCTAATAAGCTCTTTTAGTTCCATCATTTGCTCATGAGACGTTATCTGGACGCGGATTAACGCACGCCCCACCGTATCGGTCAATATTAATATCGATCAAATACATAAAAATGCATTTGATTATCAAATTGATAATCTTATTCCGCCGTTACTACCACTTTTTTAAGATTGCCCCTGCTCGACGGTGGCCGTTTCGAGGCTCCATTACCCCCGAGAAAGGCTGGATACATCTTTGGGCAATGCACCTAAACTGAACGGATATCAGAGCAATTCCACTGCGGCCCTTTGCAATTCATCGTTTACGTCAATGTACGCCTGAGTGGTGCAAATGTTGCGATGGCCAGCAAGAGCCATTAGCACGCGTACACCGACGCCTTTCGCAGCAAGGTTTGTGATGAAGCTTCGCCGTCCAGAATGGCTGCTCGCCCCTTCGACGCCAACGTGCTTATAGAGATGGTGAAAGTGCTGACAGAGGGTATTCGCCGTAAACCCTGCGCGCTTCTGCGTATAGAACAGCGGCTTTTCTGGCAATGGTCTAAATAGCGTTGCGATGTACACCGCCAGCTCCTTACGAATTCGGGTCCCTAGGAAGACCGTGCGCGCATGGCTTCCTTTTGTCTGCTCTGGCAGCAACCGGACTTCTGACTTAACAGAACCATCCGAGGACAGAACATCGCCAACGCGTAATGCTGCAACTTCGCCTACTCGCATACCAGACCAGTGCGTAAGCAACAGCATGGCACGATTGCGCGCAGCATGTTTGCGCAGGGAGATGTAAAGAAGGACTTTCTTCAGCTCTTTTTCCGTAAGCGTTTTTGCCTGCGACATAGATCCTCTGCAATCAAAGAAAACGTGCATCTGACGATGTATTCTTTTCTTAAGAAGATCAACATATAACCTGATCGCACAGAGGCTCAGAAGAATCAAGCACTTACATGTAAAGCAAAGATTTCTGCTATTTTCTTTGGTTCATATTTCCGATGGCTGGAAAAAGAAAAAGATACATCTGGGGGATTTCATGACCGCACATAAGCTGCACATTGCAGGGAAAGCAGTTCATTTACATGGATGCCTAATAGCACCCAATTTCCGAACACAACGAGTTCTTTGCTCTGACCCTTGGGACTTTGTCGCTCTTTGGCTAAAGCGACATCATAAGAAGGACGCACTTTTTTATTGGGACCAGTCGCGTCATTTTTATAACGCGTCTATCACACTACCCGCATTATCAGCTCCTTTAACTTCCTACTATTGCTTTCTCAACGCAACGAAAGCATTGCTATCGTCTGTTGGGCAAACATTCACCGAAAATCACGGCGTAGGTGGGCGCTCAAATCCTGGCCCAAAATCTCTTTCACACGAAATCGTAGACTTCCAGGGTGGTGGGATATTACCGTCTCTTTGTAAGTATCTTGTTGAGCCAGACAATGCTGGAAAGAACTTCACATTAAAAGACCTTTTATGGCAAATGCCCTTCATTCATAGGGCCTATTGTTTGACCTATCAGGGAACAACAGAATTGTTCATACCGCTCACCTCTCACTCTTTCATGCGTCGAGATGGTTCGAAGGAAGCTTGGTTTCAAGCAGAGGTTGACCGTCGATACATAAATGCTCATACACAGAAGGTTATACAGCCAGGCTTCGAAATATTTGAAACGGCCGAGAAATACCTAATCCGCCGCAAGCGACGCTTCCGATGGTCTGGTAGAGATGTCGAGAACAGCATCGAAGAATTTAAGCGGTACCACAAAACGATTCGGCGGAGAATCATGCCAATTTTCTCATCAGAAAATCGTTGGTACTTGAAAAAGTCGGTCGCAGGACATGATGAACTATCAAACTCGCAACTCGTTCTCATGTACGCAGTAATGCACCGTCTGAGTGAGTTAAGTCGCTACGATCCAATTGCGTTAGCCGGTCATTTCAATGTTAACCATAATTGGTTATTAACCGAATTTATTCGGGCTGCACCTAACCAGTTTATCTATGGAATGGCTTCAGAGATTACAGGATCTGAATTCATCAGACCTGATGCGTTCTGAATTTCTTCGTTTAGTTCTAGACTGAAAGATTCGATAGTTGGCTGACTTCTATTAAAGCGGTCTAGCCGCTTTATTTTTCTCGCTGCGAGGGGCGCTTAGACCAGCAACGCAGGTGCAGGCGGAATCACGGTATTTTCCCAATCAATAACGTCTGCATTCATACGACCAATTTCCTTTCCGATGTAAGAAAACCAATTGGTGCTAATTATGGGTGAGACATGAATCTCGTCATATCCAAACGGTGTTTTTGACCAGGCATCTCTCACTGCCACATTAATTTCATCAACACTCATTTTTTTGGGCAAGCCGCCAATGGCGCAGTGATAGTGCAATCGCTTATCTTGTCCATGCCCTTCCAACACGGGAATGATCGAGATCGAACGACCATATCGTTTCGCAGCTTTCCCAAACATCGATATATTGAAGCGCTTCACGAAATAACGTAGGGTCTGCTTTGCCTCGAAATGACTTAATGGCTCTACGACCTGGCCATGGTCATTCCGCAACCGTCGATAAGATTTGAGTGTGAGCGTTACTGCGTAGTTAAAGGCATCTTTATGATGAACCATCCATTCGATGCAAGCTTGCCGTATTCGTTTTTGATCTTCAGTCATGTCGGTATTTATTACCGCCATACAGCCCGGTAGTTCCGACATCCGAGATGCAGTCAGAAATCTGTTGATTCCATTTAAAGGCGAATACATCCTCTCCTACATCAACTTTACATAGGAGAACGAGATGGGCGAGCTGGCAAATCTGAAACTGGTGACAACGCAGCGTCCGAGTGGCATGCCACCACTTATGCAACGCCGCAACCGGTTGATCGCGAAAATCTGGGAACAACTCCAGCTCGCGAAAGCGCAGCAAGACGGCAGAGTTTTTTCCCCAACGGTTCTTCGCACAATCAAGAATAAAGAGACAGGTGCACGCAGCACTGTTGAATCGAGCAAGCGCATTCGTCCTTGGTGGTGGACAGCAGAGAACGGTAAGATTTGCATTACGGTGAAGTATGGTGCTAAAGCTATCGAACTTGCCAAAGGCAAGAATACCGTCGAGGTGGCATCCTTGACGGAACTTGTTCCCGCTCTCGAAACACTGAAAGCAGCGGTGTCTGCCGGCGAGCTTGACTCGCAATTGGAAGTAGTCAGCAAATCGTTAAGTACGGGCTTCAAACAGACTAGCTAAATCGACCACCACTCATGTAAAGATGCCTCTCGATATTCAGAGAGGCATTTTCCTTTCCGCGTCATCACCTATGCACGACTAAATATGCGAAGGAGGCGCAAATGCGATACAGAGAACTAGTTGAGCAACCAGATGCACAGCAGCTGCAAGTAAAAGCCCAGAAAGACCAAGCCAAACAGCAGCTTAAGAACGCACGTCGAGCAAGCGAGCTAGCAAAGGCAGCCGATTTGCGACTGAAACAACAGCAAACGCAAAAGACTCTAGCCAAGATCAATAAGCAAGCATAGAAAAAGTACAGTGCTTTTTCCTTGCAGGCTTTGATGATTCTGATTTTCGGCAACAATATCCGCACCTAGTGAATTCGCCACTCCTGTCATGAAACGGTCATCATCCTGAAAGAGTTTAAAACTATAGTAGGCGAGACAGCTATTGCCCATTAGGTGGAGTGAACGCATGCCGGGAACACGCCAGAACAGTACTGCTGAGCCCTCGTTAGCATCCGAGATTCCGGTTGCACAGTATGTCCGCATGTCTACCGAGCACCAAAAATACTCCACAGAAAATCAAGCTTTAGTCATCGCCAAGTATGCTAGTTCGCACGGCATGACAATCGTTAAAACCTATGAGGATTCTGGCAAGAGTGGCTTGAATCTCAGGGGCCGCAAAGGCTTGCAGGCCCTGCTCCACGATGTCGAGCAGGACATTCCTAGCTTCAAGGCCATTTTGGTCTATGACATTAGCCGGTGGGGCCGCTTCCCCGACCCCGATGAAGCTGCCACATACGTCTATGCGTGCAAACGACGAAACATAAAAATAATCTATTGCGCGGAGCCATTCGATAACGACGGGTCGATATCTTCAACGGTTCTCATCGGCCTAAAGAGAAGCATGGCCGCTGAATACAGCCGAGAACTTGGAGTAAAAGTCTTCAATGGCGCGTGCAACCTTGTCCAACGAGGATGGCGTCAAGGCGGCACCCCAGGATTTGGACTACGCCGACAGCTCGTTGATGAACAGCAGAATTCGAAGGGGTTGCTCTCGCGAGGACAAAAAAAAAGCATCCAAACGGATCGCGTCATTCTCGTGCCAGGTCCAGAAGAAGAAGTTGCCACAGTCAACCGCATCTACCGATTGTTTCTAGAAGAAGGGATGCCTGAACTTGTAATAGCGTCCAAGCTAAACCAGGAAGGCCTGAAGAACGATGCAGGAAGACCTTGGAGCAAAGGTGCCATTCACCAAATCCTCACCAACGAAAAATACATTGGCAACAATGTCTATAACCGCTCTTCTTTCAAGCTAAAAATTCAGCATGTAAGGAATCCACCCGAGCAATGGATTCGCAAAGATGGCGCTTTCGAAGCCATTGTTCCTGTAGCGATGTTTGTGGAAGTCCAGTCTGTTATCGCGAATCGATCTCAGCACCTAAATGACGCTGCAATGCTGGACTTACTTCGAAGAACATTGACTCGCTACGGAGTGCTGTCGGGAATGTTGATTGACGAAGACGACGAAGCCCCCTCCACTTCTGCATATCGAACGCGCTTTGGAAGCCTATTGCGAGCTTACAGCCTTATTGGGTACACGCCGCGCAGAGACTACACCTATTTGGAAATCAATCGTGCTTTACGTCAACGTCATCCGCAACTTATAGCTGAGATAACTGCGGGGATCCAATTGGCAGGTGGATGGACTTCTCACAATGGCTTAAACGACTTAATAACGGTCAACAACGAACTCTCTGTGTCGCTCGTTATCGCAAGGTGCAAAACGAGCACAGCAGGTTCGCATCGCTGGCTAATTCGGTTTGATGCTGGGCTTCACCCAGATATAACGATCGTGGTTCGTATGGACTCATCAAATACGCAAGCCCATGATTACTACGTTTTCCCCGCATTGGATTTTTCGTCGGAAAACTTGCCGGTTCTGGCAGATAACGAATTTTCATTGGACTTTTACCGCACCGAGTCATTGGCGAATTTCTATCAGTTAGCGGGGCGGACCAACTTCCGAGAGGTCGCATGAACACATCTCCCCCACGAGTCGAAATGATACCTATCGCTGATATTAATATAGCGAATCCGCGCGTGCGCAACCAAAAAATTCACAAGGCGATTACTGAGAATATTGAACGGATTGGGCTAAAACGACCAATCACAGTGCGACGCGTTCCTCCGACAGCTGGAGCATTACCTTATGCCCTCATTTGCGGCCAGGGTCGTCTAGAGTCTTGCAAAATGTTGGGCCAAACAGAAATCGCTGCACTAATTCTGGACGTAGATGAACAAACCGGACATGTCATGAGCATTGTGGAAAACATCGCTCGACGTACGCCAAGAGCTGCTGAAACAATGGAGCAAGTTAGGGTACTGAAGCAGCGCGGATACAGTGATCATGAAGTGGCAACGAAGCTGGGATGTACTACCTCTTGGGTAAACAATGTAGCCAATCTTCTCGAACGAGGAGAAAAGCGCCTTCTAGCCGCCGCTGAGTCGGGCCACATTCCATTGCATCTCGCCGTCAGCATTTCTCGTGCTAATGATAGCGAAACACAGCAACTGCTTTTAAGCGCATATGACAGCGGAGAACTTAAAGGTCACAAAGTTACTGTTGTACGCAGAATTTTGGAGCAAAGAGCTCGTAGTGGAAAGAAAGGAAATAATGGCTTCGCAAAGGCAGCAAATCGAAAGCCCATGACTCCAGAAGAGCTCACAAAGCTATACAAGCGGGAAGTTGAAATGCATCGCCGAATTCAAAAGAAATCTGAGTACGTCCAACATTCTCTCGTAGTGGCACGTCAGATTTTTAAGGATTTATTTACGAATAGAGAATTTGCGTCCTTGCTTGAATCAGAAAAGCTGATAAGCATTCCTCAGCCCTTAGCTGATCTTCTGCCTCGCAAGGGTACTACACGATGACGAACTCTCATCCCAAGTCAGTTCGTTTAGGCTTCGAACGTGAATGCGTCAAGATACCGCTGGAAAATTTATCTTTTCCGATTCCGTTACCGACGGGAATAAAGGAATCAGTTGTATATCTGCAAATTCAAAGCTCAGTTAAGACCATAGGCTTGGTAGAGCCAATTGTTGTTACGAATAACCCAAGTCAGGCCGGGGAATTCATCATTTTGGATGGTCGCTTACGCGTAGAGGCTCTCCGGGATCTTGGACTACAACACGCATTGTGCTTACTAGCCACTGACGACGAAGGCTATACGTACAACAAGCAGGTAAATCGTCTATCAGTTGTTCAAGCACACCGAATGATTGTTCTCGCTGCCGAACGTGGAGCATCTATTCAGCAATTAGCCGATGCATTAGCTATTTCACCGAACTCGATTCGCGAGCGATTTCGATTACTTGATGGTATTTGTAGCGAAGCCATTACGCTGTTAGCGGATAAGCCAGCAACGTCTGGAATGTTCCGAGTTCTGAAGCAAATGACCCCATTTCGACAAATCGATGTAGCTCAAGCCATGATTAATCTCGGAAACTATTCACTGAAGCTCGCAACAGCAATGCTTCAAAATACTCCGCCTGATCAGCTTGTAAGGAAGGCTAGTTCTAGTAAAAAAACTGCTCCCCCAACTGATGCTCTCCGCCGTTTAGAGCGAGAATTATCCGCGATGCAAGCGGATACCAAATTGCTTGAAGAGGGCTACGGCCCGGCTAGCTTACAACTCGAGATCGTCAAAACGTATATCGGATCAACGCTGTTGGAAAATGCAGCCGTGGTGCGATGGCTAGCCAAGAATCAGCCAGAATATTTTCAACAGCTACAACGTCTCTCTGACATAAAGAAAATTCAAGCCGAATGACATAGCGTTTTCCCCTCACCATCATTCATACTCACAGTTACATCTCCAGAGCCAGGCCTCCTATCCCTTCGCTACCGCGCTTCAAGGCATTCTAGCCATGCCGCAATTACGCTAACCAACGCACCTATCGCTGTAGCTGAAAAGGCCCACAGCACCGGCTCAACTATCTTCATGACGAGGGATTCATCTCCCATATTGAACCATCTGAATAAGCCAACCACTACGCCAAACAAGATACTCAGCAACAAATAGGGTGTGACAACCTTTACCCACGTTTCTTTGAAGCCGTAAGCTGCAATATGGTGTTCGATCGCAGCCATCTTCTCCGCGTCACGAATCAATTTCAACTGTTTCTCTTCCTGCTTCCGTTCCATCTGCATGCGTTCATTGACGCGAATTCTCTCGTCCTCCCGAATCCGCTGTTCACGTTCTAAACCGCTCATAATTTCTCCTTTAAATAATGCTTAGACATATTCAGGACAACATCAGAATCTGAGATGGCTACTGCGACTAACGGTAATCGCCTGCCAGAGAACTAAATTCCTCAAGATTTCTTTTGAGCTGTTGATTTGCTCGCAGATTTGACCCTCTCCATTTGACCCACCTTCCATTGCCTGCTGAAGGCAGCCACCCGGTCATACGACCCCTCATATCC